>NZ_CP124614.1:2129064-2433216 GCF_029958905.1 Vibrio sp. YMD68 | reverse complement strand
GTCTTTAATTGATAGAGATAGGGTTTCTATCCATACCCAGATATGCGTCGCGTAGCGTCCGTAGAGCCTTGCCTTGGGTACGCTCTCGTCATAAACAGGCTGACCTGATATCAAGCGCTGAGGTTTGTCTTGCGAAGTTTGGATTAATGCGGGTAGTGCTTCAAGGTCGTGTTGCCCATCAGCATCAATCTGAATGGCATGGCTAAAGCCGAGATCTTGCGCTCGCTTGATACCCGCTTTTACTGCGCCGCCTTTACCTCGGTTCTGTTCAAGCGTCACCAAGGTTACGTTTGAATTCTCTTCTAGGGGAGTCAAAAACTGTTTGGTTGCGAGTTCACTGCCATCATCAACAATAATGATCGGAAGTTTGAAATTAAGAAGTGATGAGACCACCGAGGGCATCGTTGTGCCGTGGTTAAAGCACGGAATTAGGAAGCAAGCTTTGTAGTTGCTTTCTTCAATTGCGTGTTGAGAAACAGCCTCAGCGCTATTCACTTTTCTCTCCCAGCTTCATTTTGCCTGAAGAGTGAGTCTGTTCGCCATTGTTCGAGGTGTAACTGAAGATCAATTTATCTTTATCTGCTTCCCATTTAAGTGACAGTACAATGGTAGAGTCAGGCAGGATCGGCTCTTGGAACTTGATGACTTCCATGCCTTTAAAGAAACCAGGGACGTTTAGCTCTTGGACTGCGTAGTGAAGTGCCCAATCAATTTGCGTAACACCAGGAAGAATAGGGAAGCTCTTGAAGTGCCCCTTAAAATCGGTGATGTCTCCAGTAATATGAAGTGTCAGAGTTGATTCTTTCTCTACGGTGTTAACTGCAATGACGTTCGGTTTTCTCTTATCCATAGCGCGTGCTTAGAATCCTTGGGCTGAAAATGGGTGTTCTGACAAAAATACAAAAAGATAATCTCAGTATAAAATACGATCAGCGACTTTTATGATTTTACGATCTGCTCTATGTGAGAGGTCAACCGCTTACCTTGGCTGTTGAGGGGAATCTCGTCAACAATACGATATTTTCTTGGGATGGCGATCGGTTCTAACCATTTTCTCAACTCTGAACGCAGCATCAACCAGAATTTACCTTTACTCATGATGGCGAATTTCGCTTGGCCTTGATCTGATAATACCAAAACCGACGCTAAGATTAAGCGCTCAGGTTCTTCAAATGGAATCACCACGCACTCACTGATCCAAGGAAGTTGCTCTAGTCGTTTTTCGACTTCAACCAGTGATACTCGTTTTTCTTCTATCTTGATCACTCGATCGGTTCGGCCTTTCAATATGAATTGATTGCTCGAGACCATCTCGCACTCGTCGGCGGTTTGATACCAGTTGTTTTTATCGATGTACGGCGACAATAACTTAATGCAATTCTCACTGTTGAGACTAGCCTCAATGCAGTCAAAAAGCTGCCATGGTGTTTTCTCGCTCTCTTGCTGACGAAATGCGATCCCCCCGGTTTCAGTGCTACCAAAAATTTCGATAGGCAAATGTCCTAACAAGTCCAGAGCTTGGTGAGCCGATTCGGTTGGTAAAGGGCCTCCAGAAGAGAATATTGCAGCAAGCTGTGCGCTCTTGGTTTCGTGCTTTAATCGCTTGAGTAATGCTGGGCTGCTGATCAGCACGCTATTTTTATTGGCGTGAGACAGAATCTGTTCTGGGTACTCAAAGTTGTTTCGAGCAAATGGCACACCAGAGCATAGCGGCCATAAGATTCTAAACAGTAAACCATAGATGTGTTGATGCGAAACGGTGCTTTGGATTCGGTTTCCCTTGAGCAACTCGCCCCAGTTTTTGTGTAACTGAGCCGTTTCAATATCTAGGTGTTCTAACGTTTTATCTATCGCTTTTGGCGTGCCACTTGAGCCTGACGTAAACAGAGTTAATGGGACTGTTGCCAAATCAATGGTCGTAAGATTATCGGTTAGAGGCTTTTGTGCTTCGGTGTTCGATTCCAATAATGTTTGGATATTACGAACGTCATTCAGAGCAACTTCACCAATTGAGTCATCAACTAGCAGGCAATCAAACTGCTCACTTAACTCAGCAAGCGCACATGGCTGGTAGTTGCCCGGTAAGAGGATGTGTCTGTTGCTGACTGAACATGCCAAAAACGCCGCCGCAAATAGGTAGCTGTCTTGGGTGCAAATCGCGACTCGTTGAACAGGGGATGAAGATAAAAGGTCTACAATTTGCAATAAGTCGTCGTTAAATGTTTGCCACGTAATCTCGCTATTGCCGTCAAAGCAGACAATAGATTCAGGGGCTCTGTTCTGGCTAAGAAGCTCAGACAACGAGGTGTAAGATACGGTTTGGGTCATAACAATTTAACTCTGACGAATGCGCTGTCTTACTACCCACTCTCCTGCAAAAAGTAACCCGGCGAATAAATAGCTGAGTAAGCCATTGTATAGGGTCCAGATTTCAAGAGGTTGAAAGCAGGTGTAAAGCGCGATTGAGCCATTGATAACAAAGAACAGGCACCAAACTTTGGTGACTTTTCGTGTGTAATCAACGCCACTTTGCGGAAGTTCAGGCTCTTGGAGACGAGCAAGGCGCTCGACAATGGTTTGAGGTTGCCATAGGCTTGAAGCAAATACAGCCAACATACAAACGTTAACGATAACGGGATAATAGGTTAACCAACCATGTTGCTTGAACGTTAACCCTAATGCCAATAGAACAATTCCGGCACTTCCACTGATCCAAGCTAAGTGTTTTAACTCTTTGATTTTAGCCTGTCCGCCAGAAAAAATACGCACAGCAAAGATAGCGACCAGAACAATGCCAACGGTTTGTAGACCAAACTTGTTGAGCCCAAAGTAAACCGCTATTGGATAAGTGAAAAGTATGATTGCCGACAATAAAGTCAGCAGAGGACGCATTATGCGTCCTTCAATAGTTCAACCACAGATTCTACAACGTCATTAACGGTGCGTACTGCTTTGAACTCTTCAGGTTTGATCTTTTTACCCGTTACGTTTTGTAGATGAACGACTAAATCAACGGCATCGATGCTGTCTAGGTCAAGATCGAGATAAAGGTGTGCTTCAGGCGTGATATCTTCAGCATCAAGCTCAAACAGCTCAATCAGCGCATCTTTAACCTGGTTGTATACTTCTTGTTGGTTAACTTGTGTCATAAAGATCTGTCTAGTTGTTCGTTTGAGATGAGATGTAGTTAGCTAGGTTTTCAACCGAAGCAAAGTGCTGGCGAGTGTTTGAATCGTCGGCATCGATAACAATGTTGTATTTTTTCTTGATAGCAAGACCAAGCTCAAGGGCGTCAATAGAATCCAGTCCAAGTCCATCGCCAAAGAGTGGAGCTTCTGTTTCAATCTCATCAATGCTCATATCTTCAAGGTTAAGTGCGTCGATGATCAGTTGTTTTAATTCGTTGTGTAATGTTTCCAATTTGGCCTACTTAGTGCTTTATCTGAAAATGCTGCTGCAAGGGGGCGATTCTACATTATGCGCTGTATTTTCGAAATACCGATATCACCAGTTGCTTTATTGAAGAGCTAAATTCTTTATTCGGGAGGGAAAATATTTTGTGCAAGGTGATGATTAAGGCGCCTTGCTGCCGAAGTTAAGTTATTTGAATTTTCAATAAAGGGTGCGACGTCTATTTTACCTTTCACTGCGATATGAAAAAAGGGTTTCGTAGCAGGAACTTGATACCATTTTTTCTCTTTCGTTAAGAATGTCGGAGAAACCGTAATATGAATCACGCGTAAATCGGTTTGTGTTCGAGTGGCAATTTGTGCCGCACCACGTTGTAAGGATGGTTCAATTCCTGGGGTTGTACGAGTTCCTTCGGGAAAAACAAGCAGTACATTGCCACGTGAAAAACGTTCTTCACAGCGCTCTAAAAGATCATCAGGGGTTTGGTTCGGTATATAACCTGCCGCTTTAACGATCCTCTTCATAAAAGGGTTTTCCCATATTGCGGCCTTAACGAGGCAGTCACATTGAGGAAGTTGAGAGGCGATCAGCACGTAGTCAATCAAGCTTGGGTGATTGGCGACGATGATGCAGTTACGATCTTCACGGAGCAGTTCGGCGCCATCAATTCTGTAGTCAATTGCACCCGTGAACTTCATGATCTGGCAAAAGGCATTGAATGAGAAACGAATCAATCGCTGTGCTTTAAGCTCTCTTTCAATGGTATTGGGCGTTGTTATCGTAAAATAAGGCAAGATCAAGAAACTTAAGATTAAGCCCCCCAAACCAAAGATGGTAAAGCAAAGCCCTGTCGCGAATACTCGCCAATATTGATCGACCTTACTCATTCTTGAGTTCCAGTTTTCACGTTGTTGACCCACGACCAAGCTTGGTGCTTGCCTGCAATCGTCCAACGCTGTGTATCCAAAAGGATATGTTGTAGCGATTGTAGCCCTTGTGGTAACACGGAAGGTGCTTGGTTGGGTTCTATTGTTCTAGTAATAGAGTACTCATCGCCCGCAGTGAGAATTAAGCCTAACGCGTAATCTGCGTAGTTTTGTGTCTCATATTCCTGGTAGAGTTCTGGCAGAGGTTGGTCGAAATCGATGACTAAAACACGGTGCGATGGATGCTGGTGGAGGTAAAGGTACGCCTCAATCAATGCATTATGGAAGGTGTCTTGTCCGGCCGCTATTGAGGTCAGTGGAATTGGTGCTTTCACGGCAATCGTTGTGAGGCCAGCAGCCGTGTTGTGTACTGACTGCGAGAATGCCATTGGCGAGGCGTCATCACCTTCTAATATAGATTGAATTAAGATGGCGGTTCGGTGCAGTTCACCATGCCGACTGGCAAACACTAGGTAATCAATCGAGGTGTCTTTTAACAGAACCAATGCGGTTTGGACGGCAAGCTTGCTTTGTACACTCATTCGGCGGCGCATCATTGGCGGGATGGCTTTGAATTCAGTTGAGCCATTTTGTGGCCAATCTAAATTCGTGCTCCACGCTTGCCATTCGGCAACGGAATTGAGGCCAGTCGAATTTGCAGACCATTTCTCAATATTAAACGACATTAATTGGGATTGATTTGACATAGAGTATTGATTTGCTTTGGGTCTAACTAAATACTATGCGTGCTTATAAATAAACACAGGTAAGGAATATAAATGAAATTACTAAAAATAGCGGTTTCAATGTTATTCATATTCGTTCTTGCAGGGTGTGGACGTGTCCAACCTGTAATGAATGTTGAGGATACTCCAGTTGCACTGAATCTTCAAAGTAAACAGGTGAAATCCGCTATCTATGAATCGGCTGAAAACAGAGGTTGGTTGATTTCAGAAATAAAGCCTGGTTTGATTCGTGCGGAACTGTATGTTCGTTCACACCATGCTGTGATTGAAATTCCTTATACTGACAAGTTTTACTCTATTCTTTACGTTGAATCAGAGAATTTGAAGTACGACGATGGTGAAATACACCGAAATTACAACCGTTGGGTTAATAACTTAAACGTTGATATTAAACGCAAGCTTGCACAAATGGCAGCTGAGTAATCCTCTATTTATTAAAGTTAGGTTTTTCGTGTCGGAATATAAATTAGATCCATTCAATGCATTAGAAGCGAAAACAGAAGCGCAAAAATTGTCTTTCGCTCCCATTGTTTTTCATACCGCTCGCACACTTCGTGATTTAGGTATCTTGAAAGCGTTAGATGACGCTGGTACCGATGGGTTACCAGCAGAATCAATTTCTGAATTAACCTGTGTCTCTGAGTACGGTGTAAAAGTTCTGCTCGATATGGCGTTAAGTGCCCATATTGTTACTTGGGACAAACCTAACTATAAAATGGCTAACCTCGGTTTCTACCTGCTGCACGACGGCATGACCAACGCAAACATGGATTTCACAGCCGATGTTTGTTACGCCGCGATGATGCATCTAACTGAAGCGATTGAAGAAGGCACACCTGCGGGTTTGAAAGAGCTGGGTGACTGGGAAACCATTTACCAAGGCTTATCTCAATTGCCAGAAAAAGCAAAAGAGAGCTGGTTCAAGTTTGATCACTTCTATTCAGATCGTTCTTTCCCTGTTTTGCTTGAGAAAGTTTTCAGTAAGAAACCTAAATCGCTGGTGGATATCGGTGGCAACACGGGGAAGTGGGCAATGCAGTGCTGTAACCACGACGCAGATGTTGAGGTGACGATTGTCGATTTGCCACAGCAATTAGAAATGGCGATGGCAAATGCTACCCAACATGGCCATCAAAACAGAGTCACTCCGTTTCCAGCTAACATGCTCGACAAACAGCAAGTGCTGCCGACGGGGGCGGATGTGTGGTGGATGAGCCAGTTCCTTGATTGCTTCTCGCCAATGGAAATTCTAAGCATATTAAAGCGAGTTCGCTCTCATATGTCAGAAGAGGCGACGGTCTATATCCTTGAACTGTTTTGGGATGCACAGAAATACGATGCGGCTTCTTATAGCTTAAACGCGACTTCTCTTTATTTTACTTGCTTAGCCAACGGCAACAGCCGTTTTTACCGCAGTGAAGATTTCTTAGAGATCGTTGAAGAAGCTGGCTTTGAAGTGGTGACCCGTACCGATGATATCGGCCTCGGTCACACACTGCTTGAATTGAAAGCTGGCACGCAATAAAAATAACAAACATGGCTTAAATTAATGAAAAAACTGTCAACTCAAGTAGTGATCATCGGAGCTGGGCCATCAGGGTCAATTGCCGCGTCTTTGCTTCATAAAAAAGGCATCGATGTTCGAGTGATTGAAAAGAGCGTATTCCCGCGCTTTTCTATTGGTGAAAGCCTATTACCCGCTTGCATGGAAGTGATTGAACAGGCTGGGATGACTGATGCAGTAATCAACGCCAACTTCCAATACAAAGATGGCGCAGCCTTTCGTAAAAATGGCGTGTACACCGCGTTTAATTTTGAAGATAAGTTCTCGGCTGGGCCGGGAACCACGTTTCAGGTTCAGCGAGGTGCCTTTGATAAGGTGTTAACAGACACGGCTGAAGCGCAAGGTGTCGCTATTGATTACCAACATGAGTTGATGGGCATTAATTTCACCGACAACAGCACCATTTTAGAGGTTCAAGTAGTTGATGGAGAGCGCTATCAATTAGAAGCTCAATACGTGCTGGATGGCAGTGGCTTTGGCCGAGTACTACCGAAAATGCTTGATTTGGAAGAGCCGTCCTCGCTTCCACCTCGTAAAGCTATTTTCACGCACATTAACGATCATATTGCAGAGGCGGATACCGCTCTTGAATATGACCGAAATAAAATTTTGATCTCGGTGCACCCAACCAACCCTGACGTTTGGTATTGGTTGATCCCGTTTAGCAACGGAGTGTCTTCATTTGGTGTGGTAGGGGAGCCGAAGTTCTTTGAATCTTACCCAGAAGACAAGATTGCCGCGATTAAGCAGTTAGCAATGGAAGAGCCGGGTTTGGCTGAGATACTGGAAAATGCAGAGTATCCAAACCCTGCGGGCGAAATCGGTGGTTATTCTGCCAACGTAAAACACCTGGCGACGGATAAGTACGCGTTGCTTGGCAATGCTGGTGAGTTCCTTGATCCTGTATTTTCATCAGGCGTGACGATTGCGATGAAGTCGGCTCAGTTTGCGGTTGAGTGCGTGGAAAAGCAGCTCAATGGTGAGAAGGTTGATTGGGACCGTGATTATGCGGATCCGCTGATGGTTGGCGTAAACACCTTTAGAACGTATGTTGAAGGGTGGTACTCAGGTACCTTGCAGGATGTGATTTTCTATCAAGACCCCAACCCGAAGATTAAGCAAATGGTGTGTTCTATTTTGGCTGGTTACGCATGGGATCAAAGTAACCCCTATGTGAAAGAATCAAAACGCCGACTGACGACACTGTCGGAGATATGCCGAAGCTAGGTGGTCGATTTAGTGTGTGTCAGCATACTAAAGCGCCATGATGTGTAGCTATAAATAAAAACAGCCGCAATACGGCTGTTTTTATATCAAGGGTGTATTGAAAAAGTTGAACTCTAACCTTTCTCGTTATATCGACTTATCTCCCTGCATTGAGGTCAATTCTACTTTAAATCGATACTGTTAAGGCGCCCCATAAACTCGAGAATTTCCAAATTTTCTTTGTTCGCTTCTAGTAAGGCTTTTTTGGTCTTAGTGTAAGCGCCTAATCGACCGTGTTTACTGATCGAACACACAACACTCTTGTAAACGAGTTTTCCTTTTTGATCATACGTTCTCCAAGCCGCAATGTAGCACTCATCTTTTTTGTTTGGTTCATCTCGAGTTGGGCGAGGTTTGAAAATGATCTTTGGCTCAAGAGAGTGGGGGAGCCGAGTCATTAAATAAGGATCTTTGAGTAACCGACGCCAAAATTTCCCCCACATTGCGCTGCCGAGTTCGTTGCGAAGCTTAATGGCTTTTTTTAGGCCTTTTTTATCACCAATACGTATGTATCCAACCGAACGATGAAGCACGCTATCATCGGGCGTGTGTATATGGATCTTATACGCCGTTTTGGCTTTTGAGATAAAGCGGTGGCCAGTATTCGTAATGAGATTGCTTTTTTTCATAATTGTTTTTGCAATGGACTTATTATGCGTTGTTGTGCAGTAAATACTTTACCGAATGAAGCTGAAGTCTACTTCAATCATAGTTGCAAAAATCAGAGTAGTGTGAAGATTTTATAAGGAATAAAAATGCCTTAGCAGCATAACCTACTAAGGCATTGTTTTATATGGCGCTCTCTACAGGATTCGAACCTGTGACCTGCCCCTTAGGAGGGGGCTGCGCTATCCAGCTGTGCCAAGAGAGCATGTTCTATTGTGTGCAGTTCGTTAATTACCTACAGCATTTTATGCATGACGTCGCCAATTTGAATGCTGCCTGCCAAATCCGGTTGATCGATTTTTAACTCAGCTTCGTTTTCATACACGCGTGAAACGGTCAGTGTTATGTCACTTTGAGAGACTTTATTTCTCGGTAAGCCGTTTTGATCGATAAAGGATCCAGTGTGCCATAACTGCAGCTTATCGCCTTCTTGAACACCGTGAATTCGACCTAAATCGATGGTGACTTGATTACCAAAGCGAGCAACGACTTCGGGTAAGCTAATTTTACATGAAACTTCAGACTCAAGGTCTAGCATGATATTTCGACTCACACGAAGCATCATTTCACCGTAAGTAGATGCCCAGAAGCGAGCGCTTTTCGTGTCGATTTGGCTTGTCTTTGCAAATGGCCACTTAGCGACTTCTCGATAGTTGCGACTGTAGACTTCATGGCCTGTTTTACCATCAAATATTTGCATTTCTAAGGCGAATTGTCGATTAATCACATCGTCTCGAATCAGATTTTGTTCAATGGTAGCAGTCAGGTCAGTAATGACCCCACCAAGAATGTATTGAGCCCCCGTATCTTGAGCGATCATTTTTAAACGTTCTGGGTAGCGCTTGCTGATTTCATAGTCGGTGGTGCCTACAGAGACAAAACTCGACGATTCTTGATCGAGCTGGCGGTTGATGACGTGTGCGAAATCATCCCCAAGGCTGTAGATCTTCCCCATGACGGCTTGTTGAGGGGCGGCAAGATCAATGTTTCCGACTAAAAATGTCTTTTTATACTGGCTAACATGGCAACCTGTTGCCGATGGGTAGATATCAATACGTGCTCGAACAGACATTACGCCTTTGCGTACACGTTGTTGCTCTACGAGGACATAGCGCACTTCATGGTTGGTAAATTGATACTCTTTTTTATCACTCTCTAGGAATGGACGCAGGTTGCTGATACTACCTATATCTGCGCCTGAAAAGCTAACCGCCTTAAAAATGGCGTCTTCTAATGCATGGACTCTTGCCACCTCTTCAGAGGAGACAACGGTTGATACACCAGTCACTTCATACCAAGCAGCTTGAAGTGTTGATGCATAAGCTAATGAGTAAAGCATTGAAAATAAGAGTAAAATGTTTTTTTTCATTGTGATTCGCCATTTGGGTACAAATATTGCTTTTCATTTACTAGCTGATTTAGGTGTTGCCTTTCTTTTTCGTAGCAGAGTTAGAAAAGCAAGGAATGTTCCACATTGTGTTAATGATAAAATTCATTGAATAAAAAAGAGCAGTGGCATTCCAAAGCCTTATTATATCTGGAGATTAAGAAAATGAAAAAATGGTTAACGTTAGTGCCTGTGCTGTTTTTAACCGCCTGTGCCTTCGCCCCGATTTATAACGGTAAAGAACCGTATGCCGGGTCTCAGTTTATGCTGATGGAAAGCCCTCGCCATACGATGGATTTTTTCGTTGAAAGCTTGACTGAAGATTTGATTGTCTCAAATACCAGTGTATCAGCACGAACGCCAATCGCGGTGACCTCGTTTGTTGATTTGCAAAACATGGATGCCACTAACTGGCTCGGCAATTCAGTGTCTGAAGGGTTCATCCATCAGTTTCAGCGCAGAGGTTTTAAGGTTGTCGACTTTAAAACGACGGGAACTATTCAGGTGACTCAGCAAGGCGACTTCGCTTTTAGCCGAGATTGGAAAGATTTGGCGCAAGAGCAAGAAATTCAGTACATTTTGACGGGAACGATGTTACGTCAAGAAGGTGGCGTTTTAGTGAATGCTCGAGTAGTCGGCATGCAATCGAGAGTCGTTGTTGCGACTGCCCAAGGGTTTTTACCTGCGGATCGTATTGGTCGTGATTTGGATACGCTAAACTCTATGCGTACGGAAGATGGCGTATTGATTCGCTCTGATCCAACAATGACACAGCCTTATACTGTGATTTTACGTCCATAGGAGCTAATGATGAGTAAATGGATAGTACTATTGACGACGTTGATCATGGTGGGGTGTCAGCCTTTGGCAACAATGCGTGATAATCCATGGTTAACCGCTGTGGGCTACGCGAGTATTAGTGAGCAAAAAGGCATCAATGATGAAGAGAAGCAAGTTAGAGCGATGCGAGCATCAAAGATTGACGCTTATCGAGAACTTGCTGAGCAGGTATATGGGATGCGTGTGAGCGGTCGAGCGGATCTTAAAGATCAACGCTTAGGAACCGAGCGAACATCAGGAGCGGTCGATGGCGTTATTCGCGGTGCTGAAGTCGTAAGAAGCTATAAAGTCGGCGATAGCTATGTGACGGAACTAAGGCTTGATGTCGAAAAAATGGATCGCTTAAGAACGTACGGTGAAGTTCAGCAAGTGCCAGAAAAAAGGCAGCAAACATTGTTTTAGGTAGACTCAGTTTTAGGTAGACTCAGTTTTAGAGATCCTGAGCTTTAGAGAGACCGAGTTTTAGCTCCGCTGAATTGAACAAGCGTAACATCGAATCGATTTCATTTTCTCCAGAAATGAAGGTCACCGCTGAATGCGCTCTAGGTAATTAAGAACGGCAATATCTATTGTCGTTTTTTTGTATTTGATAGGTCGGTTTTTGGTGAGTGTTTCGATGGGAAAATTAGGCTTTTATATTCGTCCCTAAAGTAGACAGGGTATGAGTTTGCCCGCCAGCATTGTAGGTCATGCCGATTTTTCCATGGCTTTGCTGCATCATATTGTTCAGTTTGTTATAGCTAAGCTGGGCACGTTGTAGCGCTTCGCCATTCACCAGGTTTGCTTGTTGGCAGTCGTGTATTACGGAATTAATTTGGCTAACCATTTGTTTTAATGGCCCATCTTCTTCTGTAAGGCTAGAAACATCAGGATGGGTACCAATACGTTGATCGGTTTGTTGAAGTTGATTAATGAGCGTCACTTTTTCTTTGGCGAGGCGTTCGATATCACTAGAGACGCGTTGAGTTATCGCCACTTTCTCTTGCGAAAGTAACGCTGACAGTTCATGTGCATTTTTCAGTTGGAATTCTACCAAGCTTGCCAGTGCTGCCATATTCTACAATCTCTTACTGAATAATGATTATTGATGACTCATAGAGAGTGACGATTAAAAGCCTCCAAGTTCTTTTTCAAACTTGATCATATTATCGGCCAGTTTTTCTGAATCAACGGTATAAGAACCATTAGCGATGGCTTCTTTAATCGCAGAGACTTTTGCTGCGTCAAAACTTGTTTGAGTCGCCATTTGATTGTGCATTTCACCGATTTCTTTGCCTTGCTGGCTTAAAGAAACCGCATCTTGCTTCGATCCACCTGACTTTTCAGCCGATTGCGTCCTGCTTGATGCGTTAGATTCAGTACGATTAGCGCTGCGTGTTGATGAAGTCATCGTCTGCCCGCTTCGTATATTATCTATACCTGCCATATGTTAGCCTTTTTTAAAATTGAGAACCTGTACAGTCACTATCGACTATTGTCAGTATTACTTTAATCTTTTGCACGCTAAAAAGTGAAAAAATTTAACAGATAATCAAAATTGAACCGTGACTTGATTAATCCCAGTTACCCTTCCTTCAATTATACGGTTGGATTTACTATTTTTCACCCTAATCTGTTCACCAGCGACGCCATCGGATAAAGCGATCCCCTTGGTTGTGATCGCCATCCCTTCTTTGACCGCTCGGATTACGACGGTTTCATTTCTACAAACGACACAAATATCTTTGTCTTGAATAACACTGCCGACATTCAGGTTTCGTTTTACTTTTGCCCCTATCACCATATTTAGTGAGGAAAAACCTTGCCGACGAAAACGGTGTAGGTCTACCATACTAATAGTAACATCATTAGCGGAAATGATTTCTCCTCGGTTAAGAGGGGAGGATAGTGTCACTTGAGGGCCCAAAGTAGTGATTCTCACTGGTACATAGAGCCTCCAGTTGTCTTCTGAACACTCAATTAAGACAGTGATATTACTGGATTGATTGCTAAGTGAAGAAGATGACGCTAATAATGGGGCAGGGCAATCGGTGGCAAAAACCCGTGAATCAATATTAGCGGCCCTAGCTTGAAGCTGACCGCCAACAGGGTGCTCAACGTGATTTAATATATAGTTCTCAGCGCTTTGCTGAATGGCTTCAATCTGCTCGTTGGTGGCTGAATAGCTAAAAAAACTAAATAAAATTAATAAAAAGCCGATAGACTTGCAATAAAACTTATAGAAAGCTCTACACTTAGTTATGGTAACGAAATACCAATGTGATTTAGAATATATCATTCTGTTACTCTGGTTTTACATAGCCTACGGTAGACTAACACTTTTTGGATTAAAAGTTTGATATGGAGATGAGCTTATGACCGGTGTTCTTGATTCAGTGAATCAGCGTACTCAACTTGTCGGTCAAAACCGATTGGAACTACTGACGTTCAGATTAATGGGGCGTCAACGTTATGGTATTAACGTATTTAAAGTAAAAGAAGTACTTCAATGTCCTAAACTTACTTCAATGCCAAATCTAAACCCCTTAGTGAAGGGTGTTGCTCATATCCGTGGTCAAACCATTTCTGTCATCGATTTGAGCCTTGCGATTGGTGGTAGGCCAACAACCGATATTGATAAATGCTTTGTCGTTATTTCGGAGTTTAACCGAACGATTCAAGGATTCCTGGTGAGCTCTGTAGAGCGCATTATTAATATGCACTGGGAGTCAATTTTGCCCCCACCAGACGGTGCTGGTAAAGCCAACTACTTGACGGCTGTTACCAATATTGACAATGAACTGGTCGAGATCCTTGATGTAGAAAAAATCCTTGCAGAAATTGCGCCAGTTGACGAAAAAATGGATGAATCTATCGGGGCTGAAATAGCGCAAGCGGAAACCGAGAAAGAAATTGTTCGCCGGATCTTAATTGCTGATGACTCAACGGTTGCGCGTAAGCAGGTAGAAAGAGCAATTGTTTCTATAGGATTCGAAGCCATTGCCGTGAAAGACGGTAAAGAAGCGTACGATAAACTGGTTGAAATGGCAGCAGAGGGCAGTATTTACGATCAAATTTCTCTGGTCATTTCCGATATAGAAATGCCCGAAATGGATGGCTACACGCTCACGGCTGAAATTAGGCGTAATTCTGATTTGAAAGATCTGTACGTGATTTTACACTCGTCGTTAAGTGGTGTCTTTAATCAGGCGATGGTTGAACGAGTGGGTGCGAATGCATTTATCGCCAAATTTAACCCTGATGAACTGGGTAATGCGGTTAAAACTGCACTAACAAAATAAAAGAGATATAAATGACAGCGATAACAATAAGCGATCAAGAGTATCGTGATTTCAGCCGCTTCTTAGAATCCCAGTGTGGCATCGTATTAGGTGATAGCAAGCAGTACCTGGTAAGAAGCCGTCTTAGCCCTTTAGTCACTAAATTTAACGTTGGCTCATTATCCGATTTATTGCGTGATGTCGTCACAGGGCGAAATCGAGACTTACGGGTTGCCGCTGTCGATGCTATGACAACTAATGAAACATTATGGTTTCGAGACACCTACCCATTTGCGGTGCTAGCCGAAAAACTCTTACCAGAAGTCGCTGCCAATAAAAGGCCCATTAAAATTTGGTCTGCAGCCAGCTCATCAGGCCAAGAGCCGTATTCCATGGCGATGACTATTTTAGAAACTCAGCAACGTAAGCCAGGTATGTTGCCGAATGTTTCGATAACAGCAACGGATATTTCGGCAACCATGCTCGATATGTGCCGCGCTGGTGTTTACGATAATTTAGCACTCGGTCGAGGCTTGTCACCAGAACGACGTCGTACATTTTTTGAAGACGCTGGTGATGGACGCATGAAAGTGAAGGATAACGTGAAACGATTGGTTAACTTTCGCCCGCAAAATTTAATGGAAAGCTACGCGCTCATAGGCAAGTTCGATATTATATTTTGTCGTAACGTGCTGATTTATTTCTCTCCTGATATGAAGTCGCAGGTGCTCAACCAGATGGCAAACAGCTTAAACCCAGGAGGGTATCTGTTGCTGGGGGCTTCTGAATCATTAACTGGATTAACCGATCGTTTTGAAATGGTCCGTTGTAATCCTGGTATTATTTACAAGCTGAAGTAGCCAACAAAAAGATTGTTCTATCCTATCTAACTTCAGAAAGCTCAGTCATTGACTGGGCTTTTTCTCTTTCTGGTCAAGCGTTTTAGCTAAGCTTGCGGCACTGTTAGTCGTCGATTATAAGCCTAATGGTTGGGTACAAGCTTTGTGGTGAGTATAAGTCTAGTGGTGAGCATAAGTTTAGTCGCCTGGTGTGATGGTGCGCTATATTGTAACAGTGACAATTGAAATCTTTATTTGGCTAATTGATGCTGATACATATTAAACGGTCTATTAATTGCAATTATTAATTTCAGAAAAAGTACAGGTCTAAGTAAATTTTGTAGGTAGCTTAAAGTTGGTATGCAAATTGCTTTTATCTAGGTAGTAACAGTCAGTTCTTTGAGTTGAGGCAATTATGGCTATTTCTTTTGATAATGCTTTAGGTATTCACCAACACACCGTTGGCGTACGCGAGCGCAATGCTGAGGTGATTTCGACCAACATTGCACAGGCGAACACACCTGGATTTAAAGCAAAAGGAATGGATTTCAATAAAGCATTGCAGGCGGCAACGTCGGGGGCAAGTATTGGTCTTAGCCGTACAGATAGTCGGCATATCTCTGCCTCAACGAAGGTGACAGGGGAAAGCTTATACCGCATTCCAACCCAACCTGATACCGGTGATGGCAACACGGTAGATGTGGATTTAGAGCGTAATCTATTTATGCAAAATCAGATCAGACACCAAGCATCACTTGACTTCTTAGGAAGTAAATTCAAGAACTTAACCAAAGCCATTAAGGGGAGTAACTAGATGAGCTTATTTAATGTATTCAATGTGACTGGTTCTGCTATGAGCGCTGAATCTGTTCGTCTAAATACCACCTCTAGTAACCTAGCGAATGCGGACAGTATCTCTAGCTCAGCAAAAGATACGTATAAAGCACGTCACGCAGTGTTTGGGGCGGAGTTGAGTAAGGCACGTTATAACCGTGATCATAACGTACCCGTGAAAGTATTGGGCATCGTTGAAAGCGATAAACCGCTTAATGCGGAATATAACCCAGACCACCCATTAGCAAATGATGAAGGGTATATCTACAAACCTAACGTCAATGTTATGGAAGAAATGGCAAACATGATTTCTGCTTCTCGTGCGTACCAAACGAATGTTCAAGTTGCAGATTCAAGTAAACAAATGCTGCTGCGTACGCTGCAGATGGGTCAATAAGGATAAGGAGGTAGCGAATGGCTGGAATAAATAACGTTGGTCAAAGCGGCTTGTCCTATGTTGATCAGCTTAAATCTCTTCAAGAGCAGAAGAAGACTGAGGACACAACGGGTAAGCAGGATCTTAAACAAGAAGACTTCTTATCACTCCTCACGAAGCAGCTTGCTCAGCAAGACCCTTTTAAGCCGGTCAGTAACGACCAGATGATCGCGCAAATGGCATCATTTGCAACCGTTGATGGCATTGGGAAAATGAATTCTCAGTTCGAGAACTTAAACACTTCAATGACCTCTAACCAAGCCCTACAGGCATCGACATTAGTCGGTCGAGATGTACTCGTACCAGGAGCTGCAGGGGTGAAACAAGACGGTGCTGCTATGTCAGCAATGGTTAAGCTTCCTCAGTCTTTGGACAATCTATTTGTCCGTATTGAAGATGAAGCCGGACAATTGCTGCGTACGTTCGAAGTGGGTGCGAAACCTGCTGGAGACAGCAAAGTTGTATGGGACGGTAAAGACGAAAACGGTAATCCATTGCCGGCTGGCAAATACAAGGTGAAAGCCTCTGGGTTGTTGGATGGAGAAAGCAAAGAGTTTGAAGTATCGACTTATGCGAACGTGAATAGCGTACTTCTCGGTAAAGGTGATGGTAACGTACTGCTCAATCTAGCTGGCTTTGAATCGCCAGTTCGACTTGCTGAAGTACTAGAAGTTGGCAAAGCATAGCTCTTTATTGAGTAAATAGGCTAGCTAGATAGGAGATTTTAGAATGTCATATGTATCTTTAAGTGGGTTATCCGCTTCTCAATTAGATTTGAACACAACCAGTAATAACATTGCCAACGCAAACACGTTTGGTTTTAAAGAATCTCGTGCAGAGTTCGGTGATGTATATTCAACCTCGATATTTACGAACGCTAAAACCACACCTGGTAAAGGTGTTCAAGCGAATAAGGTTGCTCAGCAGTTCCATGAAGGGTCGAGTATTTATACCAATAACCCACTGGATTTACGTGTTTCTGGAACAGGTTTCTTTGCGGTTTCTAAAGACCGAATGATTCCGCAACAAAACGAGTTAACTCGTAATGGTGCGTTTCATTTAAATAAAGACAACTACATCGTTAATGCCAATGATCAGTACTTACTTGGCTATCAAGTGAATAAAGACACCGGTGATGTGCTTTCTTATGAGCCTGAGCCTCTTAATATTCCAGCTGAATTTGGTAAACCGAAACAAACCAGTGCCATTGAAGTGGGTGCTAACTTACCAGCAAATGGCGACCTTAAAGACCCTGCTTTATTTGATCACACCGATCCAGATACCTACAACCGAGCAACGTCAACAACGATTTATGACTCGATGGGGCAATCTTACAAGTTATCAACCTATTACTTGAAAGATATGACGCAGGCCAACACGTGGAATCAATACTACAGTGTGACGGATTCAGCAGGCGAGAAGATGATCAATGTTGCGGGTGGTGATGCAGCGTCGCCTACGGGGCATGTTGGACACACGATGAAGTTCAATAATGACGGTACACTGGCAAGCATGAACAGCGGAAACCCAATCTTGACAGACAGTTTTGAAACCGCAGGCCTTGACCTTAACGGTGCAGACGGTACTCAGGTGTTAGCTTTTGATTTGGATGCTGCGACACAGTTTGCAGCCCCATTCGAAATTACCAAAAGTAATCAAGATGGTGCGACTACTGGTTTCTTAACCAAAATTGACTTTGACGAATACGGTAGCGTTTTAGGGACTTATTCAAATGGTCAGAACGTGACTTTGGGTCGTGTTGGTATGGTTCGAGTTCCCAATGAACAGGGGCTGGATAAAAAAGGCGGCACTCAGTGGGATTCGACTCAGTTCTCTGGTGACAAAATCTGGGGTGAGTCAGGGAAAGGTTCATTTGGTTCTATCAATAATGGCTCTCTTGAGCAGTCGAATATTGATATGACTCAAGAACTGGTTGACTTGATTTCCGCGCAACGTAATTTCCAAGCTAACTCCCGTGCACTAGAAGTACATAGCCAATTGCAACAAAATATCCTACAGATTCGTTAATGATTGTATTTCTCTAATCATCTGTTATACCAAACCAGCGGCAAAGCTGGTTTGGTTTTGTTGCCAGTGTTAGGCAGCAATGATCCTACATCCCACTCAAAAACTTCCCCCAAAAAACCAATAAAACATAACTTGTTGATAAATAACGACTAAAGAATTGGCACGCCTATTGCTTAATACTAATGGAACATTGGTTATCGGAGCACATTATGGACCGCACTCTTTATCTCGCTATGAGCGGCGCTAAGCAAAATATGCAAGCGTTGCAGTTACGAGCAAACAACTTAGCAAACGTGAGTACGACAGGCTTTCGTGCTGATCTAGCACAAGCTCGTTCGATGCAAGCGTATGGTGAAGGGCTACCGACTCGTGTATTCAGTATGACCGAAAGACCAGGGCAAAACTTTGCCCAAGGCAGTGTTATTACCACTGGCCGTGATTTGGATGTGACCATTCAAGGTAATGGTTGGATCTCGGTGATGGATAGCACGGGTAAAGAAGGCTTAACCCGTAACGGTAATTTGAAAGTTGACCAAAATGGATTGCTAACTAATGCTTCCGGTCACCTTGTTCTTGGAGAAACGGGAGCACCGATAACGCTACCTATTCCTATCAGTAAAGTTGAGATCGGCAACGACGGTACCATCTCTGTGGTTCCTCAAGGGGCTCCGGCGGATGCGATGGAAATTGTGGATCGAATTAAACTCACTCAAACCGATAACCGTTCTCTATTTAAAGATATTAATGGTCTTTTTCGATCGAAAGAGCCTAATGCGGCATACGAAGCGGATGCCAATGTGAAACTGCTCACAGGCGCTGTTGAAGGCAGTAACGTCAATGCTGTCGGTGAAATGACAAGCCTAATTGACTTACAAAGACAGTTTGAAATGCAAGTTAAAATGATGAGCACAGCGGAAGAAATGGACAAAGCGTCCGATTCACTGCTTCGTATGAGCTAATAAGAATTTAAGGAGACGATTATGCATCCGGCATTGTGGGTAAGTAAAACGGGTTTAGATGCCCAGCAGACGAACATTTCGACGATTTCGAACAACCTTGCCAACGCATCGACCGTTGGTTACAAGAAAAGTCGCGCGGTGTTTGAAGACCTGTTCTATCAAAACATCAACCAGCCAGGCGGTCAGTCTTCGCAAAATACCGAGCTACCGAGTGGTTTAATGCTGGGTGCAGGTTCAAAAGTTGTCGCGACACAAAAAGTTCATACACAGGGCAATACGCAAACGACCACCAATAGCTTAGATATGATGGTTGAAGGCGATGGCTTTTTCCAAATATTGATGCCAGACGGCAATATCGGCTATACCCGAAATGGCCAGTTTACCGTGAACGACGAAGGGGCCATTGTTACCTCAGGCGCAGGATATTCACTGGAGCCCGAAATCATTATTCCTGATGACGCTATCAGCATCACGGTCGGTACCGATGGCGAAGTGTCGGTCAATATCCGTGGACAGCAGGACAATCAAGTTCTAGGGCAAATTACCACGGTCGATTTTATTAACCCAGGTGGTCTTGAGCCTATCGGTCAGAACCTTTACCTCCCAACCGGTGCAAGCGGTGATCCTCAAGAGGGTGTCCCTGGTCTAGATGGCTTTGGTTCAGTAAGACAATCCATGCTTGAAACATCAAACGTGAATGTTACTGAGGAGCTTGTGAATATGATCGAAGCCCAACGTGTCTATGAGATGAACTCAAAAGTTATCTCTGCCGTCGACAAAATGATGAGCTTTGTTAACCAACAGCTCTAAGTTGAGATTATAAGTTCATGAACATCGTTTCATGATGACTAGTTTAATAACGAGGTTATTCGTATGAACCGCATTCTATTTGTTCTTACTATTTTGATGATGAGTGGCTGTACAATGCTAGAGTCACCGATTGAAACAACGGACGTTGTTCAAGGGACAACGACCATTGATGCGGTTGAAGGTGACCAGGCAGCTGAAGAAAGCTCGGGGTTGGTGGATACGCTACGTGGCAGAAATGATCCTCTAGCGGGCGATCCTGCTTGGGCGCCTATTCACCCAAAACAACCGCCAGAGCATTATGCGGCAGAAACGGGTTCCCTGTTTAATCTGAATACGGTGAGCAGTTTGTATGACGATTCAAAACCTCGTGGTATTGGTGACATTATTACGGTCAACCTAGACGAAAGCACCAAAGCGGCGAAAAGTGCTGATGCGGATTTAGCTAAGAACAATGACGCCAGCATGGACCCGCTTGAAGTCGGTGGGCAACCGCTCAACATTGGCGACTACGATTTCTCATATAGCCTCAGTAATGACAATAAATTCAGTGGCAGCGCAGCCGCGAATCAAAGTAACAGCATCTCAGGATCCATTACAGTCGAAGTCATTGAAGTACTAGCCAATGGTAACCTCATTATCCGCGGTGAAAAGTGGTTAACACTCAACACGGGTGACGAGTATATTCGACTCAGTGGCACGATACGTCCAGACGATATTGACTTCGATAACACCATAGCTTCCAATCGAATTTCGAATGCCCGTATTCAGTATTCTGGTACTGGAACCAATCAAGATATGCAAGAACCTGGATTCTTGGCACGATTCTTTAATGTCTCTTTGTAGCTTTAACCAAAAAGTCTCATTATTGACGAAGTATTTAATCGTTGATTAAGTATCTATGAAGTTTAAGGGTTACCAAATGAAGAATTTTTTTCTATTACTTATCGGCATGATGTTCGTTGTGACGAGCGTGCAGGCAGCGCGAATCAAAGATGTATCACAAATTGCGGGAGTACGTAGCAACCAATTAGTGGGCTACGGTTTGGTGACAGGTCTTCCTGGTACAGGTGAATCAACGCCTTTTACCGATCAAAGCTTTAATGCGATGTTGCAAAACTTTGGCATTCAATTGCCGCCTGGCACAAAGCCAAAGACTAAAAATGTTGCCGCAGTTATTGTCACAGCTGAGATGCCTGCTTTTACAAAACAAGGGCAAACTGTCGATGTCACGGTCTCTTCCATTGGATCGGCAAAGAGTTTACGTGGTGGCACTTTGATGCAGACTTTTTTGAAAGGTCTTGATGGTCAAGTTTATGCCGTTGCTCAAGGTAATTTAGTGGTGAGTGGTTTTAGTGCAAGCGGCGCTGACGGCTCAAAAATTGTCGGTAACAACCCAACTGCAGGTATGATTTCTAGCGGTGCGATCGTTGAACGTGAAGTCCCGACGCCGTTTAGTCGTGGCGATTTCATTACATTTAACCTTCTAGAATCAGACTTTACTACGGCACAACGTATGGCTGATGCGGTGAATAATTTTCTTGGGCCTCAAATGGCTTCAGCCATCGATGCTACATCTGTTCGAGTGAGAGCGCCAAGAGACGTGAGCCAGCGTGTTGCATTCCTATCTGCTGTCGAAAACATCGAGTTTAACCCGGCAGATGGCTCCGCAAAAATTATCGTTAACTCTCGTACCGGTACTATCGTTGTGGGTAAACATGTCAGGCTAAAACCCGCTGCGGTGACCCATGGCGGTATGACCGTCGCGATCAAAGAGAACCTAAATGTCAGCCAACCGAATGCGTTCGGCGGTGGCGAGACGGTTGTTGTTCCGGATACTGATATTGAGGTGACGGAAGAACAGGGCAAAATGTTCAAGTTTGAACCAGGATTAACATTGGATGATTTGGTTCGAGCGGTGAATGAAGTTGGTGCTGCGCCTTCCGATTTGATGGCTATTTTGCAAGCACTCAAGCAAGCTGGTGCGATTGAAGGTCAATTGATCATTATTTAAGGACTGAGCATGATAAATAATGGAAACGACATTGGATTCATTCATGATATTGCTGGCCTAGATAAGCTACGTCAAAAAGCGGTAGGTGGCGATGAAGCCGATGATAAAGCCGCGCTAGCCGCAGCAGCCAAACAGTTTGAAGCGATTTTTACGTCTATGCTGTTTAAGTCGATGAGAGATGCTAATGCGAACTTTGAATCTGGAATGATGGATAGCCAGAATCAACAATTTTATCGCCAGATGCTGGATGACCAGATGTCGAGCGAGCTGAGTTCATCCGGCTCGCTAGGATTGGCCGATATGATTGTCGCACAGTTGAGTACCGGCTCCATAGAAAACCAAAACGCTGCCGCTCAAAGTGATAACTTTGAAGAAATAATGGATAAAGTGCAGCGAAATCGTGAATGGCAAGAAGCGGTACCACTTGCCGACGTAGCAGCAACTCAAAAAGCTCAACCGACCTCGTTTGATTCACCGGAAAGTTTCATTAAGTCCATGCAGCCTTATGCTAACCAAGCGGCTAAAGCGTTGGGTGTTGATTCTTCTCTATTGCTTGCTCAGGCGGCATTAGAAACCGGTTGGGGGCAAAAAGTCGTACAAAACTCTCGTGGCAGCAGTAATAATTTGTTCAATATTAAAGCAGATAGAAGCTGGCAAGGCGATAAAGTGGCTACCCAAACGTTGGAATACCACGACAATGTTCCAGTGAAAGAGCAAGCCGCTTTCCGTTCTTATGATAGCTACCAAGACAGTTTTAACGACTACGTACGCTTTTTAAATCAAAATCCTCGTTACAGTACGGCACTGCAACAAACGGGCAGTTCGGAAGAATTTATCCACGGCATTCATAAAGCTGGTTATGCCACCGATCCTGAATACGCGAACAAAATCTTGCGAGTAAAACAGCGCATCGATCAGATGTAATCATCGATTGATTACAATTAAAACAAAGGCTTGCATTCAGTAAGCCTTTTTCTTTTCTACTTTATATCTTCTTTTATTTACTGGCATACATATTGCAATAATCTAAGTAACGGATCGGTGATAGCCGGTCTTTCTTAAGATTTTTGGGGGTCGTATGTCGTCGGATCTTCTGAATGTGGGTACACAAAGTGTTCTTACTGCTCAGAGACAACTCAATACCACTGGGCATAATATTTCAAATGCCAATACAGACGGTTATAGCCGACAGTCTATTATCCAGGGAACCAACGCGCCTAGACAATATGGCGGTCAAACTTACGGAATGGGCGTCCATGTGGAAAATGTTCGCCGCTCTTGGGATAAGTTTGCCGTTAATGAGCTGAATATTGCGACAACCAGTCAGGCTTTTAAAGCGGATGCTGAAGAAAACCTAGATATGCTTTCAAGCATGCTTTCTTCCATCGCATCGAAAAAAATACCCGAGAATTTGAACGAATGGTTTGATGCCGTGAAAACGATGGCTGATAGCCCCAATGATACGGGGTCGCGCAAAGTAGTGTTAGAAAAAGCCGGGCTCATCAGCAATAACCTCAACGATTTTCATGAGACGATCCGTTTGCAATCGGATGTGACCAACAAAAAACTCGATCTCGGTATCGAACGCATTAACCAACTGGCATTAGAGATTCGTGATACTCAACGTTTGATGATGCGCACGCCCGCTCCACATAATGATTTGATGGACCAACACGAACGATTGGTTTCAGAGTTATCGGAATACACCAAGGTGACCGTGACAGAACGCAAAGGTGGGGAAGGCTTTAATGTCCATATAGGCAATGGGCATACCCTTGTTTCTGGCACGGAAGCAAGTCAATTAAAAATGATCGATGGCTATCCAGATGTTCATCAGCGTCGACTGGCTATCGTTGAAGGTAAAGGCGTTAAAGCGATTACGACGAAAGACATTGATGGAAAAATTGGTGCGTTGCTGGAAAATAGAGATAAGCATATACCTTATCTGATGGACGAACTTGGCCGTATGTCGGCATCGTTTTCTTTTGAAGTGAATAAACTTCAATCTCAAGGTTTGGATCTACGAGGCAACGTGGGTGGGTTGATCTTTTCCGATGTTAATGAAGAGCGAATCGCAAAATCTAGGGTGGTTCAACCCTCTGACTCCAATGCAGATTTAGCGGTCTTCATTGAAGATACCAGCAAGCTAAAAGGGGGAGAGTACTCTCTCCAGTATAATGGTAGTGATTACACCATGACGTCTACGTCTGGTGATCGGCAGAAAGTCGATCTCGTTGGAAACGCTATTCAAATTGACGGGTTGAGAATCGAAGTCCGCCAAGGTTTAGCGGTAGGAGAGAGAATACTCATTCGGCCAACACGTAATGCGGCAGCAGAGATTCAGATGGCAACCAATGACCCATCGGTTATTGCCGCTCAGAGTTTTAAAGCGTCAACCTCATTCGCTCAAGGCAATGCGCAGTTTAAGATCTTGCAAGCTGGCGATGTTAAAGAATTCGAAGTCGTCATTTCACCGACGGGTGACCAGTTTGCAGTGACTGACCCTAAAGGCAATATCCTTTTAGATCCACAGGATTACCCACCATTAGGTCCAGTCAATGTTTTAGGCACTATGTTCAGCTTAAGCCCAGGCGCGTTTGCGAACGATAAGTTCACGGCAAACCTTAACCCCTCTGAAGGTGCAAACGGCAATCTGCTTAAAATGCAGAATATTCAAACTAACAAAAGCCTGAATGATGGCGAGTCAACAGTGTTGGATATCTATCACAACTTGAATACCGATGTTGGCTTGAAAATGTCTACAGCATCGAGACTTGCTGAAGTTGCGCAGTTAGAAAAGCAAGCAGCACAAGAGCGCATTGCTTCTATTTCAGGGGTGAACCTAGATGAAGAAGCGGCCAACATGATGAAGTTCCAACAAGCTTATATGGCATCTTCACGAATCATGCAAGCTGCGAACGACACATTCAATACCATTTTGGCACTGAGATAGGAGGCGGCTAAATGTTAAATCGAATTTCAAGTTTCCATAACTATCAGTCGGTACAAAATGATCTGCGCCGTCAAGAAACAAAAATTCACCATAACCAAGCCCAGCTAGCCTCGGGAAAGAAGTTATTAAATGCAAGCGATAACCCGCTTGCCACTCACTATATCCAAAACGTGAGTCAACAGTCGGAACAATTAAGGCAGTATGTCGATGCAATTGTTCTTTCTCGTAATCGCCTAGAACATCACGAAGTGATCATTTCCAATACGGAAAGTTTTGCAGATGAAGCTAAACGAACGGTAATGGAAATGATCAATGGATCGCTGTCGGCAGAAGATCGCGTCGCTAAAAAGCGAGAACTTCAGGAAATCGCAAATAACTTCTTGAACCTAGCCAATGTTCAGGATGAATCGGGTAACTACATTTTTGCAGGGACCAAGCCGAAAAATCAGCCGTTCTATCGAGATAATGATGGATCCGTGACGTATGCCGGTGATGACTACCAACGAAAAATGAAAGTGTCTAACACGTTAGAGATGCCGATTAATGATCCTGGCAGCAAATTGTTTATGGAAATAGACAATCCGTTTGGTGACTACGAGCCTGAATATCAACTGAACGATGCCTCTGAGTTGTTGCTTGAAAGAGCGGTCAATACTGACCCTAGCGATACATCGAGCTACAAAGTGACCTTTGTTGACATGAGCAATGGCAAATTTGGGTATCAGCTAGAAAAAGATGGCAGTGTAGTAAAAGCCGATGAGTTTGATCCGCGAACGGGGATCGAATACGAAGGACTGACGGTTCAGGTAAAAGGTCAAATTAGCAAAAGTGATGTTATTACACTTGAGCCAAGAAAAACCTATTCAATATTTGAGACATTCCAAAAAGCGATGGATCTCTCTGATAATTCGGTTTCAGACACCAACAGTACCGCGAAATTGCACCAGGTTACGGAAGAGTTTCACACTGCTTTTATTCATTTAACTAAAGCACGTACAGATGTTGGTGCACGGTTGGGTACGCTCGATATTCAAGAGCAACAACATGAAGACTTTAAACTGACTCTGGCTAAATCCAAGAGCAACTTTGAAGACCTTGATTACGCAGAAGCGGTGATTGAGTTCAATGAGAACTCTCGCGCACTGCAAGCTTCTCAGCAAGCATTTGGGAAAACGAAAGACTTAACTTTATTCAATTACATCTAATTATTGAATGCCTTACGTGCTATGCCGTATGTGCAATTAGGTGGATTGAGCGCTGCTTTAAAGTACCAATTAATAAGCGGCAAAATGAGCGGCAATAATCGCTCAAATTAGCATCGTTATGATTTTTGACCGGGTAGGGAAAGACCGAAATAAATTTGTAACTAATTAATAATGAATGCTTTTTATTTAAAACTTCAACTGATTAAAAAGTTGGCACATTACTTGTATTAATGTAGTGAGAGCGAAAACAATAGATAAATAAACCTGTGTTACATAGGTTTAGCAAGTCAATTACGGTCAGTGCTTCCAAATGAGATTAAGCTGGCCGCTTCGCAAGCACTTGCGAACTCACTAGGAGAGCAAATATGACCATTACAGTAAACACGAACGTAGCAGCGTTAACCGCGCAGCGTTACTTAAATAAGGCCACCGGTGAACTCAATACGTCAATGGAACGTTTGTCTTCTGGTAATCGTATCAACAGTGCAAAAGATGATGCGGCAGGCCTACAAATTTCTAACCGATTGACGGCACAGTCTCGCGGCCTTGATGTGGCAATGCGAAATGCAAATGATGGCATTTCGATTGCTCAGACGGCAGAAGGTGCAATGAATGAGTCAACGAGTATCTTACAGCGTATTCGTGACCTATCACTACAATCGGCAAACGGCACCAACTCATCATCAGAGCGTCAGGCTTTGAATGAAGAAGTGGTGGCACTTCAAAATGAATTGAACCGAATCGCGGAAACCACATCATTTGGTGGTCGACGACTATTGAACGGGTCGTTTGGTGAAGCTTCTTTCCAAATCGGTGCCAGCTCTGGTGAAGCGATCATCATGGGGCTAACCAGTATCCGTGCGGATGATTTTAGAATGGGTGGTCAGTCATACTTTGCTGAGAACGGCAAAGACGCCAACTGGGATGTTGCCGCAGGTTCGAATGATATTAAATTTGAGTTTACCAATAAAAACGGTGAGTTAGTCACGGTCGATATACTAGGTAAAGTTGGTGATGATGTTGAAGAACTCGCAACGTACATCAATGGTCAGACCGATGCACTGCAAGCTTCTGTGGGTGATGAAGGTAAACTGCAAGTCTTTATTGCTCAGCCGGATATCGAAGGCGATCTCGCGATCTCTGGCGGGCTCGCTACTGAACTTGGCTTAAATGGCGGACCAGGCGTATACACCACGGTTAAAGATATTGATGTTACCACGGTAACGGGTTCACAAAATGCCATTGGTATTGTTGATGCGGCCTTAAAATACGTAGATTCACAACGAGCTGACTTGGGTGCGAAACAAAACCGTCTCAGCCACAGTATTAGTAACTTGGCGAACATCCAAGAGAACGTAGAGTCATCAAACAGTCGAATTAAAGATACAGATTTCGCCAAAGAAACCACACAGTTGACGAAAACTCAAATATTGCAACAAGCCGGAACGTCGATTCTTGCTCAAGCAAAACAGTTGCCAAACTCTGCAATAACTTTATTGCAGTAGTATTTGGACTTTTTACCATAGTTACCCAGACGTGAGTAATAGGTGAAAATCCAAGGCAAAGTATGATTATTATTGGATAGTTAAGCTCTCTCAGCTTTACCCTGCTTAGTTATCTTTACGATAAACATACGCCCCGGTCAGTCGGTAATGTGATCATTTCTCTTGATCTCCACATTGGCTCCGGCTTACCAACTAGCCCCGGTTCTCTCAAAGGAAAAGGGGCTTTTTCTTGCCTGAAATTCAATACTTCTTCGTTATAAAGCCAATAAACCAGCGCGTTTTGATCATTTTTGCCTCTCGGCAGGCTGAGCATTTTCTTTAATTAAATTTTCTTCTTCTGTAGGTAACCTCTTGTTATTTAGGTCTTTCGCGAAATAAATAATTTAATCTCTTCTTTTTTCTAAAGGAATTCTTTTTAAGGTCGCTAAGAGTTTACTTTGAGAGAACTAATTGGTTTTTCGAGACGTCGGAAACCGCTCGGATAAGATAAGTTTCCGCTTCGCCGGAAAATCAATAGGAGAGACCACTATGGCGGTTAATGTAAATACAAACGTATCAGCGATGACAGCTCAACGTTATTTGAACAGTGCAAGCAGCGCTCAGCAAACATCAATGGAACGTCTATCATCAGGCTTTAAAATTAACAGCGCTAAGGACGATGCGGCAGGTCTTCAGATCTCTAACCGCTTGAACGTTCAAAGTCGTGGCCTTGATGTCGCGGTTCGCAATGCGAACGATGGTATTTCAATTGCACAAACAGCAGAAGGTGCAATGAATGAAACAACCAATATCTTACAACGTATGCGTGATTTATCACTTCAATCTGCCAATGGCTCAAACTCAAAATCTGAGCGTGTTGCTATTCAAGAAGAAGTGAGTGCTCTTAACAACGAGCTAAACCGTATCGCAGAAACTACATCATTTGGTGGTAATAAACTGCTGAATGGGACGTTTGATACCAAATCATTCCAAATTGGTTCTGATAATGGTGAAGCGGTAATGCTAACGCTGAACAATATGCGTAGTGATAACGTAATGATGGGTGGTAACAGTTATGTTGCGGCAAACGGCCAAGACAAAGACTGGTCAGTTCAAGCTGGCGGGAATGATCTCACTATAGCTCTTACAGACAAGTTCGGTAATGCACAAAACCTAGCTATTGATGCAAAAGTGGGTGACGATATCGAGCAACTTGCCACTTACATTAATGGTCAGCAAGATATGATTAAAGCCTCTGTCGATGAAGACGGAAAGCTTCAAATGTACGCTGACAATAATAAGATTGAAGGTGCAGTAACCTTTGGTGGTAGCCTAGCGGGAGAGTTATCAATTGGTGCAGGCAAAGCGGTGACTGTTGATACTATCGATGTTAGATCTGTTGGTGGCGCTCAAGAGTCTGTTGCTATTGTTGATTCAGCCTTGAAGTTTGTGGATAGCCACCGTGCACAATTGGGTGCTTTCCAAAATCGATTTGACCATGCGATTAGCAACTTAGACAATATTAACGAAAATGTTAATGCGTCTCAGAGCCGAATCAAAGACACTGACTTTGCTAAAGAAACAACGGCATTGACTAAGTCTCAAATCCTTTCTCAAGCATCGAGCTCAGTACTTGCTCAAGCAAAACAAGCGCCAAACGCTGCACTTGGTTTATTGGGATAAGAAACGCTTAAGATAGAAAATCCAGCCTCGGCTGGATTTTTTTTGATCAAAAAATCTAACGCAGCCATCGTGTATTTTAAACACGTTAGGGCGCCCCTTCACGGACTACGATTGGTGTTGTCTCATGCGCGATTGAATGGTCACGATTGAATGGTGGTAGATCCACACCAGTAAGCCTGTATGACCAATGTTTAGGGTTCTAAGCTCTCTTGCCTAACTTACCGAAATCCATTGAGAAAAGCGCTTAGAGGACCGGTGACGACAGCTGAAAATGTGCTTGGAAGAAAAGGCTAAGACGCATTTTTTTGTATACGCTTTTTGTTGTTCAAAACTTTGTGTTCAAAACGTTGTTGTTCAAAAAGGGTTAATCGGAAAAGTAATAACAACAAATGAGAGAATAGGAAACGATGGATAAAATAAAACCCAGCCAAAGCTGGGTTTTATTTGTATTTCTATATTGATTTCTAAGTCATGTCACGAATGATTAATAACTAAGAAATAATGGTGCGGTCGGAGAGACTTGAACTCTCACACCTTACGGCGCCAGAACCTAAATCTGGTGCGTCTACCAATTCCGCCACGACCGCAGCAAGCTGTCTCTTGTAAAAATGGACGATAACGTTCAGTTTTCAGTGAAGAGTGTAGTTATACCGAACATTGGTGAATCAATATAACGTTGTAATGTGGCTGGGCTACCTGGATTCGAACCAGGGAATGCTGGCATCAAAAGCCAGTGCCTTACCGCTTGGCGATAGCCCAACAAATGAATACATTTAAGTATTCTGCTCTATACGAGTACAGAGCTCTTTCAATAGAAAGAATAATGGTGCGGTCGGAGAGACTTGAACTCTCACACCTTACGGCGCCAGAACCTAAATCTGGTGCGTCTACCAATTCCGCCACGACCGCAGCAAGCTGTCTCTTGTAAAAATGGACGATAACGTTCAGTTTTCAGTGAAGAGTGTAGTTATACCGAACATTGGTGAATCAATATAACGTTGTAATGTGGCTGGGCTACCTGGATTCGAACCAGGGAATGCTGGCATCAAAAGCCAGTGCCTTACCGCTTGGCGATAGCCCAACAAATGAATACATTTAAGTATTCTGCTCTATACGAGTACAGAGCTCTTTCAATAGAAAGAATAATGGTGCGGTCGGAGAGACTTGAACTCTCACACCTTACGGCGCCAGAACCTAAATCTGGTGCGTCTACCAATTCCGCCACGACCGCAGCAAGCTGTCTCTTGTAAAAATGGACGATAACGTTCAGTTTTCAGTGAAGAGTGTAGTTATACCGAACATTGGTGAATCAATATAACGTTGTAATGTGGCTGGGCTACCTGGATTCGAACCAGGGAATGCTGGCATCAAAAGCCAGTGCCTTACCGCTTGGCGATAGCCCAACAAATGAATACATTTAAGTATTCTGCTCTATACGAGTACAGAGCTCTTTCAATAGAAAGAATAATGGTGCGGTCGGAGAGACTTGAACTCTCACACCTTACGGCGCCAGAACCTAAATCTGGTGCGTCTACCAATTCCGCCACGACCGCAGCAAGCTGTCTCTTGTAAAAATGGACGATAACGTTCAGTTTTCAGTGAAGAGTGTAGTTATACCGAACATTGGTGAATCAATATAACGTTGTAATGTGGCTGGGCTACCTGGATTCGAACCAGGGAATGCTGGCATCAAAAGCCAGTGCCTTACCGCTTGGCGATAGCCCAACAAATGAATACATTTAAGTATTCTGCTCTATACGAGTACAGAGCTCTTTCAATAGAAAGAATAATGGTGCGGTCGGAGAGACTTGAACTCTCACACCTTACGGCGCCAGAACCTAAATCTGGTGCGTCTACCAATTCCGCCACGACCGCAGCAAGCTGTCTCTTATAAAAACGGACGATAACGTTCAGTTTTCAGTGAAGAGTGTAGTTATATCGAACATTGGTGAATCAATATAACGTTGTATGGTGGCTACTGCGGGATTTGAACCTGCGACCCCATCATTATGAGTGATGTGCTCTAACCAGCTGAGCTAAGTAGCCAAATAGTGTGTAACACCATTTAAATATGGTGCGGTCGGAGAGACTTGAACTCTCACACCTTACGGCGCCAGAACCTAAATCTGGTGCGTCTACCAATTCCGCCACGACCGCGTTGCTGTACAATTCAGTTAAGAACTAGCTTAGCAAATTTATAGTCACTGCTGACAATTGGAAATCAACAAGACGTTGTATGGTGGCTACTGCGGGATTTGAACCTGCGACCCCATCATTATGAGTGATGTGCTCTAACCAACTGAGCTAAGTAGCCATCTTTTCGAGCGAGACAATATAATCAATCTCACTGCGAGTGTCATCCTCTTTTTCAGATAAATGCCACTTTAAATAGGTTGGCTGGGCTACCTGGATTCGAACCAGGGAATGCTGGCATCAAAAGCCAGTGCCTTACCGCTTGGCGATAGCCCAACAATGATATCAATTCTTATCAATGTAAGAACGACATCCTTCTTTGTTGCCAAAGAAATCATGGTGCGGACGGAGAGACTTGAACTCTCACACCTTACGGCGCCAGAACCTAAATCTGGTGCGTCTACCAATTCCGCCACGTCCGCATTTTATTTCCTAAAAGCTCTCAATGCAACCAGCACAAATAAGCGTTTAGGAAATGGTGGCTACTGCGGGATTTGAACCTGCGACCCCATCATTATGAGTGATGTGCTCTAACCAACTGAGCTAAGTAGCCATTCCAAATTGTTGCTCACCAAAAAGCACATGTCTTGTTGGGAACGGGGCGCATTATGCGGAGTTGAGCCAAAACCGTCAATACTTTTTTGTAATAAATCCAGATAAAGCTATCGTTCGGTTTCTTTTTGAACAAAGCGCCGTATTTGTGATCGAAATACACCACCAATCACTTATAAAATCTAGGTTAATAACTCATGTATAAAGCGTTAATCACAGTGAATAAAAAAGAGCCAGTGCGATAACTGACTCTTAATCTTAAAGGAACTAGGGGAGTCTAACGTATTGAATTATACATTGAATCTGAAGTGTACAACATCGCCGTCTTTCACGATGTAGTCTTTGCCTTCTAGACGCCATTTTCCTGCTTCTTTTGCCCCACTTTCACCTGAATATTGAATGAAATCGTCATAACCAACAACTTCAGCTCGGATAAAGCCTTTTTCAAAATCAGTGTGGATTTTCCCCGCTGATTGAGGTGCCGTTGCTCCTACTGGAATTGTCCAAGCACGAACCTCTTTTACACCGGCGGTAAAGTAAGTTTGTAACGTTAACAGATCGTAGCCAGAGCGGATTACGCGGTTAAGGCCTGGCTCTTCAATGCCCATATCAGATAAGAATTCTTCGCGGTCTTCGTCATCAAGTTCAGACAGTTCAGACTCAATGGCTGCACATACAGCCACTACCACGTTGTTTTCTTGCTCTGCGTACTCACGAACGGCATCTAAATAAGGATTATTCTCGAATCCATCTTCGCTGACATTAGCAATGTACATCGTAGGTTTTAGGGTTAGGAAGTTAAGATAGCCAATGGCATTCAGCTCTTCTTTGCTTAATTCAACCGTACGAGCCATGCCACCTTCGGTGAAAACAGGAAGCAGTTTCTCTAGGACCGTTATTTCAAACTTAGCGTCTTTGTCACCGCCTTTGGCTTTCTTCGCGTTACGTTGAAGAGCACGCTCACAAGAATCCAAGTCAGCAAGAGCAAGCTCTAGGTTGATCACCTCGATATCGTCAATCGGTGAAACTTTACCAGAAACGTGAATAATGTTGTCATTCTCAAAACAACGAACGACGTGACCGATAGCGTCAGTTTCGCGGATGTTAGCAAGGAACTTGTTGCCAAGGCCTTCCCCTTTTGATGCGCCCGCAACAAGGCCTGCGATATCAACAAACTCCATGGTTGTTGGCAGTATTTTCTGAGGGTTTACAATCTTTGCAAGTGCGTCAAGACGAAGATCGGGCACAGGTACGATGCCTGTATTGGGCTCGATCGTACAGAAAGGGAAGTTTGCTGCTTCGATGCCTGCTTTAGTTAGTGCATTAAATAGTGTTGATTTGCCGACGTTTGGCAATCCAACTATGCCACATTTAAAACCCATGATAGTAACCTTATTCTGCTTTGAACGTATGTAAGCGGTTTTGTGCCTTGGTCAGACCATCTTTTAATAAGATGTCTAAGCATCGAACAGATTCGTCGACTGCTGCGTCTAAACATTCCTGCTCTTTTGCAGGAGCTTTACCAAGCACATAACCTGAAACTTTGTCTTTATGTCCAGGGTGGCCGATACCAATCCTTAAACGATAAAATTCTTTATTATTAGCCAATTTGCTAATGGTATCTCGTAGTCCGTTATGTCCACCGTGACCGCCCCCTTTTTTGAACTTCGCGACTCCGGGCGGGAGGTCAAGTTCATCATGGGCAATCATGATTTCTTCCGGCTTGATTTGATAAAACTTTGCCAACGCACCAACGGCTTTACCTGATAGGTTCATAAAGGTCGTTGGGATCAGCAAGCGGAGATCGTCACCGTTAACAAGAATGCGTCCGGTTAATCCATAAAATTTACTTTCACTTTTTAAGGTAACGTTATGGACTCTGGCTAGCTCTTCCACAACCCAAGCTCCGGCGTTGTGTCGTGTTCGGGTGTATTCAGGCCCCGGGTTGGCTAGACCAACAAGCAGTTTAATTTGCTGACTCAAAGTTTAGATCTCTCTGGAATATCAAAAAGCGCGGTATCATAGCACAGAAAAGAGGCTTGGCTCTAGCTTGACGCTAGATATAAAAAAGCACTTCAATAGATGAAGTGCTTTCCGTGTGATGACTGGTTTAAGAGTCCAGGCTCTTAACGAGTTTAACGTAAATTAGTTAAACATCGCAGAGATAGATTCTTCATTGCTGATGCGGCGAATCGCTTCAGCGAGCATGCGAGATAAGCTGAGTTCTGTTACTTTGCCCGTTGCTTTCATCTCTGGAGACAGAGAAATCGAGTCAGTCACGATCACTTGGTCAAGTACTGAATTTTTGATGTTTTGTGCTGCAGTACCAGAGAAAACAGCGTGAGTCGCGTAAGCGAATACTCGCTTAGCACCACGTTCTTTCAGCGCTTCTGCTGCTTTACATAGGGTGCCACCTGTATCGATCATATCATCAACGATGACACAATCACGGCCTTCAACATCACCAATTAGGTTCATGACTTCTGAAACGTTAGCGCGTGGACGACGCTTATCAACGATAGCGATATCAACATCGCCCAGGGCTTTTGCTGTTGCGCGAGCACGAACAACACCGCCAAGGTCAGGGGAAACAACAACTGGGTTGTCTAGGCCACGGTTTGCCATATCTTCAAGCAAGACTGGTGTACCAAAGATGTTATCTACAGGTACGTCGAAGAAACCTTGAATTTGCTCAGCGTGCAGGTCGATAGTCAAAACGCGATCAACACCAACGTTTGATAGGAAGTCTGCAACAACTTTAGCCGTAATTGGCACACGAGCTGAACGGACACGACGGTCTTGACGTGCGTAACCAAAGTATGGGATTACAGCAGTAATACGGCCAGCTGAAGCACGGCGCATTGCGTCAATCATTACCACCAATTCCATTAGATTGTCATTGGTTGGTGCACAAGTAGATTGAATCAGGAATACATCACTACCACGAACATTTTCATTAATTTGTACTGCAACTTCACCGTCAGAAAAACGGTCAACAGTAGCATCTCCAAGAGAGATGTATAAACGATCAGCAATACGTTGGGCTAGTTCAGGTGTTGCATTACCAGCAAAGAGCTTCATATCAGGCACGGTGGAAACCTCAGGGTTGCGTCCAGTTTTTAAGTAAATTCGGTGTGGGCTTTTTTATAAAAAGCCAATGTCTCTTTTAACGGGGAAATATTTCGTCCTTTCGTCACAAAAGCAGAGACGGTGTCAGAGAGTAGTTCTAAAACTTGATTCGCGCTATCTTTGCTGTCAAATTCTGCAAAAATGCAAGAACCCGTTCCAGTCAGTCTCGACGGCGCGTATTGTAGCAGCCATGAAAGTTGCTGATCAACCTCTGGGTACAGCATTCGTACAATTTTTTCGCAATCGTTTTCGTAATTCCCATTTAGCAGCATATTTAGCGGCTTTTTTGGTGTGTCACGAGTTAAGTCAGGGTGAGTAAAAATGTCAGCCGTTGAGATACTGACCTGAGGTTTGACCACCAAATACCATTTTTCGTCGGGCTTGGCTTCGGTGAGCTTTTCACCAACGCCTTCAGCAAACGCAGAGAACCCTCGAACAAAGACAGGCACATCGGCTCCCAGTGTGAGTCCAATGCTGGCCAGTTCATCATCGCTCAGGTTAAGTTGCCATAAATGATTTAAGGCCACGAGTACCGTTGCTGCGTTTGATGAACCGCCGCCGATACCGCCCCCCATCGGTAGGACTTTATGGATGCCTATTTCAGCGCCAAACGCACATTGGCTATACCGTTTCAGTGCATCCGCTGCTTTCCATATCAGGTTATCGGTGGTTTCCACCCCATCGACTGGATTGAGTAGCGTGACATGGCCTGATTCATTGGACGTGATAGTCAGTTCGTCCCCATGTTCGAGAAACTGAAACAAAGTTTGGAGTTCATGGTAACCGTTATCTTGGCGGCCTGTTATGTACAGAAAAAGGTTGAGTTTGGCAGGGGATGGCCAGCGAGTGATGCTCGGAATCATGCTATAAAATCCAGTTGGCAATGACTAAATTGATACGTGTGTCTTGATGAATAAGCTTAATTTTTCTAGGTAACGGTAGAGCAGAACCTTGATATTCCACATCTTGATAGGATAGGAATTGAAGTTGCCACTGTTGCTGCCCGACGGTTTTTTGCAAAATGCTCAATGTGTTGTTGTCGTTTAACTGGTAAGTATCAGCAAGAGTCGGGTTTCCTAACAACCAATCTTCAAGTTGTTCAATGGGAATCGTTAAACCAGTGAGCTGTTCAATCAATACATCGGCACTTGGGTGAGAAAGGGTTTGGTTATCGTAGGTGTTCACCACGGAACCGGATTCTGTTATCGATAAATTTAAAACAGTTTGGCCGATGAATGTTGTCAAGCGAAGCTGCTCTAGTTCCGGCGTGTGCTTCCATTGAAAGTTTAATGATTGGCGCTGTTCTGGAGAGATATATCCCAGCTTTCCGGTTGTTTGATACTGTGTAATAGAACGCAGTTTGTCCAGATGGGCTTGCCATTCGACACTGGTTTGGCTTTCTGGAAGAGTAGAACAGCCCGCCAGCAGTAAAATGGGCAATACAATAGAGATAAGGCGACGAAAGATAATCATAACTGGTTGCACTTTGTACAATTCCCGGTGGCTCATGGCCATGACTATAACATTGATATCACGAAGTCAGAAAAACAAATCGCGTTCACTCTTTTAATAACGAGGGGCATCAAGTAAAATTCCCTGCCTACATGTCTTTCCCTTAATCTGAGAACTTTCTATACATGTCCTTGCTTGTTATTGGCATCAATCACAATACAGCGTCTGTTGATTTGCGAGAAAAAGTCGCGTTTGGCCCAGATAAATTGTCTGAAGCCTTAAAGCAACTGGAAGCAAATTCAAACGTGCATGGCAGCGTCATTTTATCGACCTGCAATCGCACCGAGATTTATTGTGATACTAAGTCGGCCACAAAGAGCAAAGTCATCGAGTGGTTAACTCAGTTTCATCAGGTGAGTCCAGAAGAACTAAAACCGAGTATTTACACCTATGAAGAACAAGCGGCCATTCGCCATTTAATGCGAGTGTCGTGCGGATTAGATTCTTTGGTTTTGGGTGAGCCTCAGATTTTAGGACAGGTCAAACAAGCGTATGCTGATGCTCGTGATGCAAAGTCTGTCAATTCATCGGTCGAGAAGTTATTTCAAAAAGCATTTTCTGTCGCGAAACGGGTACGCACCGAAACGGAAATTGGTGGAAGTGCTGTTTCGGTTGCTTATGCGGCTTGTACGCTTGCTAAACACATCTTTGAGTCCCTTGCCGAGTCAACGGTGTTATTGGTGGGTGCCGGTGAAACGATTGAACTGGTCGCAAAACATTTGGCCAGTAACGGGTGTTCAAACATTATAGTGGCTAACCGAACTCGCGAGCGGGCGTTAGGGCTTGCGGATCAATTTGGCGCGCATGTTATCAGCCTGGAAGAAATTCCTAGCCACTTGGCTAAAGCCGATATTGTGATCAGTTCAACGGCAAGTCCGTTACCGATCATTGGTAAAGGAATGATTGAAACAGCACTCAAAGCGCGCAAACATCAACCTATGCTGTTGGTTGATATTGCCGTACCGCGAGATATTGAGTCTCAAGTAGGCGATCTTAACGACGCTTATCTATATACTGTCGACGATTTGCAATCCATTGTTGAAAGCAACATGGAACAGAGGAAAGTCGAAGCAATACAAGCTGAAGCGATCGTGAGTGAAGAAAGTGCCACATTTATGACTTGGCTGAGATCATTGCAAGCGGTCGACAGCATAAGAGAATTTCGCAACACCTCGAATGAAATCCGGGAGGAGTTGCTGGCAAAAAGCCTTCAGTCACTCCTTTCGGGCAGTGAGCCTGAAAAGGTATTGCTTGAGTTAAGCAACAAACTCACCAATCGATTGATACACGCTCCCACTCGTGCGCTTCAAAGTGCAGCAGAGCAAGGGGAGCCCGCTAAGCTTGCTGTTATTAGGCAAAGTTTGGGGCTCGATGAACTGAAGTAGTTGTCATCGCGAATAAATCATTTTATATGGAAGGTCACTTTTGAGTGACCTTTGTAACCTAAGTTAAGAAAAGAATTATGAAAGCATCGATTTTAGTAAAGCTTGAAACTCTTGTTGAACGCTATGAAGAAGTTCAACATCTACTCGGCGATCCAGATGTCATTGGTAACCAAGATAAATTCCGTGCTCTTTCAAGAGAGTACTCACAGCTAGAAGAAGTAACGACGTGTTTCCAAGCTTATCAGCAAGCTCAAGAAGATTTAGAAGCCGCTGAAGAAATGGCAAAAGAAGACGATGCTGAAATGCGTGAGATGGCGCAAGAAGAGATCAAAGAAGCAAAAGAATCGATTGAACGTTTAACCGACGATCTACAAATTCTATTAATTCCAAAAGATCCAAACGATGAGCGTAACTGTTTCTTAGAAATTCGTGCAGGGGCTGGTGGTGACGAAGCGGGCATCTTTGCCGGAAACTTGTTCCGTATGTATTCTAAATTTGCTGAGAAAAAAGGCTGGCGCGTCGAAGTGATGAGCTGCAATGCATCTGAGCAGGGCGGTTATAAAGAAATGATCGCGAAGATCAGCGGAGAAGCGGTTTACGGCACTATGAAGTTTGAATCGGGTGGTCACCGCGTACAACGCGTACCTGAGACCGAATCTCAAGGCCGAGTTCATACCTCAGCGTGTACCGTTGCTGTGATGGCTGAAGTACCGGAAGCGGATTTGCCAGAAATTAAAGCGGCTGATTTGAAAATTGATACGTTCCGTGCCTCTGGTGCGGGTGGACAACACGTCAACACCACAGACTCTGCTATTCGTATTACTCACTTACCGACCGGTACGGTCGTTGAGTGTCAAGATGAGCGTTCGCAACATAAGAACAAAGCAAAAGCCATGACAGTACTGGCTGCGCGTATTGTTCAAGCGGAAGAAGCGCGTCGAGCAGCGGAAGTGTCAGATACACGTCGTAATCTATTAGGTTCTGGTGATCGTAGTGACCGTATTCGTACGTATAACTACCCTCAAGGTCGAGTGTCGGATCACCGTATTAACTTGACTTTATATCGCCTAACCGAAGTGCTTGAAGGTGATATGCAAAGTCTGGTTGACCCTGTGATACTCGAGCACCAAGCGGATCAACTTGCTGCGTTAGCCGATAATAACTAAGTTAGTCGATTGTGTTAACGGTAGAACAAACATTAAATAGTGCCATTGCTGCACTTCAAGAGAGCGGCAGTGAATCGCCTTCTCTTGATGCCGCGGTATTGCTTTGTCATAGCTTAAATAAACCTCGTTCATTTTTATTAACGTGGCCAGAAAAAGAGCTGACTCGGCAACAAGGTGATGATTTTAAGAACCTTCTTGAGCGGCGTATCGCCGGAGAGCCCATCGCATATATTGTGGGGGAGCGAGAGTTTTGGTCATTGCCGCTGAAGGTTTCTCCAACGACGTTAATTCCTCGCCCGGATACGGAAAGGTTAGTAGAACTGGCCCTTGATAAATCGGTGGGTCAATCGGGATCGATCTTGGATTTGGGTACGGGGACGGGTGCAATAGCGTTAGCTTTGGCTTCTGAAATGCCAGAGAGAACCGTTATTGGTATCGATCTCAAGCAAGACGCTCAACACCTCGCGACTGAAAATGGAAAGCGTTTGGGCATCACAAATGCACGATTTTTATCAGGAAGTTGGTTTTCCCCCCTCGATAGTGGAACAAAGTTTGCTTTAATTGTTTCCAATCCGCCTTATATTGATGAAAACGATCCACACCTTTCACTGGGAGATGTTCGCTTTGAGCCTATGAGTGCGTTAGTGGCGCAAGAAAATGGTTTAGCCGATATTCGAACGATATCGGAGCAGGCTATCGGTTTTCTTGAAGAAGGCGGATGGCTGATGTTTGAACATGGGTTTGAACAAGGTGCTCAGGTAAGAGATATTTTGATAGCGTTGGGTTACCAGTATGTTGTCACAGAAAAAGATTATGGAAATAACGATCGAGTTACTCTCGGTCAATGGAAGACAAACCAATAAGAGAGCTGTAAATGTACGAAGGAATTAAACATTTTCACATGCTGACTATCGCGCTAAGCGCAACGTTACTGTCAGTACGTTTTGCCCTAATGATGGCAGATTCAAAACTCGTTAATAACCCGGTTTTAAAAATATTCCCTCATGTTAATGACACGCTATTGCTCCTTTCTGGCTTTGGTTTGATGTTTGTTACTGGCTTTGTTCCTTTTACACCAGAAGGTGCTTGGTTAACGGAAAAAATTACCTGTGTTCTTGCCTATATTGCGCTGGGATTTTTTGCTTTAAAACTAGGCAAAAACAAATGGCTAAAAACCTTTTCATTCTTTGGTGCTTTAGGTTGGTTAGTCATGGCAGCAAAAGTCGCGATCACTAAAACCTCGATGTTTATGTAAGCATCATGGTTATGCTTGACATCCTAGGGAGTGGTAAAGCAATAGATTGAAAGCGATCATACAGAGTTAAACGGATGGGAACACTGCCCATTCATACCCCAATAAAAACAGGTACAGGCAATCGTTAATGCGAGAACTTTTTGACGAAGATTTTGACTCATTAGAGTTGGCTGAGGGGGCGTTAGTGCTCAACAAAGCTGTCAACCCAGCAACGCAAAAACAATGGGCTGAGAATGAACTTGAGCGTCTTTTATCTGAAGCTGAACTTGCACTTTGTCACGAGAGCAATGAACAACAGAAGTTTGAATCATTCTTACGTTTATTCTATCAAGAGTGGGGATTTCAGGGGGATAAGGATGCGTACTTTAATTCCAATAATGCGTTTATTGATAAAGTATTAGAGCGTCGTAAAGGTATTCCAGTGAGTTTAGGTGCACTGATTTTGTACCTAGGCCGCAAACTTGGTTTTCCCATTGAGGGGGTGACTTTTCCGACGCAATTTATTATTAAACTGACGTGGTATGGCGAGAAGCCTCTTTACCTAAACCCGTTTAATGGTGAATATGTGTCAATGCATACCCTGCAAGCTTGGCTCATTGGTCAAGAAGGGCCTCTTGCACAAATAAAATCAAAACACCTGGACGTTGCGGATAATCCAACGATTATAGGTCGTTGGTTAGCATTATTAAAAAGTTCGTTACTTCGAGAGGAGCGCTATACTCTAGCGTTACAATGTTCAAATTTGGCGCTGACGTTTGTCCCAGACGATCCATACGAAATCCGTGATCGAGGCTTTATTTATCAGCAGCTCGATTGTCATCAAATTGCATCGTCCGACTTTCAGTATTTTGTCGATCAGTGCCCTGATGACCCTGCGAGTGAACTGCTAAAAAATCAAATCAGCGTCATGAGCGAAACCTGTGTGGTTGTTCATTAAAGCAAATACAGTGATTTAAGTGCGTTCATTAGGTAGATAAGTTCATTAAATAGTCAAACCAACTCAGTAATGAAAGCACCAAGCTGCTAAAGCGCACTAGACAATTAAACCGTACGCTAAAAGACCCATTGGATAGCGTGCGAGTCATAACAATATAGAGAGAATAAAATGGAACAAAAAGTAGTTAATATTGGTGATATTCCAGTAGCTAACGATAAGCCATTTACCTTGTTTGCTGGGATGAATGTTTTAGAGTCTCGTGATCTCGCGATGCAGATCTGTGAACACTACGTTAAAGTGACCGAGAAACTAGGCATTCCATACGTATTTAAAGCGTCATTTGATAAAGCGAATCGCAGCTCAGTGCATTCTTACCGTGGCCCAGGCCTTGATGAAGGGATGAAGATTTTTCAAGAAATCAAAGAGACCTTCGGTGTAAAAATCATCACGGATATTCATACAGAGGCGCAGGCTCAAGTTGTAGCTGATGTTGTGGACGTTATCCAGCTACCTGCGTTTTTAGCACGTCAAACTGATCTTGTTGAAGCGATGGCCAAAACCGGGTCTGTGATTAATGTTAAGAAACCACAATTCATGAGCCCAAATCAAGTAGGTAACATTGTCGATAAATTCGCTGAATGTGGTAACGAGAATATCATCCTATGTGAGCGAGGCTCTTGCATGGGGTACGATAACTTGGTCGTCGATATGCTTGGTTTTGGCGTTATGAAAAAAGTGTCGAACGGCAGCCCAATCATCTTTGATGTGACACATTCACTTCAAATGCGTGACCCTTCTGGTGCCGCATCTGGTGGGCGACGTGAGCAAACCGTAGAGTTAGCAAAAGCGGGTTTAGCGACGGGGATTGCAGGCCTGTTTATTGAAGCGCATCCAACGCCAGATCAAGCACTATGTGATGGTCCTTCTGCATTGCCGTTAGATAAGCTAGAGCCGTTTCTAGCTCAAATGAAAGCACTTGATGATTTGATCAAAGGGTTTGCACCTATTGATATTAAATAGTGAGTATATTGAGTAGCAAGTGAGATCCAGTCGCTTGTGTAGTTTTAGGGCAATGGTCTCTGATTTAACTTAATAACACGCACATTCTCTTTCTAAGGCCATCATTTTGATGGCCTTTTGTGTATCTGACACAGTCAAATGCCGCTACTTCAGCGCAATTCATGCCTAACTTCACAGTAAAACGTTTGCTTGTGATCCATTGAAATACGATATGAAAACATTCAATTTCGTTACACTTTATTCACTTATTTATAGTGATCTAGTAGACATAAATATGAAATCTTCGTGTACGGTTTGCTGTGTTAATTTAGACTGGTTCAAGTTTATCGAGCTATAAGCACCAAAAATATGGTGTGGTCTATTCTATATGGGTCGATATTAAATGCAGTGGATCCCCCAACAGTTCAAAGGTATGACAATGAAGCAAGGCCTTATTCTAAAAACGACGCTAAGCGCAGCGATTCTTGCAACTCTAGCAGGTTGTGCAACTCAACCTACTCATGAGTGGGAAGCAGATACAACATATAAACTGACCGTTTTACATACTAATGACCATCATGGTCGTTTTTGGCAAAACAAATACGGTGAGTACGGCATGGCAGCACGTAAAACGTTGATAGACGAATTACGTACAGAGATTCGCGCTGAAGGTGGTAGTGTATTGCTTCTTTCTGGTGGCGATATCAATACTGGTGTACCAGAGTCAGATCTACAAGATGCTGAACCTGACTTTAAAGGCATGAACAAGATTGGTTACGATGCCATGGCATTAGGTAACCACGAGTTTGATAACTCTCTTGAAGTTTTAGCGCAGCAAATCGATTGGGCTAACTTCCCAATGTTATCGGCTAACATTTACGACAAAGCAACGGGTGAGCGTAAATTCCAAGCTTACGAAATGTTCACTAAGCAAGGCATCAAAATTGCTGTTATCGGTTTAACCACTGAAGATACAGCGAAAATTGGTAACCCAGAGTTTATTGGTAGCATTGACTTCCGTGACCCTAAAGAAGAAGCAAAGAAACTGATTGCTGAATTAGAAAAAACAGAAAAACCAGACCTTATTTTCGCTGTGACACACATGGGTCACTATGAAGATGGCAAGCGTGGCATTAATGCGCCTGGTGATGTTGCTTTAGCTCGTTACCTAGATGAAGGCTCACTTGATATGATCGTTGGTGGTCACTCTCAGGAACCTGTTTGTATGGAAGCGCCTAATGTCGTGACCAAGAAATTCAACCCTAGTGATGAATGTAAGCCAGATATGCAAAACGGTACTTACATTGTACAAGCGCACGAATGGGGCAAATATGTTGGCCGAGCTGACTATGAATTCCGTAACGGTGAACTTGAGATGGTCAGCTACGATTTGATTCCTGTTAACTTGAAGAAGAAAATCAAAGTTGATGGTAAATCTCAACGTGTTCTTATTGAAGACGAAATTGCACAAGACCAAGAGCTTCTTGAATTCCTGCGTCCTTTCCAAGAGCAAGGTCAAGCTCAGCTGAATGAGAAAATCAGTGAAATTAATGAGAAGCTTGAAGGTGACCGTAATGTGGTTCGTTTCCAACAAACCAACCTAGGTCGTTTGATCGCAACAGCACACATGGAGCGCGCGAAGGCAGATTTCGCTGTAATGAACTCTGGTGGTGTACGTAACTCAATTGAACCAGGTGATGTGACTTACAAAGATGTACTGATTGTTCAACCATTTGCCAACATCCTTACGTACACTGACATGTCAGGTGCTGAGGTTATCGATTACCTAAATGTGGTTGCAACTAAGCCGGTTGATTCAGGTGCGTACGCACAGTTTGCTGGTATTTCAATGACGGTTGAAAACGGTGCAGTATCGAATGTTATGGTTGGTGGCAAGCCGCTAAACGTTGAGGATACCTATCGCTTTACTGTACCTAGCTATAACGCGGCTGGTGGTGATGGATATCCAAAACTGACCGCTCATCCAGGTTTTGTAAACACAGGGTTTGTTGATGCTGAAGTATTGAAAGAATACTTAGAAGCAAACAGCCCAGTTGATGTAAGCCTTTATGCACCTTCAGGTGAAATGGTCTACAAGTAAGCATTAAAATAACAAACCAGAGCAATAGTCCTGCTCTGATATAAATAAAGAAGCGGTGCACTCAGGTGAGCCGCTTTTTTTTTCATACAATCTATGTTCTATTATGCACTCGGTTTTTCGTGACGGATGACACACGAGTAAAGGACAGCCACATGACGCCTGCTATAGAATGTGCAATTAAGAATAAAGTGCCACATAAGATCCACCAGTACGAACATGACCCGAGAGCAAAAAGTTTTGGGCTAGAAGCCGCAGAGGTGTTAGGGCAAGATCCAAGCACGGTTTTCAAAACCCTATTGTTTTGTTTAAATGGGGAGCCCAAGAACTTAGCGGTTGCCATTATTCCCGTTGAAAACCAGTTAAGCCTTAAGTTAGCGGCAAAGGCGGCGAAGGCAAAAAAAGCAGGCATGGCAGATGCGAATATCGCTCAAAAAGTCACGGGTTATGTGGTCGGTGGAATCAGCCCACTTGGGCAAAAAAAGCGATTGCCCACGTTTATTCACCACAGCGCCACAGAACTCGACACAATATGCGTCAGTGCTGGTAAGCGTGGTCTTGAAATAGAGTTGGCAGCGCGGGATCTGGCCAAGCTCACCAGTGCCCATTTTACCTGTTTGTGTGACTAGCTATAACGTTAGATATCTATTTTTTAAATAGATACAAATTTTAAACGAATACAAGAATGGCCAAATACGAAGCACGTACTTGGCCATTTTTTAACGCTCTAGATTCTTACAGCACTCGCTTTTTATAACACGAACTTCTTACAACACGAGCAATGTCGTCTAAAGCCTTTATAGACTACGCACACATTTGATAGCTCGCGAACGCCTCAGGCTATTTTGCTTATTCTTCTATTTTGCCTCTTCTTCCATTTGAGCGTTATCGACGATGTGATTTTCGCCCAAATCTTGCGGTAAAACTAGGTTAAGAAGAATCGCCACGATACCACACAGGCTAACCCCTTGTAGGCTGAACTCACCAATACCAAATGCCATACCACCGATACCGAAAACCAGTGTCACGGCGACAATCACAAGGTTGCGTGATTTGTGTAAATCGACGTTATTTTTAATCAGGGTATTCAAACCAACCGTAGCAATAGAGCCAAACAGTAAAATCATAATGCCGCCCATAACCGGAACTGGGATGGTTTGAAGCAATGCGCCCAGTTTACCAACAAGCGCGAGAACAATTGCGGTCACTGCTGCCCATGTCATGATGACAGGATTAAAAGCTTTGGTGAGCATAACGGCACCGGTTACTTCACTGTATGTTGTGTTTGGTGGCGCGCCCATCATTGAAGCCGCGATGGTTGCTACTCCATCACCAGCAATCGTGCGGTGTAAACCTGGTTTCTTGAGGTAGTCTTTTTTGGTCACATTTGAAATAGCAAGCATATCACCCACGTGCTCGACAGCCGGTGCAATGGCGACTGGGATCATAAATAGAATGGCATTGATATTGAATTCAGGCGCCGTAAAGTTCGGCAGAGACAGCCATGCTGCTTGAGCCACTGGGGTAAAGTCGACAACACCGAAGTATAGGCTAAGTGCGTAACCCGCCATGATACCGCCGCAAATCGGTAATAATTTAAGAAAACCTTTCGCAAATACACTGATGGCAATCGTCACGATAAGCGCCACACTTGAGATCCAAAGAGAAGCCGTGCCGTCAATCAGTTGAAGGCTGCCATCCCCTGTTTTACCCAGTGCCATATTGACAGCAACGGGTGCTAAGCCTAGGCCAATCACAATGATCACTGGGCCCACAACAACAGGGGGGAGAAGTTTGTGAATGATCTCAACGCCTTTGATTTTGATCACCGCGCCCATCAGCACATAAACAACACCTGCTGCCATTAATCCGCCCATGGTAGCGCCAATACCCCATGTTTGTACCCCAAACATAATCGGTGCAATAAAAGCAAAAGATGAAGCTAGAAAAATGGGTACAGAGCGACGAGTCATTACTTGGAAAATAAGCGTACCCACACCCGCACCAAAAAGGGCGACATTGGGGTCAAGCCCAGTAAGCAATGGCACAAGTACAAGTGCACCAAAGGCGACAAAGAGCATTTGTGCACCCTGAATAGCATTTTTCATGGTAGTTTCCTGTTGGTTGAAGTGGTCGTTGACGTGTTAGCTGGAAAGCCGATGTTAAAAAACGAAGGGATTTTAGCACCTACGAAAACGTTTGCGGTGGAATAGATCAAATTAATGCACATAAATTATGAATTGTGATTGCTATTGCGGCAGTCTGAGTCAAATTCTCACGGTATCTTGAAGTCCATTTCTTGCTCACGGGTAGATAGTTGCTTATCATCTACTTTCGCTAGCCATTATGTAGGAAACATATGCGTCATTTAGTTTTATTGATCGTAAGTTTATTGTCTGTCTCTGCTCACGCTCTGACCAATGTCGATTTATATCGCGCTGAAATTGTCATTGATCAGGAAGAAGACAACGGAGATGCTGCTGCGCGAGTGGCTGGTATGAAAGAAGTCATCATCCGAGCTTCCGGTGATCGCACTGTGATTGAGAATGAGGTGATAAAAAAAGCACTGAATCAGCATTCTCAATATTTATCTAAAATCAGTTATGACCAAGTCAATGAACAATCAACGATACGTATGGGTTTCAATGCGCCTCAGATTCGTGCTCTGCTCAGTCAAGCTCAAGTCCCATTTTGGCCTGAGTCTCGTTCGAACTTGCTGGTGTGGTTAGTCGAAGACTCAAACTTTGAACGTAATATTTCCTGGGAGCACTCATCAACGGCGACCCTTAACGAGATTAAAAGCGAAGCGCAACGTCGTGGATTACCCATTACTTTACCGATTGGGGACTTTGATGATATTACGGGCATTTCCATTGCTGATGTCTGGGGCGGGTTCGTTGATCCAATTAGCGCGGCAAGCCAGCGTTATCCGAGTGATGCCGTCTTAGTCGTTCGTTCCCAAGGGAGCAATCTTCGTTGGACGCTTTATGATCAAAAGCCTTCGAGCATGATGTCACGAACCCAAGCGCCTATTACTGGCACTGAGTCAGGGTCTCAATCTGCTGCTGACATGATCAATACTGTTAGTGATTACTATGCGAACAAAAATGCAGTCATGGTTGCGAGCGAATCTTCGGAATCTGTGACCGCCCAATTTACCTCAATAAACAGTGCGCTTGATTTCTTCCAATTGGAGAATAATTTAAAAGCATTGTCTTCTGTTGCTTCCCTCGATATCGTTAAAATTCAAGGTACAACCGTGACATTTAACGTGCATTTATTGGCGTCTCAAGCAGAGTTCGAACAAGAAGTGCTTCGTATTCAAGGTATTAATAAAGTGGCTGATACATTCCCTTCTGGCGAGTCGAATGCCCACAACAATTTGGACGACTCTGGTTCAGTAAATGGCGCTGTTAATGATAACCAACGCAATGCTCAAGAAAGTAACAGTGCTGCTGATACTGACGTTGTTGGTGAAAAAGTGAGTTTGGAAGAAGCACCGACGCTCTCTGAACTTAATAAGCCAGTAGAAAGTACGATGGAAATTCAACACCATGATTCAACGGAAGTGGATCGAACATTAAGATTTGAGTGGAAGGCTGACTAGTTTTTTCAGGACGCCTTTTATTCAACAGAAAAAATATTCAAGAGAAAAAGCACTCAAAAAAAACCGCAGATATTTCTGCGGTTTTTACTTTTTTGGAGGCTGAGATTACATGTTATGAATTATCGAAGCGCGCTTTTTCTTGCTTCTCTACTTCGGATAAACGTGTGAGCTTAAGGCCCAGTTCCTTACCTCGAGAGCGAGCGTAAAGAATGTTGCCGATAAATGCCATCGTTGTTAAACACAGCTCAACGGAAGCAAGCACCCGTTCTCCATCTCCAATGTATAAAATAACCAAGGCATGAAGAAAGTAGAGCATTAAAACAAAGTTTGCCCATGCATGGGTGTAGGGTTTACCTGCGAGAATCCCTGGGAGTGGTAGCAGTAAAGGCACGCTCCATGCAATTGCGAGAGTGAGGTTATTGATATGGGGATGCGGGGACAAATACCATTGCCACAATACAACCCAAGAGATGAGTGAAAGATTGCCGAAAAGAGCGAGCAATCTAAATAGTTTGGTTCTGGTTGTCATGTCAGGTGCCATTGGCTTGTTTATCCTTGCTTGCCTTACTGTGTTTCTATTACGCTTTTGAAGACGGAACTCAAAGAGCCGATTTATAAAATGTCCAAAACTTGCTCTGGTGGGCGTCCATGACGTGCTTTTCCATTTGAAACCACAATAGGGCGCTCGATTAATTTTGGGTTTTCTGCCATGGCTGAAAACAATTCTTCGTCGTTCGCGTCAGCAAGTTGCAGTGTTTTGTAGGCTTCTTCTTTGACTCTCATCATGTCTCTTACGCTAGATACATCAAGTTGTGCATAGAGTTCTTTCAAAGTGTCGGCCGTTGGTGGCGATTCTAAATATTTCACAATAGTCGGTGAAACATTATTTTCTTCCAATAACGCCAATGTTTGACGGCTCTTTGAACATCTTGGGTTGTGATAGATGATGACAGACATAAAGGCTTCCTTGTTGATGTAATTATTGCAGTGATAAGAATCGGTCACGTTGAATCATGAGTTGGTCAATTCGCGCATCGAAGCGAGCTTGTTTTAGGCTACCTAGGTCGACTAGTTGGCTGGCTTGAGTGTAAAACTGTATGGCTTTGTTCCAGTTCGCTTTCAGGGCTAAAATCTCCGCTCGTGCGGCAAGATCATCGGCACTTTCGCCCAGTGCAATGTTCGCTTCTGAAAGTAGGTGCCAGCCGTTAACGTCGTCACTAAAATTATGAGTGTAGCGTTGTAATACACGAATGGCTTCGAGGTAGTTGTCTTGTTCAAGCAGCGCGTTAGCATAATTGATAGTAAGAACTGGGTTATTGGGCTTAGATTGCAGTGCCTTTGACAGCATCGCGACGGCTTTCTCTGGTTGTTTTTGTGCAATGTACAAATCAGACAGCGCATCTAAGTAAAAATTATTGCTAGGCTCGAGTTTTATCAAATTGTGAAGTAGGGCATCAGCTTGTTCGAGATCTTTATTATCCAAATGAACCAGTGCTTTACCATATTGGAAAGCGGGGGCGATATCTTTACCTACCTTTTTTTCTGAACGTTCTAACCAATCCATTGCTGCTTTGCCATCGATACCGGCGTATCGAGCCACAATTCGCGCCCTTGCTAACTGGTAATCAAGAGACGGCTGAATACGCATCGGTGGGTAATTTTGAGCTCTGGCTCGGGTGTCTGTAATACGATCTTCAGGAAGAGGGTGGGTAAGCAACATCGGTGGCGGCTTACTAGCGTATCGGTACTCATCAGCGAGTCGGCCAAAAAATCGAGGCATGGCTTGAACCTCAAAACCAGCTTTAGCCAGGGTGTTTATACCAAAGCGGTCCGCTTCTTTCTCGTTACCACGCGTATAGTTTATCTGGCTTTGCATATTGCCCGCAGTTGCAGCGGTCACCGCAGCGATTCCAGCTTCTGGAGCCGCAATAGCAATAAGTAAAGAAGCAGCAAGTGCCGCTAATGTCGCGGGTGAACGTCTGGCTTGATCTTCCATTCTTCTTGCCAAGTGACGTTGGGTAACGTGAGCAATTTCATGGGCAACAACAGAAGCCAGTTCGCTTTCAGATTGGGCGTGTAAAAATAATCCGGAGTGCAACGCAACATAACCACCAAAGAATGCAAAGGCGTTGATATTTCGATCTCGAATCATAAAAAAGGTAAAGGGGGTTTTTACATCGTCAGCACTGGCGACTAATCGGTGCCCGAGTGAGTCGATATACTCATTCAATACAGGGTCATTAACGATAGGTTGGTTGTTTCTTAGAATTCTCATGTACGCATCGCCATAGACAATCTCTTGATCTATCGTGAGGGTTCCTCCCGCAGCGGTGCCTATATCCGGTAGCTCAATATTATTGGCGATGGATACTGAAGGGCTGGCAATAGCCGTGGCGACGCAAAGGCAAACTAACGAGCGGGCGCGTTTAAACATAGTAGTCAACAATACTCCATTTTCATTGTTGTTATTGACACGGCAAAGCCTGTTTTGTTTCAACTATTTCTGCTCTTTGTTGGAAGAGTGGCAAAATATAGCGGCATGGCAAGCGGTAGTGGCTACTTTAACGTTGATGCCCCCGTAAATACAAGGGCGCCGTAATGAAACATGAACTTGAATTTTGTTTGCTGCATAAAACCCTATACAATAGCGGCTTACTGAAGTGTATCGAGTCAAAAAGTGGAACGACTTCTAGATTTACGTGCTGAACGCTGCCCTATGGCGCTACTATTGGCAAAACGTTATGTCACAACGCTAACCATCGGAGAGGAGGCTGAAGTTATCCTGTCTGATGAAAGCTCATTCCAAGACGTAGAGCGTTATTTCCGTTTGAAGAACCACTTAGTGACTAGTGAGAAAATAGACGACGGCTTTAGACTTAAAGTCGTTATTCAAAATTAAAGGGAACACTGCTTAATGTTAGATATGGTCAGTCGTTGGTATAAGCGACGTTTTTCAGATCCACACGCTGTAAGCTTGGTCGCTATTCTATTTTTTGGTTTCATTACCATCTACTTTTTTGGTCACCTCATTGCGCCTTTGCTTGTCGCCATTGTATTGGCTTATTTGCTCGAATGGCCAGTGACCCAACTTGGTCGTTTTCGTATCCCCAGAACGTTCGCCGTTATCATTGTTATTTTGTCGTTTACTGGCTTGATGTTATTGGCCGTGTTTGGGTTAATTCCGACTATCTGGCAACAGGTAGGCAATCTTATTAATGACATCCCCAATATGTATATTGGCCTGCAAAACTTTATTGCTATTTTGCCAGAACGCTACCCTGAACTCGCCAATCTTCAGATAGTGGAATCATTGATTATCAATATGAAAAATCAAGCGATTGGTATGGGGGAAAGTGTTGTTAAGGGATCCCTTGCATCACTGGTGAGTTTAGCCACGCTTGCTGTCTATCTAATTCTTGTTCCGCTATTGGTGTTCTTCTTGTTAAAAGATAAGAAAGAAATGGTGGCGATGGCGAGTGGTGTTTTGCCAAGAAACCGACGTTTGGCCGATAAAGTTTGGGTTGAAATGAACCAGCAAATTTCGAATTACATTCGAGGTAAGGTGCTTGAGATCTTAATTGTTGGTGGTGCAAGCTACATTACGTTCGCTATATTGGATCTTCGATATGCAGTGTTACTTGCTGTGGCGGTGGGTTTTTCTGTCTTGATCCCTTATATCGGGGCGGCAGCTGTGACGGTACCGGTTGCCATCGTCGGGCTATTTCAATGGGGTCTAACACCACCGTTTTATTGGTTACTGTTTGCTTATGGCATTATTCAGATGCTCGATGGCAATGTATTAGTGCCTGTTCTGTTTTCTGAAGCGGTTAACCTCCACCCTGTTGCTATTATTGTTGGGGTCCTGGTCTTTGGTGGGTTATGGGGCTTTTGGGGGGTCTTTTTTGCCATTCCGTTGGCGACATTAGTCAAAGCCGTGGTGAATGCACTGCCTAGCCATGAAGACGAAGAGCTGAAAATCACCCCCTAATCACTCGTCTTTATAACGTAACTCATTGAAATAAAAGTAAAGCTCTATCGATTTTAATCAGGTAGAGCTTTTTTTTTTTGCTTTTGCATCTATACTTCTACCTATGAGTCACAAATAGCCATCAATTTATTTACAAAAAAGTAATTAAGTTTTTGTAATATTTGACGATATAGCATATGGAATAATTAAAATCTGGTGTCACCTAGTCGAGGGAAGTTATGAAATTTAGTCAGAAAATTGTGGCAGCGTCTTCAGCATTGTTGTTTGTTACGGTTTCTTTACTGTCTGTTCAGCAGTTATCTACGGTGAAATCGGAAGTAGAGAACCTAGTAAGCAGTAGCTTGAATGAAATGGTTGTCGGGGTAAATAATACGGTTTCATCGGAAATGGAGAGTAAAAAGTCCCTAGCTCAGTCCACCACTGAAGTGATTGAGATTAATCCTCAAGATCAAGCTTATGTAAAGACAATCCTGGAGACTCCAAATTTGAAGTCTAGCTTTCTAGCGGTCGGTTTTGGTTACGACTCGAATGGCTTTGTTATTGAAAATGATGACGGCTGGGAAGCCGGCCCGGATTATGATCCTCGAGTTCGTCCTTGGTTTATCGATGCAAAATCGAAAGGTCGATTGATCGTGACTGCCCCTTATGTTGATGTATCAACAAGTAACGTTATTATTTCAATTGGTACGCCAGTCAAAGAAAATGGCAAATTCACAGCGGGTATGTTCTATGACATGGAACTGACCGGACTTGCGGATTTGGTCAACAGCATTAACCTGCTGGATGCGGGTTACTTATTTATAGTGACCGGTGATGGAACGACGATCGCACACCCAGAAACAAAGAATAACGGACAAAAATTATCCACCTACATGCCGGAAGTTCAAATCAAAGAAGGCGTTCAGAACATAGAGATGAATGGTTCAAAATTTCTTGTCCAGTTCATGAAAGTGCCTTCAGAAAACTGGTATGTCGGCGCGATTGTTGATGAGTCTATTGCTTTTGCAGCGATAGCCAAATTACGTAATAGCTCGGTTATTTATACGTTGATTGGCGTTATTTTAAGCGTGATCGTTCTGACACTATTGATTCGCGTATTGATGCGCCCATTAGGGACGTTAAACGCGGCCATTCAAGATGTCGCTTCTGGTCAAGGGGACTTAACAAAACGTCTTGATACTAACACAGACGCTGAATTTGCAGAGCTGGCTAAAGGTTTTAACAAGTTCACTGAAACGTTACAAAATCAAATCATTCAATCGAAAAGCATTGGTCATGAAATCATGAACGGAACCGAGATGATTGTGCATGGCGCCCATGAATCTGCCGATGCGATGCGTAGTCAGCTTCAAGAGTTGGAGCAATTAGCGACAGCAATGAACGAAATGGCGGTAACGGCAACTGAAGTGGCCAATAATGCTCAAGGCGCAGCGGCGGCGGCTCGAGAGGCAGATGATGCCACAGAAGCGGGTTCAAAAGTTGTGAGTGAAACTACAACGTCTATCGATAACTTGTCGGCAAGAATAGACCAGGCGGTAGAAGAGGTAAAAGGACTAGAAACGGCAACGGCGAACATTGAAACCATCTTGAAGGTTATCAATGACATTGCCGATCAAACCAACCTTCTAGCATTAAATGCGGCGATTGAGGCTGCTCGAGCGGGTGAATCAGGTCGTGGTTTTGCCGTGGTAGCTGATGAAGTCCGTACATTGGCACAACGAACGCAAGAGTCGACGACAGAAATTCGCAGCATGATTGAACAGCTGCAAGCCGGGGCAAGTTCCGTATCGGCAGCAATGAACGAAAGTAAAACAACCGCTATCGATGCCGTTGATAAAGCGCAAGCCGCGAACTCTTCGCTAGAAAGTATCAGTAATGCCATTCAGCAAATCTCTGATATGAATTTGCAAATCGCATCTGCTGCGGAAGAACAAAGCTTAGTTGCGGAAGAAATCAACAACAACACCGTGAAGATAAAAGACCTATCGACACAAGTGGCAGATTCAGCTGAAAACACCAATATAGCGATGCAAACACAGAAAGATAATATCCATCAGCAAGATGCGCTACTGAATAAGTTTGTGGTTTAACACAAGCGGTTCTATAAACTAAAATGCCAGCTCGACATCGACGAGCTGGCATTTATATTTCTATAAACGGTTATCTAGGAACGGTCATCTAGGAGTAGGCGTTGTTGCCTAAAACCTATGGTCTAAAAACTATGGTCTAAAAGCTATGGCCTAAAACCTATTCTTTGAGAACGACTCACTGAAACGGTCGGCTACTTGTTTTCGTTTAGGTAATCTAAAACGACTTCGTGGTGAGTCTTGGTTTTAAATTTATTAAACACATGCTCGATGACACCTTGTTCATTGATCAAAAAGCTAATACGGTGCAAACCATCATAGATCTTGCCCATAAATTTCTTTTCTCCCCAAACCCCAAATTGATCAGCGGCAGCATGGTCTTCATCAGATAAAAGAGTGAAATTAAGGCTGTCACGCTCGATAAACTTTCCCAGACGCTTTACAGGGTCAATGCTCACGCCTAGAACAACGACGTTATGATCGTCTAATTCTGCTTTAATGTCGCGAAGCCCTTGTGCTTGTGTTGTACAGCCTGGTGTCATGGCTTTCGGGTAAAAGTAGAAAAGCACTTTTTTACCTTCAAAATCACCAAGTGATACGGTTTTGCCATCTTGATCTAAAAGAGAGAAGTTCGGAGCTGGCGTGCCAGCAGTCAAAGTATTCATCGATAATCCTTTCTATTGACTGTTTTTTATAAAATTAAGAGACCCGTGAACAGCCAGTGATTGGCAGAAAAGAGTGAACTCTTCTTGTAGCTGCATGAGGTTACACTGTGAACCCACGGTGGCCGTTAGGGCGATATGAAATTGGTCGTTATTCAGTCCGACCTGAGTTTTATTGATAGTCTGAGCACTGAGTGATGCCAAACCAATCTGTCTGTCCGCGAAGAATTGAGTGAACTCTTCAGTCAAGCCCATTCTGTCATCGGATTCGATAAAGACTTCCAGCGTGTAAGCGTGGTCGATAACTTCGTGGGTGGAAGTGCGTTTCATCATGGTAATAAGGTCGTGCTCTTGACCTAAAAGAGGAAGCGTCGTCTCGACTCTCGTTATGCTGTTGTTGTTTCCAGAAACCAACATCAAAAGAGTAAATTCGTTACCGAAAATAGCTATACGACTGTCGATGATATTGCACCCCGATTGAGTCACTAGGTGAACGATTTGATTCGACACACCTGGGCGGTCTGTGCCGACGGCGGTAATTACTAGATGTTGAGTCATAATGTCACGTTAAATGAGGGCTATTAATAGGTATGTTAGCACAGAAGCATCAATATGCTTCCTTGAAGCGCTGGGTTTTGTTACTGAATTGTGTGAAAAAACATGGCATTTCGAGTCTCGGTTTTGTTTGTTTACTGTTCTATGATCATTATTTCCCAATTATGTAGGTGAATAACTATGCCAAAGGTCAAACATGTGATAAATATTCAACATAACAGGTGCTATATATCCCTTTAACGCCTTGTCATACGCAAGAGCCATACAGTACCATGCAGAAAGTATCAAATAATGGAGAAAAACATGTTTTCAGGAAGTATTGTTGCATTAATTACACCGTTTAATTCCAATGGTGAGGTCGATTACATAAGCCTGAAAAAATTGGTGGATTTCCATGTGGATGCAGGCACAGATGGTATTGTCGCTGTAGGAACAACCGGTGAGTCAGCAACGCTCACCGTTGAAGAGCATGTTAAAGTGGTACACAAAACGGTTGAATTTGCGGCTGGCCGTATCCCTGTTATTGCTGGTACTGGTGCTAATGCGACTCACGAGTCTGTGACTTTCAGCCGTTTGCTGAATAACTCAGGCATTGCTGGGTGCCTTAGTGTAACCCCTTATTACAACAAGCCAACTCAAGAAGGCTTATATCAGCATTATAAAGCGATTGCTGAAGTGAGTGATGTTCCTCAAATCCTTTATAATGTTCCTGGCCGTACTGCGGTAGATTTGTTGCCAGAAACCGTTGCTCGACTATCAAAAATTGAAAATATCGTTGCATTGAAAGACGCTACGGGTGAATTAGAAAGAGTTGCAATTCACCGTGAACTTTGTGGCGAAGATTTTATCTTACTTAGTGGTGATGACAGTTCGGGGCTTGATTTTGTTGCCGCTGGTGGTAACGGAGTTGTTTCAGTCACGAACAATATTGCTGCGGCAGACATGGCGAAAATGTTTAAGCTTGCTGCTCAAGGTGAAATGGAAGAAGCGAGAGCTATCAACGAGCGTTTAATGCCTTTGCATCGAGATCTGTTTGTTGAATCAAGCCCTATTCCAGTGAAATGGGCGGCTCATAAGCTTGGTTTGATTGAGCATGGCTGTTTAAGATTGCCACTGACCGTTCTTTCAGAATCGGCACAACCTGTTGTTAGCAAAGCATTGACTGATTCAGGTATTTACTAATTAATTACAAAGAATGGCCAAGATCTTTTTCTTGGCTTTTTTAGGAGTTCCAATGAAGTTTTCTCATCAGCTAGTCATGACGTCACTAGCTGTTCTTGTTTTAAGTGCATGCTCAAGCGATCCCTCCCATCGACGCCAAGCAAAAGACGATTTTGAATACTTAAATACCCCTGAGTTTAAAGAGTGGCAGGCCCCAGCGGATGCAAAGCCTTATCTTTACGATGATTTTGTCATTCCTGCAGGGGAGTTTAATGGTGAACTTGGGCGTGACGTTGATATTCGTCCTCCACAGCAGATTTTAGAGTTGGTGCCAGGTGCTCGAACTGAAACCAATATCAACGGTGAAGTGACGCTTTGGTTATTGCGAAAAGAAGAAGCCGCTAAGGTTTGGGAAACCGCTTTGGAGATGCTCCAAGAAAGAAATGTCGACATTGTGAAGCAATCCGACAATCTTGTTGAAACCGGTTGGTTCTCGTGGGTCTCTGCCGATGAAGATGTGGAACTTGGCAGTCGTTACAATATTGAACAGCTTGAAGCCAATAACCGTTTTGGATTTAAGATTTCACTGATTGATTGGCGCGAAGCCAACCAAGAAACCCCTGTTTCTGCGACGAATAAAGAACGCTATAACATTTTGATGACGAACTTAGTGATGGCTCGTTATGATCTCGATTTGCGCGAAGAAGCAACACGAAAAGCGCAACAGTTAGTGAAACAAATCCCTATCAGCATGGGCACCGACCGCAGTGGTTTACCGGTTATTATTGCGCGTACGCCTTATAATGTATTGTGGCAGCGTCTGCCAGAGTTACTGCCTTCAATGGGTTTCACTCTTGAAGCGAGAAACCAGTCTCAGGGCACGGTGAAAGCGAAATATGCCTCTCCAGATGACAGTTTCTGGGAAGAGATTGGTGTTAAACCTGTCGATTTGAAAGGCGGTACTTATACCTTCTTGTTTGGTGATCTTGGTAACCGTACATCGATTAACATCACTGATTCGGCAGGCAAACCTGTTGAAGAGCAGCTGCTCAGTGATATGGCGCCAGTGCTTGCTGCGATGGTCGAGAAGTAGTTACTGGGTATGAGGTTTGATTGAATCTCAATGAAAAAGGAGCGTTCACACGCTCCTTTTTTTTGTTTATTTTTTATCAGTATCAGTATCAGTATCAGTATCAGTATCAGTATCAAATTCTGTACTATTTTCTTCTTTGTCTTTGTCTTTGTCTTTGTCTTTGTCTTTGTCTTTGTCTTCTTCTTTTTCTGAACGTTCCTGTTCGGATTTTTCTTCAGTAGACTTGTTTTTCTTATACTGGCCAAGTTTCAGTTTAGAGACGTATTTCAATGCCATGATATTGCTGACCATAAAGCCCATCGCCAACAAGGAGATAACCCAAGGGTTTGTCAGAAGATCCATTATGCCTCCACAGGAGTTACATTGGTTATGTATTGAGTGTAGAGATCATTGAGTAAGTTAGATAGACAATTCGCCCCATTGATTGATTGACCTTCCAGTTGCTCTCTTAGAATGTTAACAGAAAGCGCAGACAGACAATTCTGGCTTTGCTCGACATGGCTGATATGCCAAGGCTCAGGTGCTACGCCTCCCTGGTCTTGGTGATATGGGAAGTAGAAACCAAATAAGTTCAGATTAGAAGATAACCATTGATAAAACCGAGCCTGATGACCTGCTAAGTATTCCCAAGGCTCAAGTTTGAGTTGTGTACCTTGAGGCAGTGACAAGGCATCATACACATCAAAATCCGTTCCCCAATGATGACGACTCGCACCAGGAAGGGCTGACCATCTCAAAATAGCACGAATTTTCTGTTCTTCGTTTAATTCTGAAGGGTCAATGGCTTGGCTATTAGCGTCGAGAATTGGTTTTTCTCCGGCCATTTTACTATTCCAGATAGCCGCTTGACGTTCAAAGTTTCGAAAACCACTGGCGATGCACAAATCAAAACCGGCTTCTACCGCGGCAGATTTGAGGTTAAGAAGATCCCGAACAACATCATGGTGCACTTGGAACGGTTTGTTACCAATAAGGACCTCGGTAAGGTGAGTCTCCGTTTGTCCTGTCAATTGTTCGGGAGTCATCGTTAGCCTAATAAGTTGTCGAGCGTTTTCTCAAACATGTCAGTGAGTTTTTCTAAATCAGAAATAGACACACATTCGTTCACTTTATGAATGGTCGCGTTCACCGGCCCTAGTTCGACAACTTGTGTCCCCATGCGTGCAATAAAGCGACCATCAGAGGTGCCTCCTGTCGTCAGAAGTTCGGGTTTTTTATGGTTTACGGCTTCAACACCTTTTACGACGGCTTCAAGAAGTTCGCCTTTACCGGTTAAGAAAGGGTGCCCGCTAAGAGTCCATTCAAGATCGTAGTCTAGCCCATGTGCATCTAACACCGAATGAACACGCTGTTTAATATCGACATCGGTAAGCTCAGTGCTAAAGCGGAAATTAAACTGAACATTAAATTCACCAGGGATAACGTTTGAAGCGCCGGTGCCTGAATGAAGGTTTGGGATTTGAAAGCTTGTTGGCGGGAAGAACTCATTTCCGTCATCCCATTTTGTTGCAGCCAATTCAGCCAGTGCAGGTAAAGACTGGTGGACAGGGTTGTTCGCCAAGTGCGGGTAAGCAACGTGACCTTGAGTGCCTTTTACTTTTAGATCACCAGTAATCGAGCCTCGACGACCATTTTTGACAACATCGCCTATGGTGTGGGTACTGGAAGGTTCGCCCACGATGCACATATCAATCAACTCATCGCGTGCCATTAGGGTGTCAACAACACGAGTTGTACCGTTAATAAATGGCCCTTCTTCATCTGAAGTGATTAAGAATGCAATAGACCCTTTATGATTGGGATGATTAGCAATGAACTGCTCTACGGCCACGACCATACAAGCTAAAGAGCCCTTCATGTCGGCAGCGCCACGTCCGTGTAAATAGCCATCAATCACAGTCGGCTCGAAAGGGGGAGTATGCCAATGTTCTAGGGTGCCTGCAGGAACCACATCGGTATGGCCAGCAAAAGCAAACAGAGGTGACTCTGTTCCTCGACGAGCCCAAAAGTTGGTGGTGTCGTCATAAACCATGACTTCAATTTCAAAACCTAATGCTTTTAGGCGTTGGATCATAACCTCTTGGCATCCTGCATCTTCTGGTGTCACGGATTCGCGACTAATAAGGTCTTTTGCAAGAGCCAGAGTTGGGCTATCTGTCATCCTTGGTGTCCTATAAATGATTTAATTAAAAATAGATTGGTATTGGTCAGCTTTAAAGCCTATGTGCAATGAGCCATTGGCATTCAGTATTGGTCGCTTGATCATCGCTGGGTGTTCAACCAGCAGTGCAATGGCCGTGTCGGCGTTAATGGCTTCTTTTTGCTCTGGTGAGAGTTGACGATAGGTTGTACCGCGTTTATTCAGCACCAGTTCCCAGCCTAATCCATCGCAAAAATGAGTAACAAGCTCAGTATCGATGCCTTGTTTTCGGTAATCATGAAAAGTGTATTCAATGCCATTGGCTTCGAGCCATTTTTTGGCTTTTTTTATGGTATCGCAATTTGGGATGCCATACATGGTGACGGTCATATTGGTTTCATCATAAGAAAATAACTCGGTGTAGAAATCCTAACAGGAAGTGAGCTAGGACACAAAAGCACAAAATTAATATTTTGAAGGGTGAAAAAAATCGCAATCACGCCGTTTTGATTAAATTACTTTGATCAAACGCAACAAATTGTAGACTGAAAAGGGCTGATAATGGAGCAGAACTACAAGGAGATGTTATCAATGGAATTGAGTCCTGTTTTTGCAAGGCGTTTGTATTTGGCTCTATTAGTTGAAAGTATAGAAAGGCCAAATGTCCCAAAACTTATCGAAAAAACCGGTTGGCCACGTCGTACTATTCAAGATGTATTAAAAGCATTGCCTGGTATTGGTATTGAGCTAATGTTTGTGCAAGATGGTCGTCGTCATAATGATGGTTATTATCAGCTGTCAGATTGGGGGCCATTTGATAGCCAGTGGGTGTTAGAACGGCAGCAAGACATCGCTATTAGCCTCGGTTTTCAAGCGTAAGCCAGCACTGCTGGCTTTTTTATGTCTATTTCTTATTGATGCGTACATATTATTGGGTGAATGCACCCAAAGTGTTCTAGGGCTTTGTACAGCGATATGCAATGCCGAAAACGGTAAATGACGTTGAGAAGTCTTGTGGGCTGACGAGAAAAATGGTGTCAGCATTCAATTCGAGGCTTTGATTTTTCACATCATTAATCGCACCTTGGATGAGCACATCATTCGGATAAAACAGATAGCTATACCAATGGCCTTCACTTCCGGTTACTTCCCCTAAAGCTTCACACCCCTTAGCATCAAAACCAGAGTCGATTCTAATCTCGATATGCTGACTACCTTCAATGGCAGTAATGGCGGGTGACGAGCAGCCCACAAGCAAGAGTGCAGAAAAGAATAGGCCCGCAATGCGCTTCAAAATCATGGTTCGCTTTACGACATTATCTAAGATAAGTTTAATTGTAGTACCCATGAAGTCAGCCCTACTGCTGCGTTAAATAAGTGATAAAACCTGCCCAACTCACGACTAAAAGCATCCAAGGAAGCATGGATGTTGTCGACTTTTGCTCGGAAGTCTCTGGTTGGCGAGCATCCGCTTTAGTTTCAGCCTTTTGTTGCTCACTCTTTTCTTTCTGTGTTTTTTTTCTTGCTTTATCTGCCTGACGGTTTCGTTCTTTTTGCTGTTTTTTATATTGGGCGATGCCTTTCTCTATGCCTTGAGCAATTAATTTTGTTTGTTCTTTGGTCTGGTGCTGTTTCTGAGTCGCTTTGGCAATATTCATTGCTTGCTGTTGAGTCTCTTCTGAAGGCGTTGATTTCTTTTTCATCGGGCATCGTGCGGTTGTTGAAGGTGATGAACAGAGTATCACGAACTATTCGATAATGAATATATCAAATAGAAGGGAGAGGTCCTGGGCTATAAGGAATAGACAATCTAATCGGTATTTTCCGCATGCCACTTTTTTAAGTATGTTTTTTAAAATATGGTATAGATTCGCGTAACCTCTTCATTTCTAAGCTACGATATTAAATCAGTGGCGAGGTGAAGCATGCTCTTATGGCATTGTACGGCACTTTTTACCGGATTCTAGCGAGAGATTTATGATTAAGTTGCGACATCTTATTATTCTTACATCCATATTGATGTCACCATTGGGTTATTGTGATTATCCAAATATTGAACGGGCGGTCATTGACTCCAAAGGGACACAACTCAATGAAACGGATAATGTTGTTAAGCTCGCTTTAGAAAAAGAGCGCTTCATTTCACTTCGCTATGATGAAGCATTCAAGCGCAATCGTTCTGATCTTTTTAAAGAGGTCGAACAGCTAAGCGAATTTGAACTCAATGCTTATGTCAACGCTTCTTTGGTTCGTGGCATTCAATATATTGTAGGGGATTTTGCCTGTGCGACTTATCGTCACTATTTAGAAAAACCGCAAGCAAATTCTTGCAATGAAAGTGTAACCAGTAGGCAAAATAAAGAAGGCAAGCCGTTTCAAAATGGACAGTACGTGAAAAATCGTATTGCGACGACCATCAATAACATTTCTCATCCTCCCCGCAGCTATGACTTGTTTCTACCTAGTGCCGAGGAAAAACCCCTTAGTACACTTTGGGGCGCTGTGCATGAAATCGAATCATTGTCTGTTGATGGCACAGGCACTCGTTCGATTGTGCTCACCGTTTACATTGACGCGTATAAAGTAAATCGAGACGGTGATCGTGAAGGGGCCGTGATAGAAGGGGCGCAAGTGGTGCTGGTCGTTGTGCCTGATCCTTATCAAATCGGTCGTGAGAGTAGTGAGCAATCTGCACGCTCATACGCGATTGACAATGCAAAAGTGTTGGTCCCTTTTTACGCAGAGTAGTGCTTGTTTTACGCAGAGCAGTACTTGCTGCCATTTTGGGGTGATCGTTTCTTCATCCTTTCCCCCTTTTTTGTTAGATTTTGGCAAAATGTCATCACACCTTACGGCATTTGCGGTAAAGTGTTGTTCATTAGATTTAGCGAAAAGTATTTTTGTGCGTTATTCCGTCGAACAACATGATAAACATGGTTTTTTAAAAGCGCCAGTGTGGCTTTGGCTTGGTTGGATGCTGTTAGCCAAGGCATGGATTGTCTTTATTGTGGCAGGGGCGAGCAGAGAAAGCGGGGCTAAAATTCTGGGTATCGTGTATCCCGATCAAGCAACACTTTATCTTGGGTTAGCGGTCGGGTTGCCAAGTATTATTTTTATGTGGTTAATCGGTTTACGTAATACCGAACGAAAGTGGATCAATGCCATCGTAAGTTGGGGGCGTTTTATCACACTGATGACGGTTTTCCTTCAAATCGCCCAGACTGTATTCCATATCCATTTAGAGCATGGAGCCTTCAATTGGGCAAACGGAATCACACTGATGCTATTGCTATGGCTAGCGATATATCTCATGAAAAGTCGCCGAGTGAGAGATTGCCTTACCACCCCAGTACTAAAATAAATATGCTGTCGTTCTCTGTTGCACGCTCGCATATACGACGTGGATAGACGAACACGTGAGCAGAAATACCGGTTCACCGAACGTGAACATGAAAGGTATCCAGATTTAATAATTAAGAGGACGAGTTGATGTCACAACCACAAAGTGCAATTTTGCCTGAAGCAGGTCCATTTGCCCAATACACACTATTGAAAATCAAGCAGAATACGAGCCGTGTACTTGAACACCTTAAAACGTTACCTGCGTTAGTGGCTAAACTGAACGAGGCTCAGCCAGAATCAAATCTAACGATATCCATCGCGTTTACTCGTTCATGCTGGTCAACATTAGACCAACCTATGCCAGAAGAGCTGATTGATTTCCCTGTTCTTGGTAAAGGCGATACCGTTGCTCCAAGTAGCGATGTTGATGTGTTAATTCACTGCCATTCAAACCGTCACGATCTTCACTTTTATGTATTAAGAAAGTTAATGGCTGAGATTGAACAAGATATTGAGGTCGTTGACGAAACCTATGGATATCGCTACCTCGATTCTCGTGATATGACGGATTTTATTGACGGCACCGAGAATCCTAAAGAGAAAGTACGTGAAGACGTTGCCATTATTCCTGAAGGTGAGTTTGTCGGTGGCAGTTACGTCATGGTTCAACGCTTTATTCACGATTTACCTTCATGGCACCGATTAAACGTTTCTGCTCAAGAAAAAGTGATTGGCCGAACTAAACCTGACTCTATTGAACTCGACGATGTTCCAGCGGCTTCTCATGTTGGGCGTGTTGATATCAAAGAAGAAGGCAAAGCCGTTAAGATCGTACGCCATAGCCTGCCGTATGGAAGCGTCAGTGGCGAACATGGCCTGTTGTTTATTGCCTATTGTAATCGTGTGCATAACTTCAAGGTTATGTTAGAAAGCATGTACGGAGAGACTGATGGAAAAACGGATCAGTTACTGCGCTTTACTAAGGCGGTGACAGGGGCTTATTTCTTTGCGCCATCAGAAGCGTTGCTTCAAGCACTTAGCGTAAAATAATACGCAAGCATTAAGAATAAAAAGACTATAAAAAAAACGAGCTATATGCTCGTTTTTTATTAAAGGTTCTTCTCGAATCACCGATACATAATTAAGCCTCTGTTTTGTGTGAGCTAATGTTTATCATTGGCAGTATATAAAACAAACAGAGTAAATCATCTTTAATGACCTGAGGGTTTTATGGCCGTAACCGTGAATACGAATGTTTCAGCAATGACAGCGCAGCGCCACCTTGGCAATGCGACGACGATGCTGAACCAGTCCTTAGAGCGCTTAGCTTCTGGGAATCGTATAAACAGCGCTAAAGATGATGCTGCAGGTCTGCAGATTTCCAATCGCCTGGAATCTCAAATGCGCGGCTTGGACGTCGCAGTCCGAAATGCCAATGATGGTATCTCTATCATGCAAACGGCTGAAGGCGCGATGCAAGAATCCACGAATTTGCTTCAAAGAATGCGAGATCTTTCTTTGCAGTCAGCAAATGGGTCAAATAGCCAGTCTGAGAGAATCGCGCTTCAAGAAGAAATGAGCGCTTTGAACTCAGAATTGAATAGAATCGCTGAAACGACCTCTTTTGGTGGTCGAAAACTACTCAACGGTTCCTTCGCGTCCTCCTCTTTTCAGATCGGTGCCAGTTCGGGAGAGGCCGTGCAAGTCTCGCTGAAATCCATGCGTTCCGATAACCTAGCAATGGGTGGTTTTAGCTATGTTGCGGATGCCAAAACAGACTCAAACTGGCGGGTTGGCTCAGGTAATCCAATGCTCAATATGCAGTTTACTGATGAGCTGGGTGAGCAACAGAACATCAAGATTACCGCTAAGGCCGGTGATGATATTGAGCAACTGGCGACTTATATTAATGGTCAAACTGATCAAGTATCGGCGTCTGTAAACGATCAAGGTCAACTGCAGATTTATATGTCAGGCAAAGAGACATCAGGCGCCATCGCGTTTTCCGGTAATTTAGCCTCTCAGTTACAACTTTCTCTGCAAGGTTATGAAGCGGTTGATAATGTCGATATCACTGACGTGGGCGGAGCGCAACGAGCGGTTGCAGTGATTGATACTGCTCTAGAGTATGTTGATAGCCATAGAGCGGAACTCGGTGCATTACAAAATCGATTTGGTCATGCGATTAACAACCTAGATAATGTACATGAGAACCTTGCCGCCTCGAACAGCCGCATTAAAGATACCGATTATGCGAAAGAAACAACCCAAATGATCAAGCAACAAATCCTACAACAAGTAAGCACTTCTATTTTGGCGCAAGCTAAGCAACAGCCAAATTTAGCATTAACCCTATTAGGTTGATGCCAAGTCATAGTTACATCTGTATATCGAGTCTATTCATTTAGAGATTATTCACTATAGAGCTTATTCATTAGCGGTAAAACGTCGTCGTCACTTGGCTCCTTTACTATTGCCGCGGTGTGGAGCTCTATTGCTGTGGTGCAAAGCTTGATTGTCCTCATGGAGTGTTTTATGGGCTTCAGTAGAAAGCGCGAAAGTATCGACCAAGTGAAACAAACCTTTAACAATAAATACGCAATTGTTGTGTTTTTGACCGACCTATCACGATTTACGCTTCAAAAGCACTTAATTTAAAAAAAACATAAAAAAAGTCTCAAGGTTTGGAAAATTGCGCCGTTAATAAAAGTAACTTTAAAAGAACAGTTTGGTTTTTCGAGAATTCGAAAACCGGAACCATCGGAAGATCAATTGGAGATATACCATGGCAGTGAACGTAAATACTAACGTATCAGCAATGACAGCACAGCGTTACCTTAACAGTGCAAACAACGCACAGCAGACGTCAATGGAACGTTTATCATCTGGCTTTAAAATCAATAGTGCTAAAGATGACGCTGCTGGCCTTCAAATTTCGAACCGCTTGAATGTTCAAAGCCGCGGTCTTGATGTAGCAGTACGCAATGCCAACGATGGTATTTCGATTGCACAAACGGCTGAAGGTGCAATGAATGAAACGACAAACATCCTGCAACGTATGCGTGATTTGTCTCTTCAATCCGCTAACGGCTCTAATTCAAAATCTGAGCGTGTAGCGATTCAAGAAGAAGTCAGTGCATTAAACAATGAGCTAAACCGTATTGCAGAAACGACGTCATTTGGTGGCAACAAACTACTGAACGGTACGTTCGAAACTAAGTCTTTCCAAATTGGTGCAGACAACGGTGAAGCGGTTATGCTGTCTTTGAAAGACATGCGTAGTGATAACGCAGAAATGGGTGGTACAAGCTACAAAACTACTAACGGCCAAGATAAAGACTGGTCAGTACAAGCTGGCGGTGCTGATTTAACAATGGCGTTCAAAGACAAGTTTGGCCAAGACCAAGCACTGACTATCAACGCGAAAGAAGGCGATGATATTGAGCAGCTAGCGACGTACATCAATGGTCAACAAGACTTCATTAAAGCGTCTGTTAATGAAGATGGACAACTACAAATGTTAGCAGGTAGCAACAAAGTAGAAGGTGATGTGGCGTTTGGTGGTGCTCTTGCTGGTGAACTTGGTTTCGAACCAGGTCAGGCTGTAACGGTTGACACTATTGACGTAAGAACCGTTGGTGGCGCTCAAGAGTCCGTTGCCATTGTTGATGCGGCATTGAATTTTGTCGATAGCCACCGTGCTGAACTGGGTGCTTTCCAAAACCGTTTTGACCACGCTATCAGCAACTTAGATAACATCAACGAAAACGTGAATGCGTCTAAGAGCCGAATCAAAGACACAGACTTTGCTAAAGAAACAACGGCACTGACTAAGTCTCAAATTCTTTCGCAAGCATCAAGCTCTATTCTTGCTCAAGCGAAACAAGCGCCAAACTCAGCACTAAGCCTACTCGGTTAACCGCTGACAGGTTAAAGCAGAGAGAATCAATTCTCAAAGTAGCTCTTCTATTGAGTGAAATAAAAATCCGGCTTAGGCTGGATTTTTTCTGTTTGTCGCTAAAGTAAGTTTGAGTAATAGAAAATTAGATGGCATTCGCTCCGCTGATATTTAGATTCAACCTGCGCTTATAGTTGAAATTTTCCATGACGCCAGTTATTGACGATTTTCCGGTGTAATTATTTGTTCTTGATCACAAATTCAATCGGTACAAAATAAAATTAAAAAATAATTAAATATTTCCTAAAGCTTATTTCGCCTCGGCCGTTACAGGACTGAGAGAAATGAGATGCGTCAATGTGAGGTGAGAGACACGACGGCGCATCAACCTAAATGCCGAAGGAGATCAAATATGGCAATTAACGTAAACACAAATGTGTCGGCGATGACCGCGCAGCGCTATCTAAATGGTGCTGCCGACGGAACTCAAAAGTCGATGGAACGCCTATCGTCGGGGTACAAGATAAACAGTGCTCGAGATGATGCGGCAGGTCTTCAAATTGCTAACCGTTTAACTTCGCAAAGCCGTGGTTTAGATATGGCGGTAAAAAACGCCAATGATGGTATCTCTATTGCTCAGACAGCTGAAGGAGCAATGAACGAAACCACCAATATCTTACAACGAATGCGCGACCTTTCCCTTCAATCCTCTAATGGTTCGAATTCTCGTTCTGAGCGTGTTGCTATCCAGGAAGAAGTTTCGGCACTGAATAACGAACTGAATCGTATTGCTGAAACCACGTCATTTGGTGGTAACAAACTGCTTAATGGTTCATTTGGTACTCAGTCATTTCAGATCGGAGCAGGCTCAGGTGAAGCAGTAATGCTTAACATGGGCAACATGCGATCAGATACCATGGCGATGGGTGGAAGAAGTTATGTTGCTACAAATGGTCAATCACCAGACTGGAAAGTCGATGCAGCGACGGATCTTACTCTGAACTATAATGATCAAAATGGGGTGGCTAAGTCACTGTCAATTGAAGCGAAACAAGGCGACGATTTAGAGCAGTTGGCGACTTATATCAATGGTCAAAGCGAAGATGTGAAAGCATCCGTGGGTGAAGAAGGTAAGCTTCAACTGTTTGCCTCATCACAGAAAGTCTCTGGTGATGTGACTATTGGTGGTGGTTTAGGCGGTGAAATTGGATTTGGTGCAGGTAAAAATGTGACTGTTGCTGATGTTGATGTCACCACTGTTGCCGGATCGCAAGAAGGCGTATCGATCATTGATAGTGCACTGACGGCGGTAGATAGTCAGCGGGCATCATTAGGTGCGTTCCAAAATCGATTTGGACATGCGATCAGTAACTTGGACAACATCAACGAGAACGTAAACCAATCTCGTAGTCGTATTCAAGATACTGATTATGCAAAGGAAACAACGCAAATGACGAAATCGCAAATACTGCAACAAGCGAGTACGTCAGTGCTAGCTCAAGCAAAGCAGTCACCATCTGCAGCTCTTAGCTTGTTAGGTTGATCGGTAGGTTTCGTCAGGAGCTTATTGGGAAAGGTAGCTCTTAGAGTTACTGACCTATAAGGTGGAAGGGAGACTGTTATGGACATATCATCCAATGCATCGATCATCCAGCCTTACGGCTCAAATGGTGGCATTAAACTTGCTTCAGAAAACAATGGTGCACCCAATGTTTCCTACCGAAAGGAGAGTAATAAAGCATCACAAGTAAACCAAAATCACGTAAAGTCTGTTGAGGCGACAATTGAGCTGGTTAAACAGCGCGAACAGCTGAACAAACAAGAGCGAGAGGCTATGGTAGAGCAGATGAATGATTTCATTTCTTCTATCAATACCGGTTTATCCTTCCGTGTCGATGAGCAGTCAGGAAGGGATGTTGTTACCATCTATGAGGCCAGTACTGGAGATATTATTCGCCAGATACCGGAAGAGGAGATGTTAGAGGTGTTAGGACGTCTTAGAGATCAGGCAGCCCGTTATTCATCTGGGCTGGTTATTGATAAGGTATAATCGTGTTTTTTGAGGTGATTTAATGAGTTTAGGCCCTATGGGGATGAATACTGGCATGGATATCAATTCTATGGTCAGCAAAATTGTCAATGCAGAGCGTATGCCTAAACAGCAACGCATTGACAATGAGCGGACTAATATTGATGCGAGTATTAGCGCCTATGGTCGACTCAAAGAGTCGCTGGATACGATGAAAAATCTCATGGCCAGCTTTCGGCAAGAGAAAGCGTTTGCAGCCAGAACTGTCGGCACCTCAAATGAGGGTGTCGTCGCTGCAACCGCGAATACGGAAGCGATGGCAGGCAGATATTCTGTCGATGTGTTGCAGCTTGCACAGAGTCATAAAGTCGCATCAGATGTATTGTCTGATGATGATAAATTTGGCCCTGGTAAGCTGCAGATTCAATTAGGAAGAAATGATTTCACCATTGATGTGAAAGACAACGCCAGCCTAGTTGATGTCGTCAGAGAAATAAACGGCAATAAAAGCAACCCGGGTGTTCGTGCCTCGGTGATTAATGATGTCGATGGCCCAAGGCTTATCGTTGCATCAAACCTTTCTGGGCAAGAAAACGCCATCAAAATTTCGGCCCAAACAGACGACAGTTTAAATCCGCTAAATAAACTGGAATACAAAACACTTGAAGAACGTGTTAAAGATTTAGAAAAAGCCCGTTCCGCTGCGCAAGAACTGATCAGTCCATTATCCCCAATCGAGCAAAAATTGGCGCAAAAAGTCGCCGACACCATTAGTGACGCAGCAAAAGATGTGGATCAAGAGTTGGCTGATGAAGCATCTCAGGCCGTGATTAACGCCGATCCTAATGCTGAAAAAGCGGGCTTGGCAGGTAATGAACTTTCTAAAGATGCGATAGCAGCCGCAACGGATGCGAACAAGTATGTGAAGCCTCAAGATCGGATTCCTGGTTGGACGGAGACGGCATCCGGAACGTTACTCGACTCTTACTATGAACCGGATCCAGAGCTCGATGCGAAAGCGTTAGAGAAATCATCGGACGTTCCCGGTTGGAGCAACAGTGCGTCAGGCACCCTGACGGATTCTTACGTTACGCCAAAAGAGGCGAAACAAGAATTAGAGCGTAAATTGGCAGAAGAAAAAGCCGCCATTGCACGTGCCGTTGAAAGTGGGGAAATCAGCCCTGAACGCGCAAAGCAGATGGAAAGGGCAAAATTAACGCCGGAAGAACGTGCCTATTTGGAGCGAGTTGACCAAGCGGACGCGGATTTAAAATCGGCACAAAGTGCTTTCGATTCCTATATGGGGATGACACAGGTTCAAGCCGCGCAAGATTCAAAAGTCATGCTTGATGGTGTCGCACAGCTTTCAAGCAATAATAATGTGATTGAGAATGCCATCGAAGGTGTTGACCTTTCTATCAAAGGCAAAACCGATCCAAACAAACCGCCTGCGGAAATTGATATCGAATACGACAGGCAAGGGGTCCGAGAGGATATCGAACAGTTTGTCGCGGCCTACAACCAGTTTTATCAGACTAGCAAAGAGTTAGGTGGCGTAGACCCTCGTACAGGACAAGCTGGCCCACTGGCAGGCGATAGTATTGTACGAAGTGCAGACTCACGATTGAAGTCGGTGTTTTCTTCGAGTATTGAGCCTGCACCAGACGAACTAAAGTCATTGACTGAATTTGGTATCACCACGACTCGTCAAGGTACGCTTGAAATCAACTATAATATGCTTGATCGCCAACTGAATAATAATTTCACTAAGTTGGGTGACTTCTTCGGTGGCAACCAGGGTTTTGCTAAAAAAGTGGAAGATGCCATCCACAGTATGACTAATGCAACGGGATCGATAAGGACTCGAGAGCAGAGCTTAGTGGAGAGAAATTACCGCCTAGCAGACGACCAAGCGGCACTCGATCGCCGGATGGAAGGTCTTGAGAAGCGGACTCATTCAAAATTTGCCAGCATGCAGGACTCAACCAGTAAAATGCAATACCAACTGGCCGGCATGATGAATGCATTAGGTTAATGGTATGGTTACCGAAAGCAACGTAGCGGCAACGAATGAAATTCGTGATATTGATCACCAAATTAAAGGTATTTTACAAACAAATGACTTTAATGCTGAAGATATTATGGAGCTGGTCGATAAAAGGGAACGGATATTGCAAAATATCTTAAACTATATAAAAGAAAATCCGAGTTTTGCTGAGTCAGATGATTGGCTCTCTTTAGTTGAACAGACAAAACAAATCGTAACGCTGATGCAATCAGAAACAATGAAAATTGGCAGTACACTCAAAAAGTACCGTTACGGCAACAAGTCTGTTCAGCAATACAAGAAGTTTTTATAAAAGAGGAACGTTATGCGTGGTTCATTACAGGCATACAAAAAGGTATCAGTAGACAGTCAGTTGAGTGCGGCGTCACCGCATAAAATTGTGCAAATGCTTATGGCGGGTGCTATTGAGCGACTGATCCAAGGAAAAGCCGCGATGCAACAGGGTAATATTCCAGTGAAAGGTGAACGCCTAGGTAAAGCTCTGGACATCATAATTAGCCTGAGAAGCTGTTTATCGATGAGTGATGGCGGAGATGTTGCCAAAAACCTGGATCAACTCTATGAGTTCATGATCACTCAAATTTCTGCGGCAAACCATAAAAATGACCCTCAGCCGATAGACGATGTTATCGATATTATTCGTGAAATTAAGTCAGCTTGGGATCAAATTCCGACGGAATATCATAACTTGACCGCCTCCGACGTTGGTATCTAATTCCTAAGCAAAAGATGACATTAACCTCACAACGAGTAATTGCTTAGTTGCCTTATTTTTTTAATCAAATAAAATAGAAGCCACTTACAGTATTGTAGTGGCTTTTTTGTTGCTGATTTATATAAATTGTCTATCGTTATAGTAGCTCTTATCAAAGTAAGCGCCTTGTTTCCGGACTATTAGATTTAGCCACCAACTTATCAAAATGAAGGCAATCATTCTCACCTATGCATGGTTTATCAAAAATACTTGTGATTGAAGATGACGCACAAGTGCGAATTAATCTCAGTAATATTTTAGAATTCGTTGGAGAGCAGTGCGAAGTAGTGACATCGGATCATATCGAGGATATCGATTGGTCAAAGTTTTCAGCAGGATGCATTCTTGGTTCTATACAAGGGGAAGTACTGCCTTCTAGCTTGAGTCAACAGCTTTCATCTGTTCATCACATCCCACTCTTGGTCGCGGGCAAACAAGCGTACCCTGTCGACGACTATCCACAATACGTTGGAGAGTTGGAGTTTCCCCTAAATTACCCGCAACTTAGTGAGGCGCTGAGACACTGCAAAGACTTTCTTGGTCGTAAAGGTGTTCAAACTTCTCTCTCTAGGAAAAACACCTTATTTCGCAGTTTAGTCGGTCAAAGCCTGGGTATTCAAGAAGTCAGACATTTGATTGAACAAGTCTCCGATACGGAAGCGAATGTCTTAATTCTAGGCGAATCGGGTACGGGTAAAGAAGTGGTAGCGCGTAACATTCATTACCATTCCACCCGTCGTAAGGGGCCTTTTGTACCGATCAACTGTGGGGCTATTCCTCCTGATTTACTGGAAAGTGAATTGTTTGGTCACGAAAAAGGTGCATTTACTGGGGCGATCACCTCAAGAAAAGGACGATTTGAGCTTGCAGAAGGTGGAACGCTTTTCCTAGATGAAATTGGCGACATGCCAATGCCTATGCAAGTCAAGCTGCTGCGTGTTCTTCAGGAACGCTGTTTTGAGCGTGTCGGTGGAAATACCACGATCCGAGTTAATGTGCGGGTTGTTGCAGCCACGCATCGAAACTTAGAAGAAATGATTACTGCGGAGTCTTTTCGCGAAGACCTTTATTATCGCTTGAACGTTTTTCCGATTGAAATGCCGGCATTAAAACATCGTAAAGATGATATTCCGCTATTGCTTCAAGAATTAATGACTCGCATGGAAGCCGAAGGCGGTCAGCCTATTTGTTTCACTCCGAGGTCGATTAACTCATTAATGGAGCATGACTGGCCGGGTAATGTTCGTGAGTTAGCGAATCTGATTGAACGGATGATCATTTTGTACCCGAACAGCTTAGTGGATGTGAATCATCTTCCCACTAAGTATCGCTACAGTGATATTCCAGAATTTCAGCCTGAAAACACCAGCTTTGCTTCAATTGAAGAGCAAGAGCGCGATGTTTTAGCCGACATCTTTTCAGAAGATTTCAGTTTAGAAAACGTTGACCCGTTTCATGAGCAGATGATCGCAAATGCTCCACAATCTCTTCCACCAGAAGGTCTTAATCTAAAAGAGCTCTTGGCTGATCTCGAAGTAAACATGATCAATCAAGCGCTTGATGCTCAAGGTGGTGTTGTTGCTCGAGCCGCTGATATGCTGGGGATGAGACGGACAACGCTTGTTGAAAAAATGCGTAAATATGATATTCAGCGATAGCATGTCAATTAGTTGACAGCTCAATGATTTAGGTGTAACCCGTTGATTTTTAAATAACAATAGCCTGGCTTGTTAATTGCATGCCAGGCTATTGTCCTTTTATTGGCAGAAAATCGACTATTGGCAGAAAATCGACATGCAAACATCAGAACCCACAGAACATCAGTCGCACCTAGACACGCTTGAAGATCAAGTCGAGCGCTACAAACAAGTACTCGACGTTATGCCCGCCGGTGTCATTTTGCTCGATACCCAAGGTGTTGTGCGTGAAGCCAATCCAGAAGCTCAAAAGCTGTTAGAAGTCTCTTTGATTGGAGAAAAGTGGTTTACCGTTATTCAATCTGCCTTTGCTCCGCGAGAAGATGATGGACACGAAATCTCCTTACGCAATGGTCGCAAAGTCCGATTAGCGATTTCTGCATCGCACACCGGCCAACTGATTTTAATTACCGATCTCACTGAGACTCGATTACTTCAATCAAGAATTGGCGATCTTCAGCGTTTGTCATCGCTGGGGAAAATGGTGGCTTCGTTAGCGCACCAAGTACGAACGCCACTCTCTAGTGCGATGTTATATGCATCCAATCTAGCAGCACCGAACCTGCCACCGGCCACGAAAGACCGTTTTCAATCTAAACTTATGGATAGACTGCATGATTTAGAAAAGCAAGTGAATGACATGCTGTTGTTTGCTAAAGGTGGTGATAATAAAGTCGTGAAGTCATTCACGATTGGAGAATTAGTTGCAGAGTTTAATCCAATGGTGGAAACGGCGCTGAAACATAACCACATAGATTACTGCTTAGAAGTCGAACAAGAGCAAACGACCTTATTAGGCAACGCCAATGCCATCGCTTCTGCATTGAGTAACTTGGTGTTGAATGCCATTCAGATCAGTGGAAAAAATGCACAGATTGATGTGTTCTTCCGACCTGTTAATGACAGGCTCAAAATCTCGGTGCAAGACAGTGGGCCGGGAGTGCCTAAAGAGCTACAAAGCAAAATTATGGAGCCGTTCTTTACCACGCGATCTCAAGGAACGGGCTTAGGTCTAGCCGTGGTACAAATGGTTTGTCGGGCCCACGATGGTCAATTAGAGCTTATTTCAGAGCAAGGCGATGGCGCATGTTTCACCATGTGCCTACCCTTAAAGCATCACGCTTCAGATACGCAAGAGACGATTCCCACAGCTCAAATGTCGGATTCGGAATCAGCAGTCACCACTAACGGAGAATAACCATGGCGCAAAGTAAAGTCTTGATAGTAGAAGATGATGAGGGACTACGTGAAGCTTTAGTCGATACATTGGCATTAGCCGGTTATGAATGGTTAGAAGCGGACAGTGCAGAAGACGCGTTGGTTAAGCTGAAATCTAACTCTGTTGATATTGTGGTTTCTGATGTACAAATGGCTGGGATGGGGGGACTGGCACTGTTGCGAAACATCAAACAACATTGGCCAAATTTACCTGTGCTACTCATGACAGCTTACGCCAATATTGAAGATGCTGTCTCTGCGATGAAAGATGGGGCAATAGACTATATGGCGAAACCTTTTGCGCCTGAAGTCTTGCTCAATATGGTCAGTCGTTACGCGCCAGTCAAATCCGATGACAATGGTGATGCCATCGTTGCCGATGAAAAAAGTCTAAAATTATTGGCGCTGGCTGATAAAGTCGCCAAAACCGATGCCAATGTCATGGTACTTGGCCCGAGTGGTTCTGGTAAAGAGGTGATGTCTCGCTATATTCATAACGCGTCGAACAGAAAAGATGGGCCATTTGTTGCGATCAACTGCGCAGCAATTCCAGACAATATGTTAGAAGCCACACTGTTTGGTTACGAAAAAGGCGCGTTTACCGGAGCGGTACAAGCTTGTCCGGGGAAATTTGAGCAAGCACAAGGCGGAACGATCTTACTTGATGAAATCAGTGAGATGGATTTAAATCTTCAAGCCAAATTGCTACGTGTTATCCAAGAGCGTGAAGTCGAGCGTTTAGGCAGTCGAAAAAGTGTTCAACTGGACGTGCGTGTTCTAGCCACCAGTAACCGAGACTTAAAGCAGTATGTGCAAGAGGGCAATTTCCGAGAAGACCTCTACTATCGACTGAACGTCTTCCCAATTACCTGGCCTGCGCTAAGCGAAAGACCTGGAGATATCCAACCGCTCGCTCAGCATTTGGTTGAGAGACACTGTAAAAAGCTCGGTATCCCCGTGCCACAGCTTAACGCTCAAGCCTTGAGTAAGTTGCTTCAATACAGCTGGCCTGGAAATGTTCGTGAACTGGACAATGTGGTTCAGCGTGCGTTGATATTAAGCGACAATCAAAACATTACCGGTGAGCATATCTTACTCGAAGGGATCGATTGGCAAGACGCTAGTGGGCTGCAGCAAGTGGTTGAAACTGGGATAGCGGCACCGTCGATTAAACCCGTTGCTGAGGTTGATTCATCCAGTGCGGTAACTTCTGCTTCATCTGGGTTGGGTGGAGAGTTACGAGATCAAGAGTACAGCATCATTTTAGATACATTGGTTGAGTGCAATGGTCGCCGTAAAGAGATGGCCGAAAAACTGGGTATTAGCCCTCGAACATTACGCTACAAACTGGCTAAAATGAGAGATGCGGGCATCGATGTACCGGGCTAAAAAGTAATAAAGGATGCGACACAAAATAATGGCATATTAATTGCTGTTTACTTAATAAGAATGAACATAAGTCAAAGAATTGGCATTTGAGGTTGTAATGATAGTTAACGGTCTACAAGGCGAAATGCAAGCGCTCATGTTTGAAGCCACGAATACAAAACCGACTGCCACGGGCCAAAGTGTGGGTGCCGATTTTGGCAATATGCTGAACAAAGCGATCAATAACGTTAATGGGCTTTCAAAATCGTCAAGCGACTTTCAAATGCGCTTTGATCGAGGTGATGAAGACGTGTCATTGTCGGATGTAATGATCGCTCGTAATAAATCGAGTGTTGCTTTTGAAGCAACGATTCAGGTGCGCAACAAATTGGTTGAAGCGTACAAAGAACTTATGAACATGCCAGTATAATTTAGGTAGTAAACGTGACTGACGATAATCAAAATACAGACTTAGCATTAACGGATTCTGCAGACAGTCACTCGATGGTCACAAGCTCCGATCTTGATACACAAACGCAAAACCCCGATCTCGACGAAAAAAGCTCATCAAAATTTGATATGGCGATCGGTGATTTAGACCTACTTCGTCAAGTCGTTCTAGTCCTTTCTATCTCTATCTGTGTCGCACTCATTGTGATGCTTTTTTTCTGGGTGAAAGAGCCTGAAATGCGCCCACTCGGGGCTTATGAGACAGAAGAGCTTATCCCCGTTCTTGATTACCTTGATCAGCAAAAACTCGATTACACACTAGAAGGTAATACCATTCTAGTTCCGGTGAATAACTACAATAATTTAAAACTCAACCTAGCGCGTGCTGGTCTTAACCAACAGGGCAGTGCTGGTGACGATATCCTGCTTCAAGACATGGGCTTTGGTGTTTCTCAGCGATTAGAATTGGAACGTTTAAAACTAAGCCGAGAACGTCAACTGTCTAAAACAATGGAAGAAATGAAACAAGTACGTAAGGCTCGTGTGTTACTGGCACTTCCCAAGCAAAGCGTGTTTGTTCGTCATAACCAAGAAGCATCGGCCTCCGTATTTTTGACACTCAGAACAGGAGCGTCGCTCAAACAAGGTGAAGTCGACTCTATTGTTGATATGGTAGGCAGTGCGGTACCCGGCATGAAACCGACGAGAGTCACGGTGACGGATCAACACGGCCGCTTACTTAGCTCAGGCTCTCAAGACCCAGCATCAGCTGCGCGCCGAAAAGAGCACGAATTAGAAAGAAAACAAGAACAAGCGGTACGCGAAAAAATAGATTCAGTCCTCATCCCTATCCTTGGCTTTGGGAACTACACCGCTCAAGTCGATATCGAACTGGATTTCAGCGCTGTCGAACAAACCAGTAAGCGTTTCGATCCAAACACGCCCGCAACTCGTAGTGAGTACACCTTGGAAGATTACAATAACGGTAATGTCGTTGCTGGTATTCCTGGGGCGCTCAGTAATCAACCTCCAGCGGATGCATCGATTCCTCAAGACGTTGCACAAATGAAAGATGGCTCACTAACAGGCCAAGGCTCAGTGCACCGAGAAGCGACACGAAACTTCGAGTTAGATACCACTATCAGCCACGAAAGACGTCAAACGGGCATTGTGAATCGACAAACCGTCGCGGTCGCCATAAAAAATCGTTCTTCCGTGAATCCGGAAACAGGAGAAACGACGTACACTTCACTTAGCGAAGGTGATTTAAATTCAATTCGTCAGGTGCTGGTTGGTGCTGTAGGTTTTAATGAAGGCCGAGGCGATTTACTCAATGTACTGAGTATGAACTTTGCTCAGCCTGAAATTGAAAACATTGCAGATGTGCCTATCTGGGAACACCCTAACTTTAACGATTGGATTCGTTGGTTTGCTAGCGCACTCGTCATTGTCGTTGTGATCTTAGTCCTTGTACGTCCAGCGATGAAAAAACTGCTTAACCCAACCGCTGACGATGATGAACAGATGTACGGTCCAGATGGATTACCGATTGGCGCCGATGGCGAAACCAGCTTGATTGGCGGTGAAATTGAAGGTGGTGAGTTGTTCGAGTTCGGTTCTAGCATTGATTTACCGAACCTGCATAAAGATGAAGATGTGCTAAAAGCAGTTCGCGCATTAGTGGCTAATGAACCTGAGCTTGCCGCTCAAGTTGTGAAAAATTGGATGGAAGATGCCTAACGATATTGTACCCCAAGATAATGGGGAAGGCGGCAATGAAGTCACCGTCGACATAGCAACCATTACCGGTGATGAAAAAGCGGCGATCTTGCTGCTGAGTCTGAATGAAGAAGATGCCGCGGGAATTATTCGTCATCTAGAGCCGAAGCAGGTTCAAAGGGTGGGTAGTGCCATGGCCAAAGCATCGGATCTTAGCCAAGAAAAAGTGGGCGCTGTTCACCGTGCATTTTTAGAAGACATCCAGAAATACACCAATATCGGTATGGGCAGCGAAGACTTTATGCGAAATGCATTAGTGGCTGCCTTGGGTGAAGATAAGGCCAATAATCTTGTTGACCAAATACTGTTAGGGACCGGCTCAAAAGGTTTGGATTCATTGAAATGGATGGATCCACGTCAAGTTGCCAGCATCATCATTAATGAGCACCCTCAGATTCAAACCATCGTATTGTCTTATCTAGAAGCGGATCAATCGGCGGAGATATTGTCTCAGTTTGCAGAACGTGATCGCTTAGACTTAATGATGCGAATTGCCAACCTTGAAGAAGTTCAACCATCGGCACTGGCTGAATTGAACGAAATCATGGAGAAACAGTTTGCGGGTCAAGCTGGTGCGCAAGCGGCCAAAATTGGTGGCCTGAAAGCCGCGGCTGAAATCATGAACTACATGGACAATAATGTTGAAGGCACCTTGATGGATCAAATCCGAGATCAAGATGAAGATATGGCAACGCAAATTCAAGATCTCATGTTTGTCTTTGAAAACCTTATTGAAGTGGATGACCAAGGTATTCAAAAACTGCTGCGTGATGTACCGCAAGATGTGTTGCAAAAATCCCTCAAAGGCGCAGACGATGCATTACGAGACAAGATCTTCAAGAACATGTCGAAACGTGCTGCTGAGATGATGAGTGATGACTTAGAAGCGATGCCTCCGGTTAAAGTTTCTGATGTAGAGGCGGCGCAAAAAGAGATTCTTGCTATTGCACGTCGAATGGCAGATAACGGAGAGATCATGCTTTCTGGTGGTGCAGACGAATTCTTGTAATTCAGGTTGTTGAGAATGCAATGCTGTTATCACGTTAAGCAATGACACGTTAAGCAATGACACTGAGTCTAATTATCAAACAATTTATCAAATAATCACGCTAATAAAGGATTCCCATGTCAGGTGAAAGAAAACGTGGCTTTTTACGCCTTGATGATGAATCAGTCGCTCAACCTAAAAAGTGGGGGCTGCCTGATTATGGGGCAGAGGTGAATAAAAACGCCAAAGAAACAGCGATGAATTATGACCCTAGCTGGGTTCCTAGTTTTGAAGATCCGGTTGAAGAAGCCCCTTTACAGCTGACTAACGATGAAATTGAACAGATCAAACAAGGTGCGTATCAGGAAGGTTTACTGCAAGGGCAAGAAGCTGGCTTTAAACAAGGATACGACAAAGGCAAAGAGCAGGGCATAGAAGAAGGCCGCACGGAAGGCCTTGAACTGGGTAAGTCCGAAGGGCTTGTCGCAGGGCAATCGTTCATTGACGAGCAAGTGGCGACTTTTGTTTCTTTAGCTAACCAGTTTGCTCAGCCATTAGAGCTAATGAACGCGCAAGTTGAAAAACAGTTAGTCGATATGGTGCTACTTTTGGTCAAAGAAGTCGTCCACGTTGAAGTGCAAACCAATCCCCAAGTTATTCTCGATACGGTTAAACAATCCGTGGAAGCCTTACCCGTTTCTGGTCACGCGATTACCCTCAAGTTACATCCAGAAGACGTCGATATTATCCGACAATCATACGGTGACAAAGAACTCGATTTTCGTAATTGGACACTGCACAGTGAACCGGCGCTTAATCGTGGTGATGTTCAAATTGAAGCCGGTGAGTCGAGTGTAAACTATCGATTAGAAGAACGAATTCGTAGCGTTATTGCCAGTTTCTGTGGCAGTAATCGCCATCAAGGTGCTGATTAATGCTGCCTTTAGCCGAACGCCTCAACCAATACAAAACCCAGGGCGTGAGCTGTAAACCGGTTGCCTCTGGTAAATTGGTCAGAGTCGTTGGTTTAACATTGGAAGCGACGGGTTGCCGTGCGCCTATCGGTAGCCTCTGTACCGTTGAAACCATGACCGGTGAGATGGAAGCGGAAGTGGTCGGTTTTTCTGGCGATAATCTTTATTTAATGCCCAGCGAGCAAATCACCGGAGTGCTCCCCGGTGCTAAAGTGACCCCACTCACCAGCGAAGTGGGGTTGTCGGTGGGAATGGAATTGTTAGGTCGAGTCATTGATGGTGTGGGTAACCCGCTGGATGGTTTGGGCCCAATTTACACTGAACATCGCGCCGCCTTTAATTCTTCCCCTATTAACCCTTTGTCACGTAAACCCATTACCGAACCCTTAGATGTCGGGCTAAAAGCGATCAATGGGTTGCTTACTGTAGGCAAAGGTCAGCGTATTGGGTTGTTTGCGGGCTCTGGTGTCGGTAAATCGGTCACGCTGGGTATGATGACCCGAGGAACAACGGCGCAAGTTGTGGTCGTTGGCCTTATTGGTGAGCGTGGACGAGAAGTAAAAGAATTTATTGAAGAGATTCTTGGTGTCGATGGCCGTCAACGTTCTGTTGTGGTGGCGGCTCCGGCCGATTCTTCACCACTTATGCGTTTGAAAGGCTGTCAAACAGCGTTGACGGTGGCGGAATATTTCCGTGATCAAGGCTTAGATGTGCTATTGCTTATGGATTCCTTGACTCGTTTTGCCCAGGCTCAACGTGAAATTGCGTTGTCCGTAGGCGAACCTCCAGCAACGAAAGGTTACCCACCCTCGGTGTTTGCAAAGTTGCCTGCTTTGGTCGAAAGAGCAGGAAATGGCGGTGAACATCAAGGTTCGATTACCGCATTTTTCACCGTATTAACGGAAGGGGATGATTTACAAGACCCTATCGCCGATGCCTCACGTGCGATTCTTGATGGTCACATTGTTTTATCTCGTGAAATGGCCGATGCAGGCCATTATCCAGCGATTGACGTAGAAAAATCAGTCAGTCGCGTGATGCCACAGATTACCACCGATGAGCATATGCTGATGTCCAAAGCGGTGAGGCAAGTTCTTTCTATTTGTCGAAAAAACCAAGATCTTGTTTCTATTGGTGCCTATAAACCAGGTACGGACCCAGGCATTGACAGTGCGTTCACGCTTAAGCCGAGATTGGATGAATACCTCCAGCAAAGTATGAAAGAAAGTGTGCCTTACGCAATGTGTGTTGGCATGTTGAAAAACGTTTTGCAGATAGAGTCATAGCAAAATGGAAAACGCACTAGGCTTTTTACTGGAGCAATCGAAAGACCGAGAAGACCAGGCGGTTCTGGCTCTTAACCAAGCGAACGCAGAGCTGAATAATTACTATGAGCAACTCTCCCAGATTGAAAAATACCGTTTAGATTACTGTCAGCAACTGATTGATCGTGGGAAAGAAGGATTGACGGCCAGTCAGTATGGTCATTTGAATCGATTTCTCACTCAACTTGACGAAACACTGGCTAAGCAGAAACAAGCGGAATCGCACTTTAAAAGCCAAGTCGATAATTGTCAGGAGCATTGGTTAGAAGTGCGTAAACAGCGCCGCTCTTATGAGTGGTTGTTGGAAAAGAAACAGACAGAAAAACAAAAGCTTCAAGAGATGCGTGAACAGAAACAACTCGATGAGTTTTCAACACTGCAGTTTAGCCGTAACAAATCGAATAAGGATCTCTTTTAGCGGCAAATATTGGCGTACTTCTTGCAAAAACTAGATGCTATCTCAATTTTTAGCATCGTCTTACCGCCCGTAATCCTGATTGAGTATGGCTTAACCCGTTTTCTTGCTGAGAGTGTGACCTGTATGAATATTAATCTAAAGCCAGTTTCCGATAGCCCTAATACAAAATCTGTCCAGTCAGGCTCTGATTCAGCATCGACCTTATCAGAAGGGGCCCCGTCAGAATCTGGAGGATTTTTTGCCAAGCTGTCTGCCATGGTAGGTGGATTGATGGACGGTGGTGAGACAAAAGGCAACGAGGGAGCGTCCACTGAAACCTCGGTTAAGGCTGGCGAAAAGTCTGAAAATTCAGAAGGTAACGCAAAAGCCATTAAGGGCGGCTCTGCTGATGAAAGTGCCGACGAGATGCTTAAGCAAGTGAGTGAGTCGGATGCATCAACAGAATCAACAAAAAGTGCAAAGAGCAGTGGTGACGATGCGGATATGGCTGCGGTAAAAGGTGATGTTGATAAACAGAAGCAGAGTGCGGAAAGCAATCGTCGTGATGAAGCGGCGAAGACCGTCAGTGAAAGTGATGAATTGTTGGGTAGGCTCAACGAATCAAATAATGCACTGAAAGACAAAGACGGCAAGCCATTGCCTCAGCAAAGTGAAATCAGCGACAGTCAACACTCAGAAGTAACAAACATGGTGGCACAAGGGGCATCTTCAGAGGGCAATAAAGTTCGTGGTGATGTCGATAACCAAACCGATCAAGAAGTGGCACTCAACGCTCAGAAATCTCAATCCGTTGATAAAAATCACTCAGTGCAACAAGAACAAACAGACGCTATTCCTGACTCTATTAAGCCATTTATTGAAAACGAACAGGCCGCTGCTTCCGGCGAGCCTCTTTCAGATGAGTCATTGACAGAAATGTCACAACAAACGGTGGGTAAAGGAAACAATCAAACTTCTGTATCTGAAGAATACATTGTGGCTGCTGTGATGGCAAAACATGGCGTTAATGGCCCTCAGTCTGGTGAAGGGAATACGCAGATATCCGCGAAATCGGGCATAGAAGGTGAACAGGTATTATCTGGTGATTCGGCTATCGATGTTGAAGCCACGGATGCCACTCAAGCGGCCAACTCAGCACAACAACTTGGATCTCAGCAGTTCGTCTCCGAACGCACAGCCTCTCAACCATTATCTGACGGCACAACGAACGCTCAGAATAAAACAGGCTTGTCAGAGCAAGAAGCCGCAGCGGCTGCAAGTTTAGGCGCGGGAGCCATTGCGTGGAATAACCCAGCAGCAGTAGAACAAGCGAACTTGGAGCAAGCGGCTCTGCAAACTGGTCGATCACAGGGGCAACTTCCTCAAACACAAGCTGCGGTTGCTGCGTCCGTTCAGCAGGCTTTGAATCAGTCGCCGCAATCTATGTCTTCACAAACCATGTCTTCACAATCTATGTCTCCACAAATGGTTGATAAGTTAGCGGTTGAAAATATGGCTTCAGCCATGCCTGCGGATTTAACTCAAAATCAACTCCAACAAATGATTGCTGTCAATGGCGCCATTCCACCGGGGGTGCATGGACAAGCCAACAATCAAGCTGCGTTGAAAGCCGCTCTGGGCTTGAAAGCGGCCAATGGCATTAATCAAGGCCAGTCTGTTGATCCTAAAGAGGCAGCATTGGCACAGCAAATTGCTCAGGCAACGGGACAGCAACTTCCGCCCGCCGCAAGAGCGGAAGCCGCACAAGCTCAGGTTCCTCTACCGTTAAGTCGAGATTTGGCGGGTGAGCAAGTGGCAGAACGAGTTCAAATGATGATGTCAAAGAACTTAAAGAACATTGATATCCGCCTGGATCCACCAGAACTCGGTCGAATGCAAATTCGAATGAATATGAATGGTGATAACACGGCGGTTCATTTCACGGTGACCAATCAACAAGCGAGAGATGTGATTGAACAATCCATGCCTCGGCTAAGAGAAATGTTAGCCCAGCAAGGGGTACAGTTAGGCGATACATCGGTGCAGCAACAGAACTCAGGTCAACAACAAGGGCAGTATGCGACCAATGAAAATCAAGGATCAGGTCGAGGATTAGCCAATAATATGGGCGATAGTGACGAAAATATTGATTCAGACACAAAAGTTGATTTGAATGTCACAACAAAGCGTGATGGAATCAGTTATTACGCTTAAACTATACAAAACAAAACGATATAAAAAGAATAAATAGAGATTGTTATGGCTGATGAAGAATTAGAACAAGAACAACCGAAAGGGAAAAGCAAACTCCTGATCATTATCATTGCAGTGGTGGTATTACTGGTTGGTGGCGGTGCCGCTGCATTTTTCCTTATGGGATCCAGTGACTCTGCCGAATCTGGGGCATCCGCTGAGGCGAAAGCGGCGTTGCCGGCTGATCCTGTGGCGTACGTCAACATACCTCAGCCGTTTCTCTTTAATGTGACCGGTGATAAACGCGACCGGTTGGTTCAGATAAAAGTCCAACTGATGGTACGCGGAAGCGAAAATGAAAATCTCGCCCGTTATCATTCACCTTTAATTGAAAGTGCGCTATTGGGTACGTTTGCCTCGGCAACGGTCGATCAGCTGCGCAGTGTGGATGGTCGAGTAGAGTTAAGAACGAAGGCCAGCGAAGATATTAAAGCCAGCCTGACACGAGCTGTCGGTCATCCCGTGATTGAACGTGTATTATTTACCGATTTTGTAATTCAGTAGGTGTGAAGTGACTGATCTATTAAGCCAAGACGAAATTGATGCTCTCCTTCATGGTGTAGACGATGTTGATGAGGCCGAAGATGAAGTAGAAGTGGATAATGCCTCCGCGGTTAATTTTGACTTCTCTTCTCAAGACCGAATTGTTCGTGGTCGAATGCCAACGCTTGAGCTTATCAATGAGCGTTTTGCCAGACACCTTCGGATCAGCTTGTTTAACATGCTTAGAAAAACCGCCGAAGTGTCGATTAATGGCGTACAAATGATGAAGTTTGGTGAGTACCAAAACACATTGTATGTACCGACCAGTCTTAACATGGTGCGTTTCAGACCATTGAAAGGTACGGCGCTTGTCACGATGGAAGCAAGATTAGTGTTCATCTTGGTAGAAAACTTCTTCGGTGGTGATGGCCGCTTCCATGCACGAATTGAAGGCCGAGAGTTTACCCCAACAGAAAGACGAATTGTTCAGCTGTTACTCAAAATAGTATTCGAAGATTACAAAGAAGCCTGGTCACCGGTGATGGGGGTTGAGTTTGAGTATTTGGATTCAGAAGTGAACCCAAGTATGGCGAACATTGTTAGCCCGACAGAAGTGATTGTGGTGAGTTCATTTCATATCGAAGTGGATGGTGGCGGTGGTGACTTCCACGTTGTGATGCCTTACTCCATGGTTGAGCCTATTCGTGAATTGCTCGATGCGGGTGTTCAGTCGGATAAGATGGAAACCGATATTCGTTGGAGTTCAGCATTACGTGAAGAGATCATGGACGTTCCCGTTAATTTCCGGGTGAATTTACTGGAGCAAGATATTTCGTTACGTGACCTGATGGAGCTTCAAGCGGGTGATATTATCCCGATGGTCATGCCTGAACATGCCACCATGTTTGTCGAAGAACTGCCGACATACCGAGTAAAAATGGGACGCTCGGGAGAAAACTTAGCGGTTCAAGTTTCAGAGAAAATTAAACGTCCCGATGTAGTTAAAACGGATCTCGCTTTCCTTGGCAAAGACATAATGTCTGAATTCGAGGATGATAACGGCGACGATGAAGATGAGTATTAAGAGTAGGTAATAAAGAATGAGTGAACCAAGTGACGACCAGAAACTAGCAGACGAATGGGCAGCCGCGTTGGGAGAAGATCCATCCGCTCCTGAAGTGGATGTTGATGACATTCTGGCAGCACCGCTTGATGAGTTACAAGATACCTCTTCGCCAATATCAGAAGACGAGCGACGCAAGCTCGACACGATTTTAGACATTCCGGTGACCATTTCTATGGAAGTCGGGCGCTCACAGATCAGCATTCGTAACCTGTTGCAACTCAACCAGGGCTCAGTGGTTGAACTGGAACGCGTGGCGGGTGAGTCATTGGATGTTCTGGTCAACGGTACGTTGATTGCCCATGGTGAAGTGGTTGTCGTCAATGATAAGTTTGGTATTCGTTTAACGGATGTTATTAGTCAAACGGAACGCATTAAAAAGCTTCGATAATCTGGATTCTTAAATCAATGAGTTTCTTAGATAACGGCTAGTTTTAGAACAATGAGATGCTTTTATCAATGACAGAGAAAGCGAGCGAATGAAATACGTAGCACTAGCGCTTGTATTTTTGCCATATAGCGCCATGGCAGCCACAGGCAGTGAATTGGATTTAGCGACTACAGTAGGGTCGCTTTTATTCGTTGTTGCTTTGATTTTTTTGTTAGCTTGGGCGCTAAAGAGAATGCGTGTCCCCACGATGATGAACCAAAAAGGGTTATCGATTGTTCGTCAAATTCCGGTGGGTACTAAAGAGCGTGTTATGATCATTGAAGCGGGGAAAGAGCAGTTTTTGGTCGGTGTGACGAGCCAGTCGATTCAGCTGATTTCAAAACTAGAAACCCCGATCACTCAGGAGGAGTTAGCTTCAGGGTCATTTGCAAATCAGATGAGCCAGCTATTGAAGAAAAATGACCAATCATAATCGTTTTATCCCATTGATTATCGCGAGTGCGTTACTCCTTTTCGCCTCGTTCGCTTTTTCTCCGGTCGCCTTTGCGCAAGAAGAGCTAGATACTATCATTCCTCCCACCGCAGCGGGTGCATCCAATATTACGGTGACTGCGATGGACAGAGACCAAGGAGCATCGAGAACGACGGCATCGGGTAGCGTGAGTGGTGGCGGTGGGATTCCCGCTTTCACTATGACGACGAACCCGAATGGTGGTGAAGATTACTCCTTAAACCTGCAAATACTCGCGTTGATGACCATGCTGGGCTTTTTGCCTGCGATGGTTATTTTAATGACCTCTTTCACACGTATTGTGGTGGTTATGTCGATTCTTCGCCAAGCAATGGGTTTGCAACAAACGCCATCGAATCAAGTGATCATCGGCATCGCCATCTTTTTGACCTTCTTCATCATGTCGCCGGTGATCAATGAGATTAACGAAAAAGCGGTTCAGCCATATTTAAGTGAGCAAATTCTTGCCAAAGACGCATTTAGCATCGCTCAAGAGCCTTTAAAGGCCTTCATGTTAAAGCAAACACGGATTAAGGATTTGGAGACTTTTGTTAATATTTCAGGCTCTGAGGTTCAAAACCCTGAAGAAGTGTCCATGGCGGTACTGATACCCGCCTTTATTACATCCGAGTTGAAAACCGCGTTTCAAATCGGCTTCATGCTGTTTTTGCCATTTTTAATCATTGACTTGGTGGTCGCGTCTATATTGATGGCAATGGGTATGATGATGCTCTCTCCTATGATTGTGTCGCTGCCATTTAAGCTCATGCTTTTTGTCCTGGTTGATGGGTGGAATTTAATACTGTCCACGTTAGCCGGTAGTTTTGTCGTGTGACGGGAGATAACGATGACTCCTGAGCTGTTTGTAGAAATATTTAGAGATGCCCTATGGATGGTATTGATGTTGGTGTGCGCCATCATCATTCCAAGCTTATTGGTCGGCCTGGTTGTGGCGGTGTTTCAAGCGGCAACATCGATCAATGAGCAAACATTGAGCTTTCTGCCTCGTCTTATTATTACGCTACTTGCCCTGATGTTGTTCGGGCATTGGATGATGCAATCGATGATGGAATACTTTTTTAGCATCATTGAACGACTGCCTCAGATCCTCTATTAAGTTCCCGTTATGGAGTATCCAACCAGTACGGTCTTAGAATTTATTGCCAACTACTTTTGGCCCTACACCCGAATTGCAGCCATGCTGATGGTGATGTCGGTGACTGGGGCTCGGTTTGTCCCTACTCGCGTTCGTTTATATCTAGGTTTGGCGATCACCTTCGCTGTATCTCCAGCCATACCGGAAGTTCCTACTGAGATTGAACTGTTCTCGCTTCAAGGTTTTCTTGTTGTACTTGAGCAAGTAATTATCGGTGTGGCGATGGGCACCATTACTCAGTTTATGATCCAAACCTTTATTATTCTCGGGCAGATATTGGGTATGCAATCCAGTTTGGGTTTTGCTTCAATGGTTGATCCTGCAAACGGACAAAGCACCCCATTACTGGGTCAGCTATTCATGTTTTTAGCGACGATGTTTTTCCTCTCAACCGATGGTCATTTAAAAATGATCCAGCTGGTGGTGTTTAGCTTTAAAAGCTTGCCGATTGGTTCGGGTTCGCTCACTACCGTCGATCATCGAGAAATTGCGCTATGGTTAAGTATCATGTTTAAAGTGTCGTTGAGCATGGCACTTTCAGGCATTATCGCCTTGCTGACCATCAATCTATCGTTTGGTGTGATGACGCGTGCAGCGCCCCAGTTGAATATTTTCTCCTTGGGTTTTGCGTTTGCTTTATTGGTCGGCCTTCTCATTTGCTGGTATATCGTCAGTGGACTCTTTGCCCATTACGAGATGTTTTGGGTTCAGGGTGAGCAACAAATCTGCCGATTGATAAGATTGGACTGTTAAGAAGTCATTAAGCTCATTGGCGAATACGCTCATCGACGACAAAATAGGAGGATCTGATGGCAGAAGATTCAGGTCAAGAACGCACAGAAGACGCAACGCCCAGACGCTTGGATCAGGCCCGTGAAAAAGGGCAGGTTGCAAGGTCTAAAGAGCTAGCGTCGGTTTCCGTTTTGATTATGGGCGCAATTTCCCTGATGTGGTTTGGTGAGGCACTGGGGAAAGAGTTATTTGAAGGAATGAGCCGACTCTTTTCTTTGAGTCGAGAAGAAGTGTTTGATATGAGCAAGCTCGGCGATATCGCTAATGGCGTGCTCGGCAGCTTACTTGGCCCCCTTGTTTTGATTCTGCTTGTCTTGTTTGTCGCCGCCCTTATTGGCGCAGCAGGGGTTGGTGGGGTGAACTTTTCGGTGAAAGCGGCGATGCCCAAAGCCTCAAAAATGAACCCTTTGAGTGGTTTAAAACGAATGGTGGGCATGCAAAGTGCTGTCGAACTGCTTAAGTCGATACTTAAGGTTTCTTTAGTGTCTGGGGTTGCTTTTTATCTGATTGACGCTTCCAAAGAAGATCTTTTTCAGCTGAGTATGGATGTTTACCCGCAGAATATTTTCCACGCTCTCGACATTTTATTAGATTTTATTTTGCTCATTAGCTGCTCACTGCTCATTGTGGTTGCCATCGATATACCTTTCCAGATTTGGCAGCATGCGGATCAGCTTAAAATGACCAAGCAAGAAGTGAAAGATGAGCACAAAGACACAGATGGTAAGCCTGAAGTTAAAGGGCGAATCCGAATGTTGCAACGTGAAATGGCTCAGAGACGAATGATGGCCGATGTGCCAGAAGCGGATGTGATCATCACCAACCCAGATCACTTCTCAGTGGCGTTACGGTACAAGCAAAATGTAGATAAAGCCCCCGTAGTGGTTGCGAAGGGCGTTGATCATATGGCTTTAAAAATTCGTGAAATAGCCAGAGAGCATGACATTTATGTTATTCCTGCACCGCCACTGGCTCGTGCGCTTTATCATACCACCGAGTTAGAACAAGAGATTCCTGATGGGCTGTTTACCGCAGTGGCTCAAGTGCTTGCTTATGTTTTCCAGCTCAAACAGTTTAGAAAGCGTGGTGGTCAACGTCCTAAGTTGGATGAAGACACCATGACGATTCCAACGGATCTTCGCCATTGATGTCATCTTGCTTAAACCTTAAACCTTAAACCTCAACAAAAGATGTCCAAAGGGGATGACAGGTTAAAGTGAGATTACTTTTCAGGAATCGATAACAAAATGAGCAAGGCGCCTGCGCCACCAAACTCAAGAGGAGCTTGGTGAAAAGCCATCACATCAGGATGCTGAGCAAGCCACAGTGGCGATTTTTGTTTGAGGATATGTTTACCAATACCGTGTTGTACACAAGCACAATGCACATCGTTTTTGATGCAATACGCAATCATCGCCCCCAGTTCTCGCTTCGCTTCTTTTTGTGTCATCCCGTGCATATCTAAGAAAACATCAGGCACATACACGCCACGTCGAAGGCGCTTCACCTCATAAGTAGACACATCATCACGAGCATATCGTGTTGGCCCGTCTTGACTGAGAAGCGGAACAAACTCATCGGAGAAATAAAATTCAGTGTCGCTGGCTTCACGAGCGGTGCGTTTGACTTCTTTTTGTATAGGGTTTCTTTTTGGAGGCTGGACTATGGTATCCTGTTGCAACTTTTTTACGCCCTTTACTGCGTCGGTGAATAACGCGAAATCGTCATCAAAATCGGTGTCTTTTTTGCTCATGTTTGGCTCATTGTCTTGCTCGAAGCTTGAATAGCTTAACGTATTAAACATTATTAGCAGTATTGTAGCGCTTTTCGGAGGCAATTTTGGATAAGATTTTTGTAGAAGAAGCGGTATCGGAACTTCATACCCTTCAAGATATGATTCGTTGGACAGTCAGTCGTTTTAATGCCGCTAACTTATTTTATGGTCACGGTACTGATAACGCATGGGATGAAGCCGTACAGCTTATCCTTCCAACGTTATATTTACCTATTGATCTTCCTCCGCATGTGTTGAATTCTCGCCTCACAAGCAGTGAGCGTTTGCGTATCGTTGAGCGTGTTGTGAAGCGTATAAACGAACGTACTCCGACCGCGTACCTCACCAATAAAGCGTGGTTCTGTGGTCTTGAGTTCTTCGTTGATGAACGTGTACTTGTGCCTCGCTCTCCGATTGCTGAGTTGATTGAAGCGCAATTCCAGCCTTGGCTAACCGAAGAGCCAACCCGCGTCATGGACTTGTGTACCGGTAGCGGATGTATTGCTATTGCTTGTGCGCATGCTTTCCCAGATACAGAAGTCGATGCGATTGATATTTCAGTTGATGCTCTTCAAGTGGCGGAGCAAAATGTTCAAGACCACGGAATGGAGCAGCAAGTCTTCCCAATGCGTTCTGATCTGTTCCGTGATTTACCACAGGAAAAATACAGTCTGATCGTATCGAATCCACCGTATGTGGATGAAGAAGATATGAACAGCCTACCAGATGAGTTTACTCACGAGCCAGAGCTGGGTTTGGCAGCCGGTACCGATGGTCTAAAATTGGTACGCCGAATTTTAGCCAATGCGCCTAATTATCTAACCGAAGACGGTATTTTAGTGTGTGAAGTGGGTAACTCAATGGTGCATATGATGGAGCAATACCCAGATATCCCATTTACTTGGATAGAGTTTGCTAACGGTGGCCATGGCGTATTTATGCTTACCCGACAGCAGCTTGTGGATTGTGCCGATGAGTTTGCACTGTACATCGATTAAACGCTAATCGAGAAGAGAAAACGTCAACCTTGTGTTGGCGTTTTTTTATGCGTGGTCATTATTATACCAATCGTAGTAAATCACTGTTCACCCTAGCTGGTTAAAATACTCGATAACTGCGTTAGAATTTTTGATTGTAGAATAACTACTTATCAAAAATAAACCTCCATGTCCTTAAGTCTTTTTCCTGCGCAATTTCTGATCACTTACTTACTTTGATTGGTATTATTGTTGGTACAAAATAGTCAATTAGCTCAATTTTAGGGGTTTACATCAAACCGTAATAAAGCCACTATGAAATAACTAAGAATTAAAGTGTAAAGCCCACTATACAGGGCAGTATGAGGTTGAGGACGCAATGGCAGGAAACAGTATCGGACAACATTTCCGAGTGACGACATTCGGAGAAAGTCACGGTATCGCACTAGGATGTATTATAGATGGATGCCCACCAGGACTAGAAATTACTGAAGAAGATCTACAAAAGGATTTAGACCGTCGTCGTCCGGGCACTTCTCGTTATACCACTGCACGTCGTGAAGCCGATGAAGTGAAAATTTTATCGGGCGTATTTGAGGGCCAAACGACTGGTACGTCTATTGGTCTACTCATTGAAAACACAGACCAGCGCTCAAAAGACTATTCAGAAATAAAAGACAAGTTTCGCCCTGGTCACGCTGATTACACGTACCATCAAAAATATGGAGTACGTGATTACCGTGGTGGAGGCCGCTCTTCGGCTCGTGAAACCGCCATGCGCGTGGCAGCAGGCGCGGTGGCTAAGAAGTACTTGAAACAAGAGTTTGGTGTTGAAATTCAAGCGTATCTGTCTCAAATGGGTGATATCTCAATTGATAAAGTCGACTGGAATGAAATCGAAAACAACGCGTTTTTTTGCCCAGATGCTGACAAGGTGCCAGAGTTTGATCAACTGATCCGCGATCTTCTTAAAGAAGGGAACTCAATCGGGGCGAAGATCCAAGTCGTCGCGACTAAAGTGCCGGTGGGTCTTGGTGAGCCAATTTTTGATCGATTAGACGCAGACATTGCTCACGCACTCATGAGCATTAACGCCGTGAAAGGGGTCGAAATTGGTGATGGTTTTGATGTCGTTAGCCAGAAAGGCAGCGAACACCGTGATCCATTAACTCCGGAAGGTTTCAGCAGCAATCACGCGGGCGGTATTTTGGGGGGGATTTCTACTGGTCAAGACATTGTGGCAAGTATTGCACTTAAGCCAACGTCCAGTATTACCGTTCCTGGCGACACCATAACCAAAGACGGCCAAGCAACTCAGCTCATCACCAAAGGTCGACACGACCCTTGTGTTGGTATTCGCGCCGTGCCGATTGCTGAAGCGATGTTAGCGATTGTATTGCTCGATCACCTTCTTCGTCATCGTGGTCAAAACTTTGGTGTTACGACTGAAACGCCTAAGATCTAACACAGATTACATGAAGTAAATAAAGGGTTGGCATAGGCTAACCCTTTTTTGTGCTTTTAGAATACTGCCGATTAAAGTCAGCAGAGGTATTAATGTAAAGAGCCTTCACCTTCCAAATGAAACGAAGGCAAACGCCACTTGAAGTGCACCGCTGCCATTCTTACGCTATACCCGATGACGATAGTCATGATGGTGGTGGTAATATCACTCACCCCGAACTCTAGCAATGTGAGATAAACGCCCGAAGCCAACAGCGCCACCGAGGCGTAAAGTTCTTCATGCAGCACTAGCGGTGTTTGCCTGCAAATTAAATCACGCAGCAAGCCCCCAAATACGCCAGTCACCAATGCAGACACCATACAAATTCCGGGATGAAGCCCCATGCTCATGGCGACTTTAGTGCCGATGATACTGAACACGATTAACCCCAGGGCATCCAAGCGTATAAATAGCCCTTTCAGTTTTATGACCCATTTTGCTAACCCCGTAGTAATCACCCCAGCAATGCATGTAATGGCTAGAAATTCAGGGTTCTCGACCCAACCGAGCGGGTAGTGACCGAGTAAAACATCTCTGACTGTACCGCCACCAATGGCCGTGGCGCTGGCAACTAACATAACCCCAAACCAGTCCATTTTTTGTTTTCCGGCGCTGAGTGCACCCGTCATGGCTTCAGCCGTGATGCCAATGATGTACAAAACACTGAGTAGCATTGCATTATCTCTCGTTAAATAGAACACCCTGAATGCGGGGGTTGTCAGATAAAAATGAAGCGAGAGTTTAGAGCCAAATGTGGTTGGTGACGAATGAAAAATTGTACCTCAAAGGTGGGCTTCAGATTAGCTATAGTAATGCTTTTTTACATTCGACGTAGCGCTTTACCTTACGCATAAAACAAAGCAAAATACGTGCGTTAACCGCTATCTTTATTAAAGTGCCATGACCCATCCAAAACATACGTATCAAGACTTAATCACCCTCTTCAATGATACTTTTTTTGACGCCTACAACACCAAGCTAGAACTTGGTGGCGATGAGCCGATCTATCTGCCAGCAGACGAGCAAACACCACACCACCGTATTGTGTTTGCTCGTGGTTTTTACGCCTCAGCGCTGCATGAAATAGCGCACTGGTGCGTAGCAGGACCAAAGCGTCGATTATTGGAAGATTTTGGCTACTGGTACGAACCGGATGGCCGGACAAAACAGGTACAGGCGGAATTTGAAAAAGTCGAAGTGCGCCCGCAGGCTTACGAGTGGATCATTGCGACAAGTGCAGGCTTTCCTTTTACCGTCAGCTGTGACAATCTACACGGCGATTTTGAACCCGATCGCTTAGCCTTTATGAATACGGTTCATAAAGAAGTGATGGGGATTTTGAAGCAAGGGCTACCCGAGCGAGTCATGATGCTCTCTGAAGCCCTTCGTCAGTATTATCAAGTTGAGCCGTTATGTGCTGACCAATTTATCGTGAAATAAGAGATAACAATGATTATAGAATTTGAAGAAAAGCTAATAGAGTTGATTGATGCACGCATTGAATCTGCTTCTGACGATGAACTGTTTGCTGGTGGGTATTTACGAGGCCACATTTCATTGTCAGCCGCTTCATGTGAAGAAGATAACATTGACGATATAGCGGAGCTGAAAACTCGAATAGTTCAAAGCCTTGATGAAGCAAAAACAGAGCTCACCCCCGCAGATCGAGTGATTGTGAATGATCTATGGGTGGAGCTAACGGATCAGTTATAGAGCTCAGCCGTGGTAGAGAGCAACAGTTGTAGAGAGTATGCAGTTGTAGAGAATATGCAACGAGCCTTTGTTCAATTTTACTGAATAACTTGTTATGACTCTTGCTGTTGAATGAAAGAACAATTCGGTTATTCTCTGTTGCAGATGTTTACGATTAAGGAACAACGTCATGAAAATTATCGCCTTTGGTGCCAGCACAAGCTCTACGTCCATTAATAAAGCGTTGGCGACTTATACCGCTAATTTGGTAGAAAAAGCGCAAGTAGAAGTTCTTGATCTCAATGACTATTCCGTTCCTATGTTCAGTGAAGATGTAGAAAAAGAGATAGGTAAAGCGGAAGGCGCTCTGCGCTTTATTCACGATTTATCTCGAGCGAATGCCTTTGTTATCTCATTTGCGGAGCACAATGGTCATTACCCTGCGGCATACAAAAACTTGTTTGATTGGGCGACTCGTATCAAGCGTGATGTCTTCGCAGATAAACCCGCTGTATATCTTGCTACTTCACCGGGGCCTGGTGGTGCCAAAAGTGTATTAGCTGCGGCTACCGGCTCTGCACCGTACTTTGGTGGCAATGTCGTGGCGTCGGTTTCTATACCGAGCTTTTACGAAAATTTTGACGTTGAGACAGGCGCGATAATCAACGATGATATCGTCGCTCAGCTTAAAGATGCGGTCAGTAAGCTTAGCTAACTGACTTGATCTTTCCAAATACAGATTCAAGCAAAAAGCCCGAACGTACTAAGCGATTCGGGCTTTTTGCTTTTGGGGTTAAGCTTTTTTATCCGATACCCAGCCAGCCGTCAGTGCTTTTCCTTTCCTCAACCGTCTTACCCACATTCGGCTCGGGTGAATCGCTTCTAGAACATCAACAGGCAGTGGTAAAGGATCGCCACAGATTTGTGATGCCAGTACTTCCGCTAATAATGGAGCAGAGCTTAACCCGCGAGAGCCTAAGCCGACAAAACAATAGAGGTTTGGGTAGCTTTTGACAGGTTCAACAGTATCAAGAGAGTCTCGCTTAGGGTTGAAATTATGGAGGTTTTGATACTGTTGTGTAATGGCATCAAAGTGACCAACATTCCCCACAAACGGGAGGTGATCGCGGCTAACACTGCGTATTCCTTGTCGAGATTGATTACCACTGGTGTCAATGTCGTTGGCCCATTCTTGTGTTGGTAGGCATGCGGCCAACCGTTGACCATTGTGCGCTTGTACTTCACGATCAAACTCTTGATTGATATTACTCTTATCGTAGTTAGCCCCTATGCAGTGGTGTCCGTTCTTTGGGTTCTGTGGTGTCAAATACCCATCGAAGCATAAGACTGTTTTTAATTTCCTCAAATTCTCTGTTGTTGGCACATGACTGACCTGACCTTTGACTGGGGTCAAGGGAATGGCCTTAGTGGGTTCTAATTGACTGAACTTATGCCCGTTGGCGACGACCACTTGGTGGTGATGAGTGGTCACCACCCCCCTAGGCGTTGTTATGGTCAGTGCCCACTTTTGCTCTGATTCCACCCAAGAGATTGAATCCACATGGTGTTCATAATGCACTGTTAATGCGCGTTCTTTTTCAAGTTGGTTTAGCAAACCTTGGGTTAATTGCAATGGGCTTACCCAGCCCCCAAGTGGAAAGTGAACGCTTTCCATATCGGTGTCTAGGCCTACGGTTTGGTTAGTTTGCTGAGCGTCTTGTCTGGTGATTAAGTCGGTATGAAAGTGACCAGCGAGCATGCGTTCGAGTTTCTTACGTGAGGTATCGTTCCACATTAGGATATTGACACCACACCAGTCATGGTCAAAGGCGATGTTTTTGCTTGACTGATTAATAAATTGACGAGCAAACAACAAGCCTGGCCCAAAGACACGAGATACATTGGATTTTTCTTCGCTCAGAAGTGGATAAATCGCCCCCTGATTGTTGCCTGATGCATTACCTGCGGCCGCTTTATGTTCATTGTAAAGGGTCAGCGTTTTATTTCGTCTCGCGAGTGTTTTCGCTAAGGCAGCACTGGCAATGCCTCCCCCAATTATAGCGATATCCTCGTTGTGGCTAGGCTCTGACAAAGCAAACCATGGCTTAATGTTGCTGGCTGGAGCCTTAATCGGCAAATGACCCGCAATCATTTCTCGCTTGGTGCCAAAGCCTTTCACTTTTTTCATCTCGAACCCTGCTTCAATCAGCCCTCTACGAACGAAGCCTGCTGCTGTGAATGTGGCGCAGGTGCAATCTTGTTTAGCCAGTGCCGCCATGCCATTGAACAGATCTTGATTCCACATTTCTGGGTTTTTGCTTGGGGCGAACCCATCCAGAAACCATGAATCTACAAGTCCTAGTTTCGGAGTGGGTACGAGTGGCATACACTCTTTGATATCGCCAAACCACAGATCGAGTGTGACGGCACCATCGTCTAAAACAATACGATGACATTCTGGGATGGCAATAGGGTAGTATTGCTGTAACTTCTCTGCATATTGAGCCAACTCAGGCCATGCTTGGTGAGCTTTGATGAGATCAGTGATCGTGATCGGGTACTTTTCAAAACTCACAAAATGCAACTCTTTTACTGCGGACTCGGGGTGCTGTTGTCGAAAGGCATCAAATCGGTGCCAAGCCGCTAGAAAGTTCAAGCCAGTGCCGAATCCGGTTTCTGCAATAACAAAGCGTCGCTGATTAAGGTTTTCCCAGCGAGCGTCAAGGTTGTTTTGATCAAGAAAGACATACCGAGACTCTTCAAGGCCATTTGCGTTGGAAAAATAAACATCATCAAACTGGTCAGAAACGGGTGTTCCCGTCTCATTCCATGCGATCTGAGCGTGAGTTATTGAAGTCATAAAGATTGAAATTCGCAGTGTTGGGCCATATATAGAAAGAGATTGTACGAATTTATAGGAAAGCTGACCACTTTTGTTCGCCTTCTTAGTTATTATCTAGCAGAATTTTGAATTATAGGAATGTCACATGAAACGAGTCGTAATCACCGGTATGGGTATTGTTTCAAGTATCGGTAACAACGTCGAAGAAGTTTTAGCGTCTTTAAAAGCAGGTAAATCAGGTATCACAGCTTCAGAACAGTTCAAAGAAAATGGCTTACGTTCTCAAGTTTGGGGTAACCTTAAAATGACGCCTGCAGACCATATCGATCGCAAGAAAATGCGATTTATGGGTGATGCGGCAGCGTTTGCATACCTTTCTATGGAACAAGCCGTTGCGGATTCTGGTTTGACTGAAGACCAGGTTTCAAACGAGCGTACTGGTATTGTTGCAGGCTCAGGTGGCGCATCGTCACTGAACCAGGTGAACGCGGTTGATATTCTTCGTAACAAGGGCGTTAAACGTGTTGGACCTTACATGGTTCCACGTACCATGGCTTCGACGGTTTCTGCGTGTTTAGCCACGCCGTTTAAAATCCGCGGTGTTAACTACTCAATGAGTTCCGCTTGTGCAACATCAGCGCACTGTATCGGCCACGCTATGGAGCTTATTCAACTGGGCAAGCAAGATGTCGTTTTTGCGGGTGGCGGTGAAGAGCTAGATTGGTCTTTGACCATGATGTTTGATGCAATGGGTGCACTTTCTTCTAAGTACAATGACACACCAGAGCAAGCGTCTCGCACCTATGATGCAGACCGTGACGGTTTTGTTATTTCTGGCGGTGGCGGTATGCTCGTGGTCGAAGAGTTAGAGCATGCTCTCGCTCGTGGCGCGAAAATTTACGGTGAAATCGTCGGTTACGGCGCGACGTCTGACGGCTACGACATGGTCGCTCCTTCAGGTGAAGGCGCAGTACGTTGTATGAAGATGGCCATGCAAGATGTCGATGGTGTTGATTATGTGAACACTCACGGTACTTCGACGCCCGTTGGTGACGTGAAAGAGCTTGGCGCTATTCAAGAAGTCTTTGGCGGAAACAGCCCTGCAATATCAGCAACGAAAGCGATGACAGGTCACGCACTTGGTGCTGCTGGTGTCCATGAAGCGATTTACTCAACGCTAATGTTAGAGCACGGATTCATCGCTCCTAGCATTAATGTTTCAAACCTAGACGAAGCCGCTGAAGGCCTTGATATCGTGACTGAAACACGTGAACAGGCGCTCACTACAGTGATGTCTAACAGCTTTGGTTTTGGTGGTACGAACGCGACACTAGTCATCAAAAAGTACCAAGGCTAATAACTGAATGACGCTCAAGTGAGCGCACCAGTTTCCAGAGCTGACCGCCTTAGTTGATAGGGCGGTTGAACAGACGCAAATTTTGTCCCACGGAGAGCGGGACAAATTCCTTTTGTTCTGGATGTTTCGCCCGATTCCTTTTGGAGTCGGGCCTTTTTATTTCTGCTCGACAGAAGCATTGGTTTACACAAGCTTTAGTTTTAAGCACAATCACTTGAATCATTTTCTTTGTTTTTTAGTTCATTACGGTTACCACTATGAAAATTCTCATTGATGAAAATATGCCTTACGCACAACAGCTGTTTAGCCAGTTGGGTGAGGTGATACTCAAGCCCGGCAGAACGTTAACCGCAGAGGATCTGGTTGATATTGATGCGTTAATGATTCGCTCGGTAACAAAGGTCAATGAAAGCCTGATTGCCAAGGCCAATAAGCTTAAGTTTGTGGGCACCGCAACCGCTGGGATGGACCACGTTGATCAATCGTTATTGGAATCGAAAGGCATTCAATTTACCGCCGCCCCTGGTTGTAACAAGGTAGGCGTTGCGGAATACGTTGTCAGTGTGATGATGGTATTGGCTCAGCAACATGGCTTTTCAATCTTTGATAAAACGGTTGGGATTATTGGCGCTGGGCAAGTTGGCAGTTATTTAGCGCAGTGTTTGGAAGGCATCGGTATCCAAGTGCTGATCAATGACCCTCCTAAACAAGATCAAGGCGACTCTCGAGCATTCACCCCATTAAACGATTTGCTCGAAGCTGCGGATATCATCTCTCTTCACACACCAATCACGGCAGATGGCGAACATCCTACGCACCACTTGATCAACGACGCTATACTTCAACGTCTTAGAGCGGATCAAATTCTGATTAATGCAGCACGAGGGCCGATTGTTGATAATCAAGCGTTAAAACAGCGTTTACACCGCCAAGATGGCTTTATTGCCGCGCTTGACGTATTCGAATTTGAACCGAAAGTTGATATGGATCTGCTTCCTCTGTTAGCATTCGCCACCCCGCATGTGGCTGGTTACGGTTTAGAAGGAAAAGCCCGCGGCACGACAATGATATTTAATTCGTACTGTCAGTTTTTAGGCAACACATTAGAAGCCGATGCTCCCGATTTATTACCCGATGCGCCAATTTCTCAATTAAAGTTAGAACGCGAATGGGATGAAGCAACACTGAATAATATTACCCAGTTGATATATGATGTACGCAGAGATGACGCAGTTTTTCGTCGTGAAATTGCGAAACCGGGTTCGTTTGATTTAATGCGAAAGCAGTATTGGGACCGCCGTGAATACAGTGCGGTCACGTTAGTTGGTGGTGAAGATTGCAATCTACAACCACTGGCTGATCTAGGTTTTAACGTTGAGGTAAGTAATGAGCCAACAATTTAATGTTGCGATATTAGGCGCAACAGGTGCAGTCGGTGAAACGATCATCGAAGTATTGAAAGAGCGTGAGTTTCCGATTGGAGAGCTGTACTTGCTTGCCAGTGAGCGCAGCGAAGGTAAAACATATCGCTTTAATGGTAAAACAGTAAGAGTACAAAACGTCGAAGATTTCGATTGGTCTCAAGTGCATATTGCTCTTTTCTCGGCAGGTGGTGACTTGTCTGAGAAGTGGGCGCCAATTGCGGCAGACGAAGGTGTGATTGTTATCGACAATACCTCTAAGTTTCGATACGAATATGACATCCCTCTTGTTGTTCCAGAAGTCAACCCAGAGGCGATTGCTGAATTTCGTAACCGTAACATCATAGCCAACCCAAACTGTTCAACCATTCAAATGGTGGTGGCGTTAAAACCTATTCACGATGAAGTGGGTCTTGAACGCATTAACGTTTCAACGTATCAATCAGTCTCTGGCGCAGGCAAAGCTGGTATTGATGAACTGGCGGGGCAAACGGCAAAACTACTCAATGGTCAGCCAGCAGATACGTCGGCATTCTCTAAGCAAATCGCATTTAACTGTATTCCTCAAATTGATGAGTTTACAGAAAATGGCTACACTCGCGAAGAGATGAAAATGGTATGGGAAACGCAGAAAATCTTTAATGATTCCTCTATCACCATCAATCCAACTTGTGTTCGAGTTCCGGTTTTTTATGGCCACGCAGAATCTTTGCACATAGAAACTCGCTCACCGATAGGTGCTGAGCAAGCCATTCAATTGCTAGAAGATACCGATGGTATCGAAGTATTTCAAGGCAATGAGTTCCCAACTCAGGTTGTCGATGCGAACGGTAAAGATCACGTCATGGTAGGGCGTATCCGTAACGATATTAGCCACCATAGCGGAATAAACATGTGGGTAGTTGCAGATAATGTGCGTAAAGGCGCAGCAACAAATGCGGTTCAAATCGCTGAACTCTTAATCAGAGACTACCTTTAGTCCCACATTGCCGTGAATATTAGAGCCTCACCACTGTGTGAGGCTTTTTCTCTGATTGGGTCTAATTCGAGCAGAAATCTGTGAGATTCCTGCTAATATTCCATCCGCCACACATTTTTTGCCTCTCATCCTATAGTTTTACTCGGTTTATCCGATATATTTAACAGATCATAACTTTTTTCTCATAAGCACAAAACTGAGCCTTTATATGCGTCAAATTTTAAAACGACTATTATTGCCGTTAGCAATAGTTGCCGTGACTCAGACTTCTATCGTTAGTGCAGAAAGCATTCGCCTGAAAGGTCCAAATGGTGAGGTACAACCCTCTCCCCAGTTTTCGGAACAAATCACACGTTCACGCAGCAGTGAACCCGCTCAATTTTATGGGCCTACCACTGGCACAGACACGCTATGGAGAATAGCATCTCAAGTTAAGCCTTCCCCGAACTTGTCAGTCCAACAAACTTTGTTGGCTATTTATCAATTAAACCCCCGTGCATTTGAAGATCAAAATATTCACAGTTTGATTCCGGGGAGCAATTTACGCATTCCATCATTAGCCCAAGTGCAAAACGTTTCTACGCAAGAAGCGGTGAATGTGATGGCCGCACACCAGGCCAAGCTCACCGGTAAGGCTACACCAACACCTGTAGAGGTAGCGGCTGCCACCCCAGATCCAGTCAAAGAAACAATAGCCCCAAGTGATGTTAAGACTAACAGCACAGACAATCAGACAAAGGTCGTCGCCCCAACTCCGACCGTTTCACCAGCACCAGCGATAAAAGACACGCAAGTTGAAATGCTGAAAAATGAGTTGGACCTTTCTGAAAGCGAATTGATGGCGTTAGAAGAAAAAAATCACAAATTACGCTTAATGCTGTCTGAAGTTCAATTAGAAGTGGATGGCTTAAAAGATGAACTCGGAGATGAAAATAGAATTCGCTCAGAAGTAGAAAAACTACTTCAAGAAGAGCGTGATAGGCTGGCAGAGCAGCAAAAGCTAAAACCATCGCTTCTGGATCAACTACTAGCGAATAACCTGTTTGTTGCAGCGATGGCGATCATACCTGGGCTTATTATTGGGTTGATTGTTATTTTGTTGATTGGTCGTCGTTCGAAGAAAAATGAACAGGAAGAATCTATTGTCACTAAAGAGGCATCAGCATCTCAAGCGCCTGTTGTCCCACCTTCAAACTTGGATGAGAGCATCGACGATGATCTCCTGCTTGATGACGACTTGTTTAGTGATAATGATGAGATAGAGCCAGAGTTTTCTGATGACATTGATTTAGACGATTCGAACGCTGAAGACGATATATTCGCGGGCTTAGATGACGATGATTTAGATTTCAGCCTAGAAGATGAAGATGGATCCGATCCGTTTGCAGACATCGCTGATAATGGCGATCTCGATGCTGATATTGAGGATATAGATACAAGCTCAAACGGCATTAGTGTCAACGCTGATGATAAAGCACTTGGGCTCGAGGAGATGGAGCGAGCGCTGGATGAAGCCTCGACCGATGAATCCAATGATGACGATGCTTTTGACCTGTCTGATGACGGCGAAATGTCTCAGGATGATATCGAGGCTCTATTATCTGGCGATCAAGAGACCGAAGACCTCGCTGACGATGAATTAGATCAATCGTTACTCGATGAACTACTCAGTGAAGCAGCCGATGACGCTGACAGTGATGATACATTTGATATCGATTCGCTATTGGAAGAATCCGCGGATGATTTCAATCTTGATGTGGAAGAGCCATCTAATGATGATATCGACGATATATTGGCGTCAGTAGAGACAGAGGATGAATTTGATTTAAGCGATGCACCGCTTGCCAGTGATAGTGAAATCGATGATCTGTTTGCGCAGATTGAGTCTCAAGCTGATCTCGAATCGTTAGAGCAGCAGTCTATTGATGAAACCGCTTTGCTCGATGAACTTTTAGAAGAAGATCAAGAGATTGACGTTAGTTCTGACAGTACCGACTTATTGGATGACCTGTTGTCTGAGTCGGATGCTGCAAGTACAGCAGAAGATTCGGAGGATATTGATATCAGTTCTGATAGCACGGATCTGCTTGATGAGCTGTTGTCTGAATCCGATGATGAGAGCGAGCTTGATATACGTGACGAGTCGACACAAACCCTTGATGAAGTTATTAATGGAAGTGATGAACTCGATAGCGACCCGATAGAAATCGAAGACGACAGCATCGATCTATTGGACGAGTTGATTGACTCGGCAGACTCGACCCCGACTCTAGATGAAACAGAAACATTAGATGAATTGCTGGCGTCGAGCGATGATCTTGAATCCGATGGTACAGAACTGTTTGATGAACTGTTGGAGATTGAACAGCAAGGGTTAGAAAGCGATAGTGAACATGATGCTCAAGTCGACGCGATGGAAGATTCGTCGAGAGAAGAACAGCCGACTGAAGAACAGTCAATAGAAGAGCAAACGATAGAGGCTGAGCAAGACAATCTTATTGGCGATGATTTACCGACACCAGACGTTGTGGAAACGGATATTGCTGAGCACAATGCTAAAGAACCAGAACCAGAACCAGAACCAGAACCAGAACCAGAACCAGAACCAGAACCAGAACCAGAACCAGAGTCAGAGTCAGAGTCAGTAGAGTTTGATAGTGAAGACTTTATTGATGACATGCTGAGTTCTGCCCCGCAGTCTGATCCATTACTGGACGCTTCCGATCCTTTAGATTCTGATTTCAATGATGAATCGAGCATCTCTGAAGAGTTAGAACCGGCTTTCAGTGTTGAAGACGCAGCACCAGAACTCGGTGATGCCCTGCAAGTTGATGATGAAGCAGACCTAGGTCTAGATGAAGAATCTGTGGCAGATAATTTGTCATTAGATGTTGACACCGATTTAACCGAACTAAACCATGCAGAGCCAGAGCCAGAGCCAGAGCCAGAGCCAGAGCCAGAGCCAGAGCCAGAGCCAGAGCCAGAGCCAGAGCCAGAGCCAGAGCCAGAGCCAGAGCCAGAGCCAGAGCCAGAGCCAGAGCCGACAGCAATACCGAACGAATTTGGCACGCCGCAGGATGACGACTGGTTAATAGACGATGAACTGGATTCTCCGAAAATCGAAGCGGAAAGTGTTTTAGCTAATGAGGTATTAGCTGAAGAATTACCTGATCCAGTCGATGACTTCGAACTGCCTGATGTCGAATTTGGCGGAGAGTTATCGGATCAGGTGCTAAATGAAACGGAAGCGCCAGAAGAAGACGATTCTCTAGATGGAACTCAAGCACTGGAAGCTGAATCGGTAGAAAAAGCGTCAGAGACTGTGTCTGAAGCCATTTCAGATGAACTCCCAGAGACGTTTGATGAACTGGATCTTCCAGAGTACACAGAAGAAGATGCGTTGGCTGAACTGCCAGTGCACGAAGACGACATAAATCCTTTCGGTGATGCTGAGTCTTTAAATGAGACTGACGCACTCGAAGACATCGAGATGCTAGATGAAGTAGAGGCGGTTGAAGACGCTGGTGATGAAGAAGAAGCTGAAGAAGAAATAGGTGCTCAAGAAGAGGTCGAGACTCAAGAACAAGTAGAGGCTCAAGAAGAAGTCGATACTCTAGAGGCGATTGAGACTCAAGAAACTCAGGGACAAGAAGCACCTGACATTCAAGATACAGTCGAAGCACTAGACGCTGAATCTGCGGAAGAAATGCCAGAGCCCGCTTCTGATGAATTGCCTGAAACGTTTGATGAGTTAGAGCTTCCAGAATATACAGAAGAAGATGCGTTGGCAGAGCTGCCAGTGGATGAAGGCGATGTAAATCTTCTCGGTGATGCTGAGTCTTTAAACGAGGCCGAGGCGGTTGAAGACATTGAGACGCTTGACGAACGAGAGGCGGTTGAAGACGCTGGTACCGAAGAAGAAATAGGTGCTCTAGAAGAGGTCGAGACTCAAGAAGAAGTAGAGAGTCAACAAGCAGCGGATACTCTAGAGGCGATTGAGGAACAAGACACTCAGGGATCAGAAGCAACCGAGACTCAACAGACAGGTGAAGCTCCGGAAACTGATTCGGTAGAAGAAATGTCAGAATCCGCTTCTGAAGTCATTTCTGATGAACTGCCCGAAACCTTTGATGAGCGAGATTTACCCGAATACAGCGAACAAGAAGCCTTGGCAGATATGCCCATTTCATCGGACACCTCAGGCGATGTAATAGAACAAGGCAGTGATGAACCCGAGGTTTTCGATGAAGTCGACCTTCCAGAATACAGCGAAGAAGATGCCTTGGCAGATATGCCTATCGAGCCAGAAACTTCAGAGCCTTCTGGTGTAACGGAATCACCGGATATGTCGCCAGATTTGGAGCCTGATGAAGCCGGTGAAATATCAGAGCAGGATGCATTGTTTGATGTATTCCAAGCTCAAAATCTGGATTCATTGTCTAAAGATGGCTTTGATGAAAGCGCGTTGTCGGAGCTGCTTTCCGAAGATGAAGACGAACTTACGTCAAGTTCATTCTCATTTGATTCCGCCCTTGATGCAAAAACGACCGATAGTGCGGGCATGGACATCGATGCGATGTTGGAAGTCGGTGGCGAGGATTGGAATGGTTTTAATCTATCGGCTGAACAGCAAGCGAATATTTCGACTGACATCCCTGAAGATGAGCAAGCCATCTGGAGTGAAGAAAATAAACCGGAGCAGGCGGTTGTTTCTGACGAAAATTGGGAGCATCAAGAAGATTTTGATTCAAAGGTGGATCAGTATCGGACTATTGATGAATTAATGGCAGAAGTTGAAAGCGAAGAAGCGAATGAATCGAACCCTGATGATGAAGAGTTAAACCTCAACGTTGGGCTTGATGAGTTTCCTGACGTTATTGGTGACATTGGATTTGAAGATGTGGACAGTAACGCCGAAGCCGTAGGTAAAATGGACCTAGCTAAAATCTACATGGAAATGAATGATACTGATGGGGCCATTAAACTACTAGAAGAAGCGATTGTAGATGGCTCAGATACGATACGACGAGAAGCTAAAAGCTTAATTGATGCAATACGACGTGGCTAATAGCCACACAACGAAAGGCAGCGTCTGCTGCCTTTTTTGTTTGTCACATTAGATATTTATTGGTATTGATATTATAATCGCCGGCCGGATTTTAAGAGTAAATGAACATGAGAGTAGCACTGGGCATCGAATACGATGGCACTAATTATTATGGTTGGCAACGCCAGCGGGATGTCACGAGTGTTCAGGAAGAGCTAGAGAAATCCTTAAGTATCATCGCTAATCATCCTGTTGAAGTTCAGTGTGCAGGGCGTACCGATTCAGGAGTGCACGGCACAGGTCAAGTCGTTCACTTTGATACCGAATGTATGCGCAAGCCCGCTGCTTGGACGATGGGGGTAAACGCTAATCTCCCTAAAGATATTGCGGTTCGTTGGGCACATGTGGTTGATGAAGAGTTTCATGCTCGATTTACCGCGACGGCTCGCCGTTATCGTTATGTCATTTATAACCACGCCTTAAGACCTGGGATTCTTGCTTCTGGATTAAGCCATTATCACGGGGAGCTTGATGCCAATAAAATGCACCTTGCAGGTCAATACCTTATCGGTGAGAATGACTTCACGTCCTTTAGAGCGATCCATTGTCAATCTCGCAGCCCTTGGCGTAATATTATGCACTTGAATGTGACTCGTCATGGGCATTATGTTGTGATTGATATTAAGGCCAACGCGTTTGTCCATCATATGGTGAGAAACATTGCTGGCAGTCTGATTACCGTTGGTAAGGGGGAACAAGCCCCTCAATGGATAGATCAATTGCTCAAAGCCAAAGACAGAAAACTGGCCTCTGCTACGGCAAAAGCCGCAGGTTTATATTTGATAGATGTTGATTATCCCACGCACTATCAATTGCCTAGAGAGCCTTTAGGGCCGCTATTTTTGCCTAATGACCTGTCATAATGTTTAATTTTGGTCATTTTTTAACATTTTGCTCGTGAGATATCGATACAGGAAATAGGTACAACCAGTTTTTTGTCTACAGCTGGCATTTATTATGCTTTAATCCTTCACGCGTAAATCCCGAATTTGTATCTTGCGTAATTAGGCGTAAGACTAGATAGAAAAGGTCTTCCATGAGTTGGCTTGAAAAGATATTAGAAAAAAGCAACATAGGCAGTTCTCGTAAAGCGTCTATCCCTGAAGGGGTATGGACTAAGTGCTCTTCTTGTGAACAAGTACTTTATCATGCAGAACTAGAACGTAACCTTGAGGTGTGTCCTAAGTGTGGCCATCACATGAGAATGAAGGCGCGTCGTCGTCTTGAAACGTTTTTGGATGCTGATAACCGAGTTGAATTGGCGAATGAGCTCGAACCACAAGACAAGCTGAAATTCAAAGATTCAAAACGGTATAAAGATCGTATCTCTGCTGCCCAGAAAAACAGTGGTGAGAAAGATGCGTTGATCGTTATGCAAGGTGAGCTGTTAGGCATGCCATTGGTTGCTTGTGCCTTTGAATTCTCATTTATGGGCGGCTCGATGGGCTCTGTAGTGGGGGCTCGTTTTGTACGTGCTGTTGATGCGGCTATTGAAAATAACTGTGGTTTGGTTTGTTTTTCAGCCAGTGGCGGTGCTCGTATGCAAGAGGCATTGATGTCTCTAATGCAAATGGCAAAAACCAGTGCGGCGCTTGAGCGTTTATCTTCAAAAGGTTTACCGTTTATTTCAGTCATGACGGACCCAACAATGGGTGGTGTTTCTGCAAGCTTAGCTATGTTAGGTGACATCAATATTGGCGAACCTAAAGCCTTAATCGGTTTTGCTGGACGCCGGGTTATCGAACAAACAGTGCGTGAAGACCTACCTGAAGGCTTTCAACGCAGTGAGTTTTTGTTAGAGCACGGTGCTATTGATATGATTGTTGATCGCCGAGAAATGCGTCAACGTGTGGGTAGCCTAGTGGCTAAACTGACGAACCGTACGTCTCCATTGGTGGTTTCTGTTAACGATTCTCCAAACGAAGCAGCATATCAAGTACCAGAATCCGCTGAAAAAGGGTAAAGTAGCTACTAACAATAAACCACCGTTATTTGGTTATAGTTAGATGACTCAAAATCCAATTCCTCAAGCCACATCTCCCTTAACGGTGTGGCTTGATTATTTGTCCAACATTCATAGCTCTGCGATAGATTTAGGCCTTGACCGTGTTCAAGCGGTGGCTAAAACAGCAGAACTGACAAAACCTGCTCCAACAGTAATTACCGTGGCTGGAACCAATGGCAAAGGGTCAACCTGTGCATTGATGGAATCCATTCTTCTGGATGCCGGTTACAGCGTTGGTGTTTACAGCTCCCCTCATTTAATTCGCTACAATGAACGCGTACGCATTAACGGCGTTGATCTCAGTGATGAAAAGCACTGCTCGGCTTTCGATTTTATCGAGAAAGCGCGTGGTGAGACTAGCCTGAGTTTCTTTGAATATGGGACCTTGGCTGCGTTGCGTGCCTTTCAAACCGAACACGTGGATATCGTGTTGCTTGAAGTGGGGCTAGGTGGACGACTTGATGCGACTAATGTCGTGGATCACGATGTCTCTGTGATTACTAGCTTAGCTGTCGATCATGTCGATTGGCTTGGTGATGATATCAATGTCATTGGCTTTGAAAAAGCTGGGATTTACAGAACTAACCGTCCTGCTATTTGTGGTCAGCCTAAAGCGCCCGCGACCGTCGCCGCTCATGCCGACGATATTGGTGCTGATTTTTATCAAGTTGGCATTCAGTACACCTATCATAAAGAAACCGATAAGACCTGGGGCTGGAAAAGTGGCACATTTGAGTTAGATTCATTGCCCATTCCTCAACTGCCTTTACCCAATGCAGCAACGGCTTTGATGGCACTTGCCGCGGCGAACCTTGAACTGACAGATATCAACATTGTTAATGGATTGAAGTCGGCACAGCTTCCTGGGCGTATGCAGGTTATCTCCACCGATCCAACGATCGTGCTCGATGTCGCGCACAATCCACATTCGGCTAAATACTTAGTGGCATCACTTCAAGAGCAGTATCCAAATAAGAGCATACACGCTGTCGTGGCAATGCTTCATGACAAAGACATTGAATCGACGCTAGACGAGTTAACCTCAGTTGTGACTTATTGGTATCCAGCTTCTCTTCACGGCCCTAGAGCGGCTTCTGTCGAAGAATTAAGTATTCATTTGCCGAGTTACCAAGGGAAGTACTCTAACCCCGTAGAGGCATTTAATGGCGCATTGACACAGGCGAACCAGCAAGATGTCATTATCGTCGTTGGATCATTTCATACGGTTGGTGAAGTCTTAGAGCATTGGCGAGATAAAGGAGAATAAATGGCCAGTAAATTCCATAGCCGCTTAGTCGGTACGGTTATCTTAGTTGCAGTGGGAATTATCGTACTGCCAGACCTACTCGATGGTAAAAAGGAGCACTATAAAGATGAAATCGCGAGTATTCCTATAAAGCCAGAGCTTGAAAGTGAGATGGAAGTGTTTGAGCTTCTCGATCCAGTTGAAGATCAGATTGTGTTACCTGAGTCGCCTGTAGAACTCACCGTCGGCGATACAACAAATGATGGCGAAGTCGCAGACACAAGCCAACCGTTACCCACGAAGGTAAACTCTGTAGATGAAAAAAATGACTATGTAGACAGTGCGTGGATTATTCAGTTAATGGCATTGAAAAATGCAGATAACGCAGAAACTTTAGTCAAAGATTTACAGAAAAGAGGCTATCAGGCGCATACAAAGAACGAGAATGGTTTCACCCGTGTCATTATTGGCCCTGATGTGTCAAAAAGTAAACTTGAGCAACAGCTGGTTGAACTAAAGAAAATTACCGGTTCAAATGGTCGATTGCTTAAATTTAAACCACTAAATCCATAAGAAAACGTTTGCGTCAGCATTTTTTCTGTTAAAATGCGCGCCAACTTAAGATGCAGAAAACATGAATTGGTTAGATATTGTCATTTTAGGGGTGATCGGGCTATCCGCTTTGATCAGTTTAGTTCGAGGTTTTGCTAAAGAAGCTTTGTCGTTGGTTATTTGGTGTGGCGCATTCTTTATTGCCAGCCAGTATTACGCAAAATTGGCGGTTTATTTCACCAATATTGAAGATGACATGTTTCGCAATGGAACCGCGATTGCAGTGCTGTTTATCGCTACGCTCATTGTTGGAGCATTAGTGAATTACGTTATCGCTCAGCTTGTCGAAAAGACAGGGCTATCGGGGACCGATCGAATCTTAGGGATTGTTTTCGGAGCGTTAAGAGGGGTACTGATCGTCTCGGCAGCACTGTTTTTTATGGATGCTTTCACAGCACTTCCAAGTTCTGAGTGGTGGAAAAGTTCGCAATTGGTACCTGAGTTTAGCCGTATCATCGCGCCATTTTTCGAGCACTTACAAGCAACATCAACTTTTTTATCTGGCGCACTGTAGCGCCAGCAATTGTCGATAATCGAGGGTTAGGCCATGTGTGGTATTGTTGGAATCGTGGGCGCAACGCCTGTAAACCAGTCTATTTATGATGCATTGACTGTGTTGCAGCATCGTGGCCAAGATGCTGCGGGTATTTGTACCATAGAAAGCAATCGTTTCCGTCTGCGTAAGGCAAACGGTTTAGTGAAAGACGTCTTTGAAGCAAAACACATGCAACGCCTACAAGGTGATGTGGGTATCGGTCATGTACGTTATCCTACAGCAGGCAGTTCTAGTGCGTCTGAAGCGCAGCCATTTTATGTTAACTCTCCATTTGGTATCACTTTAGCTCATAACGGTAACTTAACTAACGCTCACAAAATTCGTGAAAAATTAGCAGAGAAAGATCGCCGTCATATCAACACCACGTCAGATTCGGAAGTGCTGCTAAATGTGTTAGCACATGAAATTGATATGGTTAAAGGGAATGTCACATCTGAAGATGTCTTTCGTGCTGTGACTAACGTGCATCGCACTATTCGTGGCGCATACGCTGTTGTCGCCATGATTATTGGCCACGGTATGATTGCATTTAGAGATCCAAACGGGATTCGCCCATTATGTTTAGGTAAGCGTGAAATCAATGGTCGCACCGAATATATGGTCGCATCAGAATCTGTCGCTTTAGATGCGGTTGGCTTTGATTTTGTACGTGATGTGGCACCAGGCGAAGCGCTTTACGCAACGTTTGATGGGCAGTTGTTTACACAGCAATGTGCAGACAACCCGGTTTTAAACCCTTGCTTATTTGAGTATGTCTACTTTTCTCGACCAGATTCATTTATCGACAAAATTTCCGTTTACAGTGCTCGTGTTGAAATGGGTAGAAAACTGGGTGAACGTATTAAAGATGAATATGGCCATCTTGATATTGATGTGGTTATCCCAATCCCAGAGACATCGTGTGACATCGCATTGCAAATTGCCCAAGCGATTGACATTCCATACCGTCAAGGCTTCGTTAAGAACCGCTACGTAGGTCGAACGTTTATCATGCCGGGTCAGCAGCAGCGTAAAAAATCAGTTCGCCGTAAGCTCAACGCAATTCGCTCTGAATTCAAGGATAAGAACGTACTGCTAGTAGACGATTCGATAGTTCGTGGGACAACCTCAGAACAGATCATTGAAATGGCGAGAGATTCAGGCGCGAAGAAGGTGTTCATGGTTTCCGCGGCACCAGAAATTCGTTTCCCTAACGTGTATGGGATTGATATGCCAAGTGCGAACGAGCTGATTGCGCATGGCCGTGACAACGATGCGATCTGTAAACAGATTGGCGCGGATGAACTGATATTCCAAACGATTGACGACCTTGTTGAAGCCGTTGGCCTTGGCAATACAGACATTGCACGTTTTGAGGCGTCGGTATTCAGTGGTGAATACGTCACGGGTGATATTAATCAAGAATATCTAGAGTACGTAGAATCGTTACGTGGCGATGATGCTAAAGCTGAATCTGAGGCCGAGCTAGTTAATCTTGATTTACACAATGAAGGGGCGTAACGAAAAGAGATTATTCTTTATCGTTGTCTAAAATTGAGACTAAAAAGGCTTCCAGTTGGAAGCCTTTTTGTTAAGCGTCTATAGTCGATAAATTGACGGCAACAAACGCTTGTTGAATACAGCTTGAATTAGCTCCTAGGCGCTTTTACAAACTGGCTTAGCATAAACATACAAGTCGCACTGATGACAACCGATGGCCCTGCAGGGGTGTCAAAGTGCCAGGACAAATACAACCCGCCACAGACAGAAAGAGCACCAATAATCGAAGCGAAAATGGCCATCTGTTCAGGGGTTTGAGCCAGTTTTCGAGCGGTCGCTGCCGGGATAATTAACAGTGACGTCATGATCAGTGCACCGACAAATTTCATTCCTACGGCGATAACCAGCCCAACCATGAGCATGAGGATCAGTCGCATTAAGTCGATGTTGATCCCGTCGACAGCCGCTAAATCTTCATTGATTGTCGCAGAAAGCAATGGTCGCCAGAAAATGAACAGTGTTATGGCTACGACCGCCACACCTGCGTAGATTATAACTAAATCAGCAGGAGCGACAGCCAGTAAATCTCCGAACAAATAGCTCATTAAATCGATACGAACAGAATCTAAAAAACTGACGGCGATTAAGCCTAGAGAGAGGGAACTGTGCGCTAGAATGCCGAGTAACGTGTCAGTTGCAACCAATTTTTGCTTTTGCAGAGTCACAAGAATCAATGCTAAACCTAGACAACAAACAAGCAACGCTAAGTAGAGATTAATGTTCAATAGAAAGCCAAGTGCTAAGCCCATTAAAGAAGCATGGGCTAAAGTATCGCCAAAATAGGCCATCTTTCTCCAAACAACAAAAGATCCCAGCGGTCCAGCGATCAGTGCAATACCGAGTCCCGCCAAAAGTGAAGGAAGGAGAAAATCAATCATGAGTGTGTCCGTGGTTATGGTTGGCGCATTCTGTGGCATTACCGGTTACAGGGTTACCGGATAAATCATGGTGGTGATGATCATGCTGATGATGGTAGATAGCGAGCGATTCACGACCACTGTGGCCAAATAGCGCGATGTAGCTTGGGTGTTGCGTGATGTCTTGTGGCGATCCTGAGCAGCATATGTGGTGGTGTAAGCAGATCACGTCATCGGTCTTTGCCATCACTAGGTGAAGATCGTGAGACACCATAAAAACAGCGCAGCTAAACCGATGGCGAATATCATCAATAAGATTGTAAAGGTCAATCTGTCCCTGTATATCAACGCCTTGTGCTGGCTCATCAAGGACCAATACGTCTGGTCTTTGTAGTAAAGCTCTTGCTATTAATACACGTTGATTTTCGCCACCTGATAATTGATGCATGTTGTTACTAATAAGGTGCTCAGCTTTGACCAATTTTAATGCGTCGAGAATTTCTTGCGCACTGTAGCGCCCAGCCAATTGCAAAAAGCGTTTTACATTCAGGGGGAGCGCATCGTTCAGTCTTAGCTTTTGAGGAACATAGCCTATTTTGCATGAAGCCCCACGTTTCACGATTCCAGAGTCAACCTTTTGGAGGCCTAGTAAAACCTTAACTAAGGTCGACTTTCCGGCTCCGTTAGGCCCGATGAGCGTGGTTATTTTTTTTCGTTCAAGTGTTAAGTTAACATTGTCTAAGACGCGCTTATTGTTAAACGTTACGCAGATATTGTTTAACTCAATCAAGGGGGGCATAAATAGAACTCATTTGCAATTAGCTATTGTTATAATGTAACATCCATTCCCTTCATATTCTACAGAACGATGACTGGCACGCAAATGAGATTTCGTTTATTAATTGCTTCAATCCTATTTTTTAATATTAACTCTGCTTGGGCAATGAACCTACTGACGAGCATTAAGCCGATTCAAATGATCGCCACTGAAATAACGCTCAACGCCGGTGATGCCGATGTATTGCTAGCAAACAACACGTCCCCTCATGATTATGCATTGCGTCCTTCTGACATACGACGTATCCGTAGCGCCGATCTTGTGGTTTGGTATGGGAACGATTTAGAACCCTTCTTAACCGGTGTTTTGTCGAATCAAAACAACGTACTTACATTAAGTGACATTCCTCATCTTGCCTTGCGAGAGTACCAAGGAGATCACGACCATGGTCAACATGATGGTCATGATCATGGTGACCATGATCCTCATTTTTGGTTAGGTTACGAGCCTACATTACAGGTCGCAAAGGCCCTAGCTGATCGCTTATCTTTACTAGAGCCGAGCAACCGTGAGCAGTACCAACAAAACTATCAGATGTTTGAATTGCGGTTAAAAAAAGAAAAAGCGCTGATTGAAGATAAGCTAAAACCAGTTAAGAAAAATGGCTACTATGTCTTCCATGACGCTTATGGATATTTTGAATCCGATTATCAATTGAACCACTTGGGTTACTTTACCGTTAGCCCGGATAGGAAGCCAGGTGCAAAAAGCCTAATAGCGATTAAGAAAACTTTACAGGAAAATCAAGCCAAGTGCGTATTTTCAGAGCCACAATTTACCCCAGCAATTGTAGAGTCTGTAACCCGAGGTAGTAATGTAGGGCTAGGAGAGCTTGATCCTATTGGTTCAGAGATTACTGTTCAGGCCGATAGCTACTTTGTGTTTATTCATTCTCTGGCCGACAGCTTTGTCGAGTGCCTTAAATAAACCCACGATCGACCAGCGATACATTTAAAACTACAAACAAAACGTTTTTTTGCGGTATTGTCAGCTGAATATCTGCAGGGGTTCATATACACTGCAAAATTAGCGCCGCAAAAAAACACTCACCTAAAAGCACAAGCAACGTTCGCTTAACTTTAATGTGTGACTATTATTCTTTCATGGCGTAGCAATACACGGACTTTGATGCTGAAAGGGTATAGTTTGCTATTTCGTTTTTGTTTATTCATTCTCTTCTCTTCGTTACCAAGATTAGCGGTAGCGATAGACAGTATGCCTTCAATTTTTTACCCTTTGTCGACCCAGGCAGAAGGGCGTGTTATTGCTGCAAAAGAACTCTTCCTCAGCGAGCAAGGTGGCATCTGGATCCATGATGTTCATGGGCGTGTTGTTTTTTACGATGGTGACAATACCCTACCAAGTAGCGGTTCCGCATTAGACTTCATCTCGGAGCAATTGGTTTATTTAGACCAGTCTTTTTGGTCATTTGCCGATAATGAAATTTATCGTTCAAAACCTAATCACCAAAGAGAGCTAGTACTTAGCTTAACCCCCGGTACAAACATACGATCTATCGGTTCATCTAAACGTTATATCTGGGTGGCCGATGATAGTAATTTCTATACATATCATATTGATACTGGCGACTTCAATACCTACTCTTTGATGCAACTTTACCAATCAAGCGATGCCAGTCGGGTTGATATCAATGATGCTCAATTCATTTTTTCTAAATGGGTGTTAGCGACAAATTCTGGCGTGTTTTTATCCGATGAGTCTGAGCTTGTTCATGTTGCCTCTTCTGGCAAGCACTACATAGAAACATTGTACTTCTCAGCATCAAGGCGAGAATTAGTAGTTGGATCAATAAGAGGGGCGCTTGTTATCGACATTACTCAGCCACAAGCGCCGCCAAAATTTATAAGTGAACATCATGTTCTTTCTATCGCCGAAACAAAGAATGAATATTGGATTGGAACAGAAGTAGGATTATTTGTTTATTCTTTCGCTACCGGTGAAACCAAACAGCTAGAAGGTGGGGTGAGCGCTAAATACGATCTTACTGGAAATAAAATTTATTCTCTTATCAATGACACGCGTCAGGGGATTTGGATCGCGACTGAACAAGGTATTCGTTACTTTTCACTCTACAGTGAAAAGTTTCGCCGAATTCCGACGCACATGTTGACCTATAACAGTGGTGGGGAATCACTCAAGAAAATTGTCAAAAATGAAAATCGAGAAGGCCATTGGTTGGTCTCAGATAAAGCATTATACCTTGTGGCGTTGCAAGACAAACCTTCCACAACATTAATCTATGATCAAAGTGAAGTGTTCGATTTAGCTCAATACGGCGATATGTTGTTGGTAGCAACACGATCAGGCATTGTTTGTATTGACATCAATACAGGCAATGTCATCGCGGATGATGGATTACCCAATAGTATAAAATCCAAAACGATAGAGCAGATAGAGTTAGATTCAAAAGGCAACTTATGGGGAGTCAAAGGATCGAACCTATGGTCTTATAACTTGAATACCAGTCATTTTAAAGATCACGGTGATCTATGGATGGTAAGTCGATTTAAACCAGCCAGCGTGACGCTGCTGAGAGCAACAGAATTGTCCGGATTATTTATCGGTACGGATCATGGCCTCTACCAATTAAAAAATGGTGAGGTTCGCTTTTATAAAGACAGTAGTCAATACGGTCATGTTGTTGCCATCAAGGAAGTAGATACGGCTATCTGGGTTGCTTCTACTTACGGTGTATTTAGAGTTGAGGACAAAAAAGAACACATCTTCCCCATTTCTATGGTGGAACAAAATATCAGCCCTAAATGCCTTATTCAGAACCAGGGTGGAATCTGGTTAACCTCCACCGCTGGTTTGTCATTCTATGACAGTGATGGAGAGCTGAGCAAACATATAGGTGCGCCATTTGGCGTGTTAAACAATGAATTTGTTTCTAGTCTATGTGACCCCAGTAACAACGGTGTTAATGATCTATTGCTGGGCACAACAACAGGTCTAATTCTAGTCAGTGAAACAGCACTGCTTAACGATCCTTTGCCGACTGGCCAGCTCCTGTTTAGTCAGATAAGCGTGAATCAAGAACCGATAAGTTTAGGCGTTAAGCTGTCGGAGCGTTTTACCATTAATTACGGTGATTCTGTCGGATTTTTAATGGGTGTTGTCCCACGAAGTAATATCGATAGTCTTTATTATCGTATGGATGACGAGAAGGAGTGGTTCAAACTAGAAGGACGCCAACTTTCCTTTGATCATTTAATGCCTGGTTCACATACATTGCATCTCAAAGTTGCGTCCTCTATTCGCGGTGACAGTGAGTTTACGTCGCAAGAGTTTGTTGTCTTAGAGCCCTGGTATCTTAGTGCTTGGGCCATTGTCGCTGGCGTTTTGATGACAATGATTTTTGTTGGTCTAGTGTCGCTTTGGCGATCTCGTCTGATGTCAGCATCAAATAAAATGCTAAAAGCAAAAGTCTCTCTAAAAACCAACCAATTACGCCATCAAAGTCGCATTTTGCTCACGAATAACAAGCAACTGAGGAAGCAGTTGGAAGTTAGGCATCTAATTTACAATCAAGTGATCACTTCAGTACAGGACAACTTGAATAGTCTAGCGCGTAACAATCGAAGAGAGAGAGGACTATCCTCTCAAGAAATCATCAGATTGGTTTCTAAGGAGTTGGAAATTCTTCGTGATGCAAAAAGTAATGGCAGCGGTACTAAGCAGATATTCGATTTATTTCTAGTGACCTCTACGGTTTTATCCGGCTGGCAGTCAGAATTGACAAAGTCAGGCATCTGTATCGAGTTTAACAGTGCAGAGGAAAGCGTTTGGGTTGAGCTTAGCAACTTCAATTTAGATGTCGTGATCAATACATTGCTTGATAGTGTTTTAGAGCGGTGTTTTAAAAATCAAAACATCCAGATTGAGGTGAGTAGTGCTGATGGTATCGCTGCCTTGAAAATGATCGACAGCGGTCGGGCGTTTCCCGACCTAGAAGGGTATGAACAAGTCACTTCTATGGATCTAAGTGTACACAACCTACCTACGCTTGTTGCCGAAAGTGGAGGCAAGCTTGCGTATTTTATTTCTGAAGAGCGTAATTTGATAGAAATTTTTTGGCCCGTCGCTGAAACCAATGCAGTACCTGACCATAATGACGCTGAAGAAAGCGAATCAAATGAACGTGAAGGGGTGAGCAATGCCGATCAAAATTGGATGTATAAAATAGAGAGCTTGGTAGGCAAACACTATGAAAATGCCGATTTTGGTACAGCCGCCGCCGCCGCACTGCTTTTCATCTCAGAACGCAGCCTCCAAAGACGCTTTAAAGCAAACTATGGCAAAACCTTTAAAGAGTACCTTAATGAATACCGCCTAGAAAAAGCGGCCAAAAGACTATTAGCCGGCGATAAAGTGTCTGACGTCGCTTTTGATTGTGGCTATAACGATGCTTCATACTTTAGCCAACGATTTAAGCATCACTTCGGTGTTTCACCAACACAGTTCATCGAGGGCAACGAGCTGCCTCAGAATAATAAATCATAGTCAAAGATAGCGACGTATCAATGGTAACAAATCCCAACTCTGGACGAGAAAAGTATAATCAGGTACTTTTCTCCGCTAGGTGGGTATGTCATAAACACTCTTCATAAGCCACGCCTAAAACTTCAGTCACTCTATTCATTCTTATTTTCAAGTCCATATCTATCTATTCATATCTATCGCCAATAAATGGCAACAATGAAGGCGAATAGACTCGAACAAAGAACAAAGAACAAAGAACAAAGACGGTCAGTAGCCGTTATCTTATTGGTTTTATTTTAATCGGTTTGGTGTGTATCGAGGTGATGAGGTTAAGCTAGAAGTAGAGACTTGACGTGTACAAAGAAAAAAAATGTCGTGGCATAGCCGGGGGACTATACCACGGGTGTCAATGACACCTTCGCTTGCTGCCGGAGTGGTATGGTAGGAACCACACCACCTCTGGAATTTGTTTAGAGGAAAACCCTCTCGACGTGAATAACTATAAATTAGACCACTTATTTCACGTATAAAATTAACGACAATGTAATGTAAGAAAACCGACATGCTAGTGGGATTTTATAAGCAACTGTTTTTGTTAACTTAATTTAATCATGAGAGCTCATGTAAAAAAACAGATGACATTGATTGAGAGGTGAAGTTAACAAATTGACGTTTTTGACGTAGCGATAACTTACGAAATTGACATCACCATTACTGGAAAGTTTGATTTCACACAATATCTTCAAGGTCAGTTACCTCTACAATCGCCACTGTTAATAATAATCCTTCTCATTACCATTGATATGGCGTGAATATGAAGTTATCTGAATTAAAACAAGGTGAGAGCGCAGTCATAAAATCCTTTGACTCAATGCCTCTAGACACTCGAAAAAAACTCATGGTGATGGGGGTGCTTCCCAAAACGCCAGTAACACTGATCCGAAGGGCCCCGCTAGGTGATCCGCTACAGGTGGATGTAAGAGGTGTTTCTTTAGCACTCAGACATAACATTGCTGCTCAAATTACAGTGGAGATCAGCGAATGAGTTACCAGATATTGACGGTGGGAAACCCAAACAGTGGTAAAACCACGTTATTTAATGCACTCACCGGTGCCAAGCAACAAGTGGGCAATTGGGTTGGCGTCACGGTAGAAAAAAAGACAGGCTCGTTTTCTCATGCAGGTGAAGATTTCGATTTGACTGATTTACCGGGAATCTATGCATTAGACAGTGGTAACGATGCGAACAGCATTGATGAATCCATTGCGTCAAGAGCGGTGTTGACTCACCCTGCTGACCTTATTGTCAATGTCGTTGATGCGACATGCCTAGAACGTTCTCTTTATATGACGCTTCAATTAAGAGAATTAGGACGACCAATGATTGTTGTTCTTAATAAAATAGATGCGCTAAAAAGAGAAAGACAGCACATTGATGCCCAAAAATTAGAGAAAGTGATTGGGTGTCCAGTTATCGAGCTATCGGCCACCGATAGATCAAAAGTCAGTGCCTTTAAAAAGAGCCTACATAAGCGGATTGTTCAAGGTATCCCACCTCGTGAGTTAGACCTTAGCTATAGCAGTGATTTTGAGCATTGCATTAAACAAATCGAACCGATCTTCGCGGATACAACGGTGACCCGCCGGGCATTGGCCATTCGAGCATTAGAAAATGATCGCTTGGTACTCAATACACTGAGTAGTGAGGAGCGAAACACGGTCACTCAACTACAAACAAGCTGCAATATAGATATCGACTTGTTGGTCGCCGATACAAAGTACACTTACTTGCATGAACTATGTAAAAAGGTTCGCAAAACAGAAGGTAAACTGAGTCGCAGCTTTACCGAGAAAGCAGACCAATTCATTTTGAATAAATGGATCGGTATCCCTTTCTTCTTTGTCATCATGTATTTCATGTTTATGTTCTCCATCAACATCGGTAGTGCGTTCATCGACTTTTTTGATATTAGTGTTGGTGCAATACTGGTTGATGGTGGGCATTACTTATTAGATGAGCACTTACCTGTTTGGTTAGTCACCATACTCGCTGATGGTATCGGTGGCGGTATTCAAACCGTTGCGACCTTTATACCCGTTATCGCTGCGCTTTACCTATTCTTAGCGATACTAGAGAGCTCGGGTTACATGGCTCGTGCGGCATTTGTACTTGATAAAGTGATGCAAAAGATTGGCTTGCCAGGCAAAGCGTTTGTGCCACTGGTACTTGGTTTCGGTTGTAACGTACCTTCTATTATGGCAACTCGCACTCTTGACCAAGAGCGTGAACGTAAACTGGCTGCATCAATGGCGCCATTTATGTCTTGTGGTGCACGTTTACCGGTATATGCGCTGTTCGCTGCAGCGTTCTTCCCTGGCGCAGGTCAAAATGTTGTGTTCGCTCTGTACATCATGGGTATCGTTGCTTCTGTGTTTACGGGTCTGTTCCTTAAGAACACTCTCTATCCAGGTAGCAGCGATAGCTTAGTAATGGAAATGCCAGATTACGAATTGCCGACAGTGCAAAACGTAATGCTAAAAACTTGGCAGAAGCTGAAGCGTTTCGTACTGGGTGCAGGTAAAACGATAGTGATGGTTGTGGCTATTCTTAGCTTTCTAAACTCATTGGGTATGGATGGCACTTTCGGTAACGAGGACAGCGAGAACTCCGTGCTATCTAAAGCGGCTCAAGTTGTCACTCCTGTGTTCCAACCGATCGGTATTACGGAAGAAAACTGGCCTGCAACTGTGGGTATTATTACGGGTATATTCGCTAAAGAAGCCGTCGTAGGTACATTAAACAGTCTATACACCACGCCATCTGATGAAGACGCGGCTGAATTTGACTTAGCAGCAACCCTGCAAGAAGCGGTAATGACTATCCCTGAAAACTTATCTGGTTTGAGCTACTCAGATCCATTAGGTATTGAAGTGGGTGATTTGTCTGACGCAAGCTCTGTGGCGGCGGATCAAGAGGTTGACACCTCTATCTTTGGTAACTTGAAAGACAAATTTGTATCAGGTCATGCTGCGTTTGCTTACCTAATCCTAATCTTGCTGTACACACCGTGTGTCGCTGCAATGGGTGCATACGTTCGTGAGTTTGGTCAGATGTTTGCTCGCTTTATCGCAGTTTGGACGATGGCCCTTGGGTACTTTGGTGCGACCTTCTACTACCAAGCGGCAAACTTTGCTGCTCACCCGGTTAGCAGCTCCGTTTGGATGGTGGCTATCGCTGGTGGTTTTGTCGTGACGTATCGCGTATTTAAGAACGTTGGAACTAAGCAGAAAGTGCTAGAGGTGCAGGTCGTATGATTTTAACTGAACTTCATCAATACATTGATAGCCAGGGCGTTGCTGCGCGTAAAGAGCTGGCTTCAAAATTTGGTATGAGTGAAGATGGCGTCGATGCAATGCTCAATGTGTGGGTCAAAAAAGGGAAAGTATCTCGTTTGGTCGACACCAACAAACATGGCCATACAACCCGTGTTCGCTACACCATCAGCAAACAAGATGGCTTATCGCTTAACGTGATGATGTAGTTCGATCTTTTATGCGATAGTTATCATCTGCATAAGTACGGTAACTAAAAAAGCCGCTTTCCAACCTTAGGTGAGCGGCTTTTTGTCATCTGTATTCTATGATCTGCGTCTTTTTCAAACGAAAATCGACCCGTTCGTTTTACGCTTTCTTAAAGATAGAGCTGAGTGATAACACGTTTTGAATACGAGTATGAATAGCAGCTTGTTGTTCTTCAGTACGCTGTTCACCTTTGGTGTTTCCCCATACAGGACCAGGCCAAGCGATATCATCCTTGAAACGTGCAATATGATGGATGTGCAGTTGTGGCACCATATTGCCCAGCGCACCTAGGTTCAATTTGTCTGGTTGGAACGTTGCCTCTAGTGCTTGGCTGACCGCTTGAGACTCAAGTAAGAATTGCTGTTGTTCTTTCATTGGTAAATGATGCAGCTCTTTTAGGTTGGCGCGTTTCGGCACGAGGATAACCCAAGGCACAGCATTGTCTTTGCTCAGAAGTGCAAGGCTCAGTGGAAACTCACCAATCACTGTGGTGTCTTTTGCAAGCTGCGGGTGGAGTTCAAAGCTCATTATCGTCTTCACATTGATTTTGTTTGAATCAGTATACGTTAGATAAAACAAAAGGTTGATGTCCTCACATCAACCTTTGTACTTAATCATTGTAATTCAATGGTAATTACATGCGTTCTAGAGTGTCGATACCTAGAAGCGATAGACCTTGCTTGATTGTCTTAGCAGTTAGAGCAGCAAGCTTCAGGCGGCTTTGCTTAACGGTTTCATCTTCAGCCACAAGGATAGGGCATGCTTCATAGAAGCTAGAGAATTGACCCGCTAGTTCGAACAGGTAGCTACACATGATGTGCGGCTGACCTTCGCGAGCAACAGACTGTACCGCTTCTTCAAATTGTAGAAGTTTCGCGATAAGTGCTTTCTCTTTCTCTTCAGTGATTTTGATTTCACCTTCAAGAGAGTCCATAGAAACGCCAGCTTTAGCAAACACCGAAGCAACACGAGTGTAAGCGTATTGCATGTACGGTGCAGTGTTACCTTCAAACGCAAGCATGTTGTCCCAATCGAACACGTAGTCTGTAGTGCGGTGCTTAGAAAGGTCTGCGTACTTAACCGCAGCCATTGCTACTGTGTTTGCGATCGCTTTCTTCTCGTCTTCTGCCAGCGTTGGATTCTTAGATTCAATGAGTTTCGCGGCACGAACTTCGGCTTCATCAAGAAGATCAGCAAGACGAACAGTACCGCCTGCACGAGTCTTGAATGGCTTACCATCTTTACCTAGCATCATGCCGAACGCGTGGTGCTCAAGAGACACAGATTCTGGAATGTAACCTGCTTTACGAACGATAGTCCAGGCTTGCATTAGGTGTTGGTGTTGACGCGAGTCGATGAAGTAAAGTACACGATCAGCACCTAATGTTTCATAACGGTATTTCGCACACGCAATATCGGTGGTTGTGTAAAGGAAACCGCCATCACGCTTCTGGATGATAACGCCCATTGGATCGCCATCTTTGTTCTTGTATTCGTCTAGGAAGACCACTTGTGCGCCATCGTCTTCTTTAGCAAGGCCTTGCTCTTTCAGATCAGCAACGATAGTTGGAAGCATGCTGTTGTACATGCTCTCACCCATGACGTCATCGCGAGTAAGAGATACGTTTAGACGGTCGTAGTTACGTTGGTTTTGAATCATAGTAACGTCAACCAGCTTCTTCCACATCTGTGCGCAGAACTCGTCGCCGCTTTGCAGTTTCACTACGTAGCCACGTGCTTTAACGGCGAACTCTTCGTCTTCGTCGTAAAGCTTTTTCGATTCACGGTAGAAGCCTTCAAGGTCAGCCAGTTCCATGGAAACTTCACCAGACTCAGCCTGAACGCGCTCAAGGTTTGCGATAAGCATACCAAATTGAGTACCCCAGTCACCGATGTGGTTAGCACGGATAACGTTGTGGCCTAGAAATTCGAGAGTACGAACAACCGCATCACCGATGATGGTTGAACGTAGGTGACCCACGTGCATTTCTTTCGCAACGTTTGGCGCAGAGTAATCCGCAACAATGGTTTGCGTTTCTGCGACGGCTACACCCAGGCGAGAGTCCGCCAATGCTGCGTCTGCTTGTTTTGCTAGGAAAGCTTCATCCAGGAAAATGTTAAGGAAACCTGGGCCTGCGATTTCAACTTTAGAAGCGATACCGTCTAGGTTTAGAACGTCCAATACTTTTTGAGCAAATTCTCGTGGGTTAGTGCCTAGTCGCTTAGCAACGCCCATCACGCCGTTTGCTTGATAGTCACCAAATTGTGGTTTTGCAGATTGGCGAACAGCAGCAGGAGAGCCTGCAGGTGCGCCAGCGGCTTCTAGAGCCTGAGATACTTTGTCATTAATAAGTGCTTGGATATTCACACGGGTTTCCTTCAATTCATTGGAATTGCAAAATTAGGCATCTAAGTTCTGGCCATCGGTTCGGACAGTCAGTTCGGTCATTGAGCTTAAACGCGTAACTTCTATTGTTCTGTAATTGGCGCTCATAATAGCAACTTTATAGGCAATCATATAGAGAGTTATCGGGGAATTTGTCCACTTTTAATCGGCTTATTGATAGTATTATGGCGAAATCAATGTTTTGGAACTCCTACAATGACCTCATGCCTTACCGAAGCGAACTTAGCGCCTATTCAAATGAAAGCGAAACTTGCAGAGTTTATGCAGAAAATCACCCAATTGGGTTCTATTTTGCGACTGGATCTGGCTCAATATCAAGCGGATCACATTGCCATGCGAATCAATGACCCAGAGCTAGCAAGATCAGCGCATGCTGAATGGCAAAAAGAAGGCAAGGTGCTATCGCAAGCCTCGATCAATGGTAGGCCGATCATTGTTATCGAGTTTCATGTGCCGTTGAGAGCATTAGATTGGCCCATTGAATGTTTGGAGTTACCTTATCCTGCCGAGGGTAAAGTATATCCAGAGCAAACGTGGGAGCATGTCGAATTCGTTGTGGCGAGTGATGCTCTCAGTGCCGACGCCTATCTAGCGGATCTAAAACACCAATTCCCTGAATTTGGGGCAATTTATCATCAACTTGAAGACAGTGGAATCAGCATCAAACTATCAAGCCCTAAAGGTGAAGGGGAAAGGCTGAATAACCCGACGGTTGCGTTTAAATGGAAAGGGGTGTGTATCAAACTCCACCCCCACTCTTTGAAAAAGATTGTTGAGTCCGAACAGGCTTAACCCAAATTACAATCTCTTGGTCTTAGTTGAAACTCACTGATAGACCCAATTTCTTGTCCAAGATCCAGAGCGTCCTCTTCATGGTGCGCATTCCCTTGGGTGTGCATAATGAGGCGGTTAGCCGTTCGGGGCTTTAGTTCATTAACAACGAAACGGATCATATCACTTCGTGTTAACTCCTTAAGTTCTTGCAGCACGGTTTCTCTTTGGTTGAAGTTGCTGTCTTTGTTGCCGATGGATACCCAGAGCCGTTGTGCTCGTCCGCGCAGGGTTGAGTCGGGTGTTGATATTTGATTCCAAAGGCCTCGTTTACTGCTGTGCCATTGGTATTCATTGAGTTCAAGCAGCACCATGTAAAAAGCATTGAGGAATTCGTCAATTGAACTGATCAAATCGATGGGAGCGGCATTGGGTGATTGCACATACAGAACAATACCCGGATGGCGATTAAGCGGCATGTTTCCAGTGCCTACCATGTAGCCAAGTTGTTGCTTTGTACGGATCTCATGAAAGAATGTGGCAGACATCAGGTGGTTAGCCAGTGAATACAGAGCAATACTCTTGGCATGGGTGTTTTCACATTGGTAATAAACAACGACAGCAGAATCATCTTGATTGCACGTGACCTCTTTTTGAAAGGTGCCATTTTTCCCAAGCATGATGAGTGGCCTCAATGACTCTTCATAAGATTGATTACTGACACGTAATGCATTTTTCAATGTCTCCGCTAATTCGAGAGCCGCAGGCCTGGTCCAATCGCCATAGACAAACATTTCGACATGCAATTCGCTCAAAATATCGTTAACAAATTTTGCCAGTTCATCGACCTCGATGGTTTCAATGGCTTTAATGAGCGCGGAATAAGGCGGGTTGTTAGGTTGTAAAATGCCCGTAATAGCGTTGAAAAGTTGGGAAATTGGCCTATCTTGTGATGCATTACGCCAATTTCGCAACAGCTGTTGTTTGATTGATTCAAAGCGATCTGGCTTAAATTGTCTGTCGGCAAACTGGGAAAGAATCATGCCCAGTAAGTCCGCCTGCTTTTGGCTAAAGCCAGAGATGGACAAGGTGACACCGCCTTGATGAGAGTAAAGGTTGTAACTCAAACCGGCTATCTCAGCCTGATAGGTCTCTTTCATCAAGGTATCTAAAAACATTTCTACGCAGAGACGCGTTTTCACTATGTTTCGTGTTGATGACACCGAGTGAGGGCTATCGATAGCAACATAAATGACCCCTTTAGGGACTCTAAATTGGCTGTCTTGCAGATGCCATAACGTAAAGCCTTCTTGCTGCTCAATGACCTCTGGAATATCACTTTCTACTTCGACGGGGTGCGGGTCCAAATCGTAGCAAATAAAGGTATTTTTGGGAGGTAATGTCAAAGTGCAATGCTGCAAGGGAGAACGATAAAGTGTGTACTGCTCTTGGCTGATAGAACTGACCGAGTAGGGGGTGTGGTACCACTTTGCAATTTTGTCGTATTCTCCCCCTTTGGCTACAACGGTGATACGCGCATTCTCGGCAGTGAACTTCGCCAGAAACGAACGGATCAAAGGCTCATCGTAGTGACTCATCATGTAGTCACCGTAGATGACATCTTGCTCGATGTAATGCTGCATGTTGATAACCAGGTGACTGGCTAGATCGAGTGGTGTCGTCGGCTCTTGAAAACGAAACGCTGACTCTAAAACCGCTTGTTTCTCTTTATATCGCCACTCTGCAAAGCCATCCTTTTCAATCATACGAATTAAATGGAAAATAGATTGCACAATAAGATCGGTACTGTTTAGCCCATCTGGTGTTAATGTACAGCTGATCGTGAATTCTCGATAATTATTACCGCTCACTCCTCCGCCTGCCGACAGTGAGGTGATTAAGCCTTGTTCTTTGAGTGACAACATCAAGCTGCCTTCGCCTTCATACCCGAGCAAGTGGGCTAAGTAAGATAATGGCTTAGATTGATAATACTGATCAATACTGTCGAGAGGGAAGGCGATGGTCAGTTTTCTAAGCTCTTTTACCGGCTCAACTTGCACCCAGATGCCCGTGCTGTTGTCACCGACATAAGGTATAGATATGTGTTTTCCTTGCAGGTGATTGTTGGTGACCGCAGAAAACTTATCACGGGCCAGTGATTCGAGGTCTTCGAGAGATTGGCTTCCCACCATCGTTAGCGTCATAAGGTCTGCGGAATAATGGTCCTGATAAAAGGCAATAATTTCATCCCGAATCGAGCCACTTTCTTGATCACTAAGCGTGTCAATATTACCGACTGAAAACTTAGAAAATGGGTGTAGGGGATTCACCGTTTCTTTGTGCACCTGGTAAAGCCGTCGAGCGTCATCTTGCAGCTTTAGTTTATATTCAGAATCAACCGCTTCGCGCTCTTTGTCGAGGGCATCTTGATTAAAAAGAGGGTGAGTAAAGAATTGACTGAACCTATCCAGTGATTGTTCGAACGCTTTTGTCGCGACATCGAAAAAAAAGCAGGTATGCTCAGTCCCCGTCCATGCGTTGTTGCTTCCACCGTGTTGATTGATATAGCTTTGAAACTCACCAATCTTAGGATATTTCGCTGTGCCCAAAAAGAGCATGTGCTCGAGAAAATGCGCCAAGCCTTCGCGATTGTCAGGGTCATCAAAGTGCCCAACCTGAACCGCTAACGCAGCCGCTGACTTCTGAGCATTGCGATCGTGGACAAGCAGAGTTCTTAACCCATTAGACAATGTAATGTAGCGATAAGTGTTGGTATCATTTGGGCTTAAATGCACGATGAAACTCCGTTTCGAGGAACGTAAAGATTAAAATGGTAATAAATTGCATTAAGTATGAGCCTTGAAATCGCCTGCTGCAAACTTAGAGCAGTGAGAAGTCGCGATAAACGTTACTTAAGTCTCGGATTTCAATAGATTGTTAAAAAAGGCAGAGTGTTTGGCAATGCACTTGATATAATTATCCATATTTCACGGGCAATAATAGAGCAGCAACAGACTGCCATTGAAGTGTCAACGGTTAGCCCAAATAGCCCCAAAAATTGTAGGAAGCTTAAAATGAAAGTTTTTATTATGCGCCACGGAGAAGCGGAGCACTTTGCTGCATCGGATGCTGAAAGAGCACTCACCGCTGGTGGGCGCTCTGCATCAATCAATGTTGCGAAAGCGTGCAGTCAGAAGGGCTTTTCTCAATTCGACAAGGTGTTAGTTAGCCCATACTTAAGAGCACAGGAAACATGGCAGGCCATAAGCTCAGAGTTTTCGAGTCCAAATGTTGAAACCTGTGATGATATAACCCCTTATGGTCAGTCTGATCAGGTCTTTGACTATGTCAATGCGCTTATCGGGGTTGAGAATGTTGAGTCGATTTTATTGGTTTCTCACTTACCACTGGTGAGCTACTTGACCGCTGAATTTGCAACCGACTTAGCACCTCCTATGTTCCCGACCTCTGGGCTTGCTTGCATTGAGTTTGATGAATCGAAACAAAACGGAAAATTGCTCTGGAATATCCATCGTTAAACGTATCTAGGGTGATGAGCAAATGGCCTGCAACGCTCGTTTTTGCGTGTTCTGGGCCTCTCATGACAATAAAAAAGTTAAGTCATAATTTTGACGTGTTCAATGGACTAAATCTTGCATCACTACTGAACTTATTAAAATCAAGCCAGTTTTTCAATTTGGGCTACTAGCGATTCTATGAAATTTACTCTTCCGTTTGCGGATAAACTCCCAGCAATCCCTCAGCGTAGCCTACCAGCGATAGGCGCACCAATAATGGTGTTAGCAACGTTGGGCATGATCGTATTGCCGATTCCGGCGTTTATTCTCGATTTATCATTTACGTTTAATATCGCCTTATCGATGGTGGTTTTACTCGTTACCGTTTACACCCGTAGACCATTAGATTTTGCTGCCTTTCCTACCGTCCTCCTTATCGCGACATTGCTGCGCCTAGCACTCAATGTCGCGTCAACCCGTGTCGTTTTATTGTATGGTCATGAAGGGCCTGGCTCGGCGGGTAAAGTGATCGAAGCGTTTGGTAACGTTGTGATTGGTGGAAACTACGCAGTTGGTTTGGTTGTTTTCTTAATCTTGATGATCATCAACTTTATGGTTGTCACAAAAGGTGCAGGGCGTATATCGGAAGTAAGCGCCCGCTTTACACTTGATGCATTGCCAGGTAAACAAATGGCAATTGATGCTGACTTAAATGCAGGGTTGATTGACCAAGACCAAGCTCGATTACGCCGTTTTGAAGTGACTAAAGAAGCCGATTTCTATGGCTCAATGGATGGTGCTTCAAAGTTTGTGAAAGGGGACGCCATCGCCGGTATCTTGATCCTTTTCATCAATATCATCGGTGGATTGTCGATAGGTATGGTGCAGTATGATCTGAGTTTCTCCCAAGCAATAGAAATATACACGCTATTGACTATTGGTGATGGCCTGGTAGCACAGATACCGTCGTTGTTGCTGTCTATTGGTGCGGCTATGATGGTAACACGTCAAAACACAGACGAAGACATGGGCCAACAGCTCGTCTTCCAAATGTTTGATAACCCCAAGGCGCTGACCATAACCGCGTGCATTTTAGCTGTCATGGGTGTAGTACCAGGAATGCCGCATTTTGCATTTTTATTACTGGCTGCCATTGCAGGGGGAAGTGCTTACTTCATCACACGTAAACAGAACAAAACCAAAGAAGACGCTAAACTGCCAGCAACGACAGAAAAAGAAACCTCGGCGCCCAAAGAGCTGTCATGGGATGATGTTCAACCTGTTGATATTATTGGCTTAGAAGTTGGGTATCGATTGATTCCATTAGTAGACCGTGATCAAGGGGGCGAGCTTCTTGAACGTGTCAAGGGGGTACGTAAAAAGCTATCTCAAGATTTTGGTTTTCTGATACCAGCGGTCCATATACGCGATAACCTGGAGTTAACCCCAAACAGTTACCGAATTACCCTTATGGGTGTGGCGGTCGGAGAAGCCGAAATAAGGCCAGATCAAGAGCTTGCGATTAACCCTGGGCAAGTTTACGGGATGATTGAAGGAGAACACACCATTGACCCCGCTTTTGGTTTAGAAGCCGTGTGGATTCGCGAAGAGCAGCGTGAACATGCTCAGGCGCTAGGTTATACGGTTGTGGATTCATCCACAGTACTGGCTACGCATTTGAGTCAGCTGTTAACCAATAATGCTTCACAACTGATTGGCCATGAAGAAGTTCAGAATCTCATGGAAATGTTGTCAAGAAGTGCTCCGAAACTGGTTGAAAACTTCGTCCCCGATCAATTGCAGCTAGGTACCGTTGTAAAGGTTTTACAAAACTTACTCAATGAAGCTATTCCTATTCGCGACATTAGGACCATCGTTCAAACTTTGTCCGAGTATTCAAGTAAGAGTCAAGAACCTGACATTTTGACTGCAGCGGTCAGAATTTCGTTAAAACGATTAATTGTGCAAGAAATCAATGGTATAGAGCCTGAGTTGCCGGTGATAACTTTAATTCCCGAGCTGGAACAAATATTGCATCAGACAATGCAAGCCTCAGGGGGAGAGTCAGCAGGGATAGAGCCTGGATTAGCAGAAAGACTACAAAGCTCTTTAAGCCAAGCGACTCAAGAACAAGAATTGAAAGGTGAACCCGCGGTATTATTGACGTCTGGTGTTCTACGCTCAACCCTAGCGAAGTTTGTTAAGAACACCATCCCTTCATTGAGGGTGCTGTCTTATCAAGAAATTCCAGATGAGAAACAAATACGAATTGTGCAAGCGGTCGGAAATTAACGTCATGCGCAACCCCAATTCAGATATGGACATAGACTTTGAAGATTAAACGATTTTTTGCCAAAGATATGCGTTCTGCACTGCTTCAAGTTAAAGAAGAACTTGGTGCGGAAGCGGTGATCATGTCCAACAAAAAAGTCGCCGGTGGTGTGGAAATTGTGGCCGCGGTAGATGGTGACCAAGCCAGTAATAACTCGACCAAAAACTACAATTCTCGCCCTCGCAATGATTACACACAAGCTGCGACCGCGAAGCCTCAGCCTACCCCTCGTGAGCTTGAACAAGATAAGGTGAGCTTACAAGCAGGCGCAGATTCTGGAAAGTCAATGACAAAACGCTTTGCCAATATGTTAAAGCAATACAGTAATGGCGAACCAGAGCCAGAGCACCGGTCTGAAAATGAAGATTCGTTAACTGCATTGTTAAAGCGCCAAAGAAGCGCACAAGCTGCCGATCGTCGTTCTAACAATGCAAGTAATACAAACACATCAAAGAATGATAACCATCCCAACGGGATGCTGTCTAACCCCGAATCGCCACTCGCAAAATTGATCGCGCAAGACAGACGTTCGGAACGAAACACACCTAAGCTTGATCCCACTCGTTATGACAGACCTCGCCGAGATGACCAAAAAGTCGATAACGAAGAATTGGAAGGGATGCGCGAAGAAATGACGTCCATCCGACGCCTTTTAGAGCACCAAGTTTCTGGGTTGATGTGGCAAGAAGTGGAGCGACGTGAGCCCCTGCGTGCTATGTTGATTAAACGACTCGAGAGAATGGGCGTGTCACTAGAGCTTGCGGATCAATTGGCTTGTTACATTCCCGAAGATACCGTTCCACCGAAGGCTTGGAAAGCATTGCTCGGTTTGGTTGCGGATCAGATTCCCGTTGCAAAAACCGATATCCTAAAACGTGGGGGCATTGTTGCGCTTCTCGGTCCAACTGGCGTTGGCAAAACAACAACGATTGCCAAATTGGCCGCCCGTGCTGCAATGGAATACGGTTCAGATAATGTCGCGCTAGTGACAACAGATACCTACCGAATTGGTGCTCATGAGCAATTATCGATCTACGGTCGAATTATGGGATGCCCAGTAAGAGTTGCTAAAGATTCCAATGAGTTAGCCGATGTTATATATCAGCTAAGAAATCGCCGTCTGATTTTGGTCGATACTGCTGGTATGGGGCAGCGAGATGTCAGGCTTTCTGAGCAGCTAGATACCCTTATGCAAGAAAGTGGCGAAGTAATACACAGCTATCTTGTATTACCAGCTACCGCTCAGCGAAAAGTATTACAAGAAACCATTGAGCACTTTAGAAGAATACCGCTCTCTGGTTGCATCATGACTAAGCTGGATGAATCACTCAGCTTAGGTGAATTTTTAAGTGTTATCGTTCAAAACGCGTTACCAGTTGCTTACATCGCAAATGGTCAGCGAGTACCGGAAGATATCGTACTGGCTCAGCCAAAATACATGGTAGCGAAAGCGAACGAATTACTTGAAAAGTCGACAGACAATGAACCTCACTACTGGAATAGTGACTCCGGAGAGGGGCTCTAGGCGGCGCAACTATATGACAGATAAAATGATTCACGATCAAGCAAGTGGCCTACGCAGACTCACGCAACCGTCATTGACGAAAGTCATTACTGTGACGGGCGGTAAGGGTGGCGTTGGCAAATCAAACGTAACGTTGGGGCTAGCCATCTGCATGGCGCGTCAAGGTAAAAAAGTGACCGTGCTCGATGCGGACTTAGGTTTAGCAAACGTCGACATTATGCTCGGAATACGGCCTAAAAAGAATTTAGGTCATGTATTAGCGGGCGAGTGTGAGCTAAGAGATACGATTGTTGAAGGTCCTCATGGTATTAAAATAATCCCTGCGACCTCTGGCACACAAAGCATGACGGAGCTATCTCACGCACAACATGTCGGATTAATTCGTGCATTTGGTAGCTTAGAAGAAGAAATGGACATATTGTTAATAGATACCGCTGCGGGTATTTCAGATATGGTTGTCAGTTTTTCTCGTGCTGCTCAAGATGTGGTTGTCGTGGTTTGTGATGAACCAACCTCAATCACCGATGCATACGCGCTGATTAAGCTTTTAAGTACAGAGCATCAAGTTCAACGCTTCAAGATTGTTGCAAATATGGTCAGGAGCTACCGAGAAGGCCGAGAATTATTCGCAAAGTTGACCTTGGTCACAGAGAGGTTCTTGAATGTCAGCATTGAACTCGTAGCATGTATCCCATTAGATGATAAAGTACGTCAAGCGGTTAAAAGACAAAAGATAGTTGTAGATGCGTACCCACGCTCTCCAGCCGCGTTGGCCATCAGTTCATTAGCGAATAAAGCGTTGACATGGCCAATCCCCAAAACCCCTAGTGGGCATTTGGAGTTTTTCGTAGAACGTTTACTAAATCGGACCGATATATTAGGGGAATCATTGAGTGAATAAAGCGCTGACTTACGATCAATACGCGAATCAAAATAGCCAAAAATTATTTTTGGAGAAGTATTCTGTATTGGTCAAACGCATAGCGCACCACCTCATAGGACGTCTTCCTCCTAGCGTCCAAGTTGATGATTTGATTCAAGCTGGGATGATCGGTCTACTCGAAGCTCAAAAAAATTATGACGGTACAAAAGGCGCAAGCTTTGAGACCTATGCAGGCATTCGAATTCGAGGTTCAATGCTCGATGATATCCGACGGGGTGACTGGGTTCCGCGTTCGGTTCACAAGCACAACCGAGAAATTGGATTAGCCATCTCAGCGCTAGAAAGTGAACTAAATAGAGACCCAACCGACACAGAAGTTGCAAATCACCTAGATATGTCGTTAAAACAGTACCACACTGCATTAACAGACATAAATTGTTCTCGTCTGGTTGGTATTGAAGATTTGGGTATTTCAGACGATGCCATTTCTCCAGTAGAAGAAGATAAAAATACGCCATTTAGCGGTGTTGCCGATGAGTTTTTTAGAAAAGCACTCATTGAATCAATAAAATCGTTACCAGAGCGTGAAGCCTTAGTACTTTCGCTCTATTATGATGAAGAGTTAAACTTAAAAGAAATTGGTGAAGTCATTGGTGTAAGCGAATCTCGTGTTAGCCAAATACTAAGCCAATCAATGCAGCGTCTACGTACAAAGTTAAGTGCTTGGACGGAACATGAATAACAATCACTGATATCAAACTCAGTGGAGGCAATTTTGAATAAAAATATGAAGATCCTTATTGTTGATGACTTTTCAACAATGCGTCGTATCGTTAAAAACCTATTACGTGACTTGGGGTTTAATAACACCCAAGAAGCTGATGATGGTCTTACAGCGTTGCCAATGTTAAAAAAGGGCGAATTTGAGTTTGTGGTAACAGACTGGAATATGCCTGGCATGCAAGGAATCGACTTACTCAAGAATATCCGAGCTGATGATGAACTTAAGCATTTGCCTGTGTTAATGATCACTGCGGAAGCAAAGCGAGAGCAGATTATTGAAGCCGCTCAAGCTGGTGTGAATGGATATATTGTTAAACCATTTACTGCAGCTACGCTTAAAGAAAAGCTAGACAAGATTTTTGAGCGTTTATAAGCCAAAAGTTGTAGACATTGATTAAGCGCAATAAGGCAAAATCAGGATGATTTCACTAGAACAGGCAAAACAACTTGTCGAGTTACTTGAAGGTGAGCAACAGCAAGAAGCTAATTTGCTGGTAAAAACTATCTATGAAGGTGGTGAGAATGCCATGCTCCAAGAGATAGGCACACTGACTCGAGATCTCCACGATTCACTCCAGCACTTCAATTTAGATGAGCGGATGAGTGAAATCGCGAAAGACGAGATTCCGGATGCTCGCGATAGACTCAAATACGTTATAGAGAAGACGGAAGTTGCGGCCAATAAAACAATGGATGCGGTCGATCGCTGTATGCCAATTGCTGATAATCTCCATGAAGGTCTAGTGCAAGTCAGACCGCAGTGGAATGAGTTAATGAGTGGCCGGATAGAGTTAGCTCATTTTAAAACGCTGTGTCACCGTATTGATGGATTACTCACTGAAGTTGAAGGTGACAGCACCGAGCTGAAAGGTCAGCTAACTGAAATATTGATGGCTCAAGATTTTCAAGATCTTACTGGGCAAATCATTAGCCGAGTCATCACTTTAGTTAACGAAGTCGAAGACCGCTTAGTTGAGATTCTTACGGTATTTGGTACCAATCAAAAACAAACACAAGAATCGGATGATAACAACAATAAAGCATCGATCAGTCCAGAAGGGCCAATATTGAATCCTCATGAACGAACGGATGCAGTTTCATCTCAAGATGAAGTCGACGACTTGCTCTCAAGTCTTGGGTTTTAGGGGTAACGTATGAGCTATGATTTAGACGAAGATATTCTACAGGACTTTTTAGTTGAGGCGGGTGAAATACTCGAATTGCTCTCAGAGCAACTTGTCGAGCTAGAAAATAACCCTAGCGATAAAGAATTACTCAACGCCATTTTCCGAGGCTTTCACACCGTTAAAGGTGGTGCAGGCTTCCTCGCCTTAACTGAGCTTGTTGATACATGTCATGGCGCAGAAAATGTCTTTGATATTTTGCGTAATGGACAGCGTTCAGTGACTTCTAGCCTTATGGACACCATGCTACGAGCTCTAGACACAGTCAATGAGCAGTTTAGAGCGGTTCAAGACTCGACACCTCTTCCAGCGGCAGAGCAAGGGTTGCTGGATGAGCTTCACAGATTGTGTAAACCAGAGTCTGAAGATGAACTTGTTGAGGAAGTGGTTCATGTCGAAGAAGCGCCACAGCCGGTCGTGGAAACGGTACCAGAGCCCGTCGCCTCAGCGCCAGAAGCTGTGACGTCATCAAACTCTGTCGATGACATCACTCAGGATGAATTTGAAAAGCTGCTTGATGAGTTACACGGTAAAGGCACAGCCCCTAACTCTGTTGAATCATCGGCCCCTACTGCTCCTACGGCACCGACTCCAAGTTCAGAAGCCAGCGGTGATATTACCGACGATGAGTTCGAGAAATTGTTAGACGAGCTCCATGGCTCAGGTAAAAGTCCTCAAGCTTCATCGTCAGTGTCTGCACCTGAACCACCCGCTTCTAGCGCACCAGCACCTCAGTCATCAGCACCTCAGTCACCGGCGGCTCAAGGTGGTGATGATTTGATGTCTGATGAAGAGTTTGAGAAACTTCTTGATGATTTGCATGGCGCAGGTAATGGTCCGGCTCCAGACGAGTTAGCGGCTGCCGTTAAGCCAGTAGAGCCAGTAGACTCGGCTCCAAAACCAACCCCTGCACCAGCTGCTGTAGCACCTAAGGCTCCGCCTCCTCCTCCACCGGCGCCTAAACAGGAAGCAAAACCGCCAGCGGCTCAGGCTAAAAAGCCTCAAGCGGAAGCCACTGTCCGAGTCGACACATCTACGCTTGATACCATTATGAATATGGTTGGTGAGTTAGTCTTGGTAAGAAATCGTCTTTTAAGCCTAGGGCTGAATAGTGATGATGAAGAAATGGAAAAAGCGGTCTCTAACCTAGATGTCGTTACCGCTGATCTGCAAGGCGCGGTGATGAAGACTCGAATGCAGCCAATCAAGAAAGTATTTGGCCGCTTCCCTCGAGTCGTCCGTGACCTCGCTCGTAGCTTGAATAAAGACATCACGCTTGAAATGCGTGGTGAAGAAACCGATTTAGATAAAAACCTTGTTGAAGCGTTAGCTGATCCACTGATTCACTTGGTGAGAAACTCGGTCGATCACGGTATTGAAATGCCCGATGATCGTGCAGCAGCCGGCAAACCTCGAAACGGTAAAGTGATACTTTCAGCTTCTCAAGAAGGCGACCATATAGAATTGGCCATCGTTGATGATGGCGGTGGTATGGACCCTGATAAATTACGTTCTATTGCTGTCAATCGTGGCATGATGGATGAAGATGCCGCCTCTCGCCTGTCGGATAAAGAGTGTTTCAACTTAATCTTTATGCCAGGCTTTTCAAGCAAAGAAAAAATATCGGATATATCAGGACGTGGCGTGGGAATGGACGTGGTGAAAACCGCGATCAATACCCTTAATGGTTCGATAGATATTGATTCAGAGCTGACCAAAGGCACCAAAATAACCATCAAGGTACCGCTAACTCTGGCTATCTTGCCGACATTAATGGTGGGCGTTGCTGGTCATCCTTTTGCACTGCCTCTGGCCAGTGTTAATGAAATTTTCCATCTTGATTTAAGCCGAACCAATATTGTCGATGGACAGCTGACGATCATTGTTCGTGATAAGTCTATCCCGCTGTTTTACTTGCAGAACTGGTTATCGCCTCAAGACGGAATGGTTGAATTGAGAAAAGGCCATGGTCATGTCGTGATTGTTCAAATTGGCAGTCAACGAGTTGGCTTTGTGGTTGATGCTTTGATTGGTCAAGAAGAAGTGGTCATTAAACCCCTTGATAAACTATTACAAGGTACACCGGGTATGGCAGGTGCGACAATTACCAGTGATGGTCACATCGCACTCATTTTAGACGTACCAGACTTGTTGAAGCAGTACGCTGCCGCTTCAAGAATCTAGTCGCAGTCAGTAGATAAAAGGGAACCTATGGCGATTAAAGTACTCGTGGTTGATGACTCTAGCTTTTTTAGACGCAGAGTGAGCGAGATAATTAATGCGGAATCGCGATTAGAAGTGATGGATGTTGCCGTGAATGGCAAAGAGGCGGTAGAAAAAGCGAAAACTCTCAAGCCTGATGTCATCACCATGGACATTGAAATGCCGGTTATGGATGGCATTACTGCTGTTAAGCAAATAATGGCGGCCTGTCCAACACCGATTTTGATGTTTTCGTCATTGACTCACGATGGAGCAAAAGCCACGCTTGACGCTCTTGACGCGGGCGCTCTTGATTTTCTACCTAAGAAATTTGAAGACATTGCACGTAACCGCGATGATGCTGTGTCTTTGTTGCAACAGCGTGTTATTCAGATTGCCTCTAAGCGTGCGATGATGAGACGAGCGGCTCCTGCTGTTCGTCCATCAGCGAGCACATCCTCGTTGGCAACGAAGCCAGCAGTGGGTACGCGCCTCACACGCCCTGCGGCTCCAACGGTTGCAACTCGATTTAAAGCCAGTGGTAAAAAGTACCAGTTAACGGCGATTGGAACCTCAACAGGTGGCCCCGTTGCTTTGCAGAAGATCTTAACGAAACTCCCGCAAAATTATCCACATCCTATTTTGCTTATTCAGCATATGCCGGCCACGTTTACGTCTGCGTTTGCGAGTCGACTGAACTCACTGTGTAAGATTGAAGTCAAAGAAGCGCAAGATGGTGATGTATTGCGTCCGGGCGTCGCGTATTTGGCTCCGGGAGGCAAACAGATGATGGTTGACGGCCGACCGGGCTCGGCAAGGTTACGAGTAATCGATGGCGGAGAACGCATGAATTACAAACCTTGTGTTGATGTTACCTTCGGGTCTGCGGCTAAAATCTATACAGACAAAGTACTTTCAATGGTATTGACGGGTATGGGAGCGGATGGACGAGAAGGCGCTCGAATGCTGAAGACAGCAGGAGCCACTATTTGGGCACAAGATGAAGAAAGTTGCGTTGTTTATGGGATGCCACAGGCCGTAGCAAAAGCGGGACTTTCTACCGAAGATTTACCACTAGATCGCATTGCAGAGCGTATGCTCGTCGAAGTCGGTCTAGGGTAGGGGAACTGAATGATAGTTTGGAGCGTAGCAAACCAAAAAGGAGGCGTAGGGAAAACCACCACTACCGTCACCTTAGCGGGCTTACTAAGTAAGCAAGGACATAGAGTGCTATTGGTTGATACTGACCCGCATGGTTCTTTAACAACCTACCTTGGTTATGATTCCGACGATGTGCCGGCAAGCTTATTTGATCTGTTTCAACTGAAAGAATACACCACTCAAACGGTTACCCCTTTGATTTTGAAGTCAGATGTCGAGGGGATCGATATCATACCCGCTCATATGTCACTTGCGACGTTGGATCGAGTTATGGGTAACCGAAGTGGTATGGGCTTGATTTTGAAACGTGCACTTCTTGCATTGCGTGAACATTATGATTATGTCTTGATTGATTGCCCTCCTATTTTGGGTGTCATGATGGTTAATGCACTGGCAGCAAGTGATCGTATCCTTATTCCGGTTCAAACCGAGTTTTTGGCAATGAAAGGTTTAGAACGAATGGTCAGAACCTTGGACATTATGCAGAAATCACGGAATAAAGCGTTTAAAGTCACCATCGTTCCGACAATGTATGACAAACGAACTAATGCTTCATTACATACGCTCAACCAGTTGAAAAAAGACTACCCAGATCAGGTTTGGAATTCAGCGGTTCCGATTGATACTAAATTTCGTGATGCTAGCTTGCGGCATTTACCCGTTTCGCACTTCGCAGCGGGAAGCAGAGGCGTATTCGCATACAAGCAATTATTATTATTTCTCGAGAGGTTAAGCATTAATGAGTAATTCATCGATGATTTCTAGTGAGCAAGCTCTCGATGACTACTTTACTGCGATGTTGGACGGAGAGGACACGGAAACTCTTGAGCCAGCAATGTCGGAGGCGAAAACGGCGCTTCTTGAGTCTGAATTAGAACCAGAACTAGAGCCAGAGCCGCAACCTGAAGCTCAAACTGAAAAAAGATTCTATAAACTTCATGACGATGATATCGCTGTTCCGAATCTGGAAGACGTAGAGCGACTCTTACAGCAGTTAGAATCAAGTAATCCTGTGGCTGAGCTCGATTTAGACGAAATCCTTGAGCAAAATACGCGACAGATAGCCGCGGAAAAAGAAGCCAAAGCTGAGCGAGAGGTGCAAGACTGGACCGTGGTAGAAGAGCCCGTAGTCGACGATGTTTTAATCGATGAAACGGTGACCCTACAGGTAGAAGAAACGGCGCTTGTTGAGCCTGTCATCGAAGAGCCCATTATCGAAGAACCGGTTCATGAAATACAAGAAATTGTAGAACAACACGTTGATATTGAAACTGATATATCGGTTGAGCAAGCTAACGAAAGCCCGGTCAAGGTTTGGCAAAGCACGAAAAGAACTGAAGATTTTCAAGTCCTGTATTTTGATGTTAACGGTGTGATGTTTGCCGTACCACTTGATGAATTGGGTGGAATCCATAGATTGGGTACACTGAGTCACCTTATCGGACGCCCAGGGTGGTATCTAGGTTTGCAAACAAGCAAAGAAAATCAGCTCGATGTCGTTGATACGGCCGAGTGGGTGATGTCTGAAAAATTATCAGATGACAGCCATAAAGAGCATTATCAGTATATTGTGATGTTGGGTGAAAGTATGTGGGGACTTGCTAGTACCGAATTAAAAGGGACAGAGTCGCTCAATACAGACAAAGTCCGCTGGCGTGAAATGGCAGGAAAACGCCCTTGGCTTGCGGGAATGGTAAAAGAAAAAATGTGCGCTTTAATTCACGTTGAAGAATTGATAGCTATGCTTAATGCAGGGCTTGATGTAAAAGCACTCGATAAATAACGTATTTGTGTCGGAAACGACTTAGAGAGGAAAAGGTATGTCTCAATCTAATGAAGTCGAAGTAAGAAAAGATCAGTCTAACGACGAAGTGCTTCAGTGGGTGACGTTCCAGCTTGAAGAAGAAACTTATGGCATCAATGTTATGCAGGTGCGAGAAGTTTTACGCTATACGGAAATAGCGCCAGTCCCCGGTGCTCCAGATTACGTATTAGGCATCATTAATCTTCGTGGCAATGTAGTTACCGTTATTGATACCCGTTCACGTTTTGGGTTGATGGAAGGTGAAATCACCGACAACACTCGAATTATCGTTATCGAATCTGAGAGACAAGTGATTGGTATCTTGGTAGATAGTGTTGCGGAAGTGGTTTACTTACGTTCTTCTGAAATTGATACCACACCAAGTGTTGGTACCGATGAAAGTGCTAAATTCATCCAAGGTGTCAGCAACCGAGACGGTAAGCTTCTTATTTTGGTTGATCTTAACAAGCTTCTTTCAGATGAAGAATGGGATGACATGGCTCATCTATAATGGCACCTGATTTCTTGTTTGAGGCTCCCATTATAGCGGGAGCACTTAGCCTGGTTGTTTTAGTGATGGGCTTATTGGTCTATCGCTCTAAGTCGAATGCAAAAAAACAGCATGAGATTTATCATCGACAAATCCGAGGCTTGGATAAAGAACTGCAAAAATCCAGTAAACAGTTACTTGAAGTTCGTTCTGTAGTCGTTGGCCTAGGTCAAAAGCTCAGTGAACAGCAAGATATCATCAAGCACTTAGATGAAAGGGTTTCTGAACTTGAACATGCAGATAGTGATGGACGTCTTTACACCAGGGCGAGCAAAATGGTCCAACTTGGTGCTGGGTTGCATGAGCTCATTGAAGAGTGTGAGCTGCCAAAAGCGGAAGCTGAACTTATGATGTCGTTGCAAAATAAGTTAACGGGAAAAGAAAAAGTCCCCCCATTGGAAAGCACACCAGACAAGCAGCCTCAGCAGAGACCAAGAGCGGGTCATCATCGAAGATAACAAAAAAGGAAGCATTGCTTCCTTTTTTAGTACTTGTAACTAAAAAGTGGTAAATGAGACAAAAAGTGATTAAATATTAACAGTTCCTTACGTTGTTTCGTGACTCACGATGTGGATAGACTATTTCGTATAACGATGGCTGTGTTAATATAAGTTTCATGAATTTTCTTGATGACAACACATGCTAGAAGTAAAAAAGCTCACTGCCATTCGAGACGAAAGAGCCCTGTTTGAATCTTTGTCTTTTACCGTAAATGAAGGGGAATTGGTTCAAGTGGAAGGCCGTAATGGAACAGGTAAAACCACACTGTTACGCATTATTACTGGGCTTGGCGATAGAGACGAAGGCGAGATTTATTGGAATCAAGAAAATATTGAATCGAACCGTGAATCTTTCCATCAAGATTTGCTGTTTCTTGGTCATCAGACCGGGGTTAAGAGAGAGCTGACGGCTTATGAAAACCTTCATTTCTACCAATCCATTCACTCACCTGAATCTGACGATAAAAACTCTATTTTCAGCGCACTGACTAAAGTCGGCCTCGCGGGTAGAGAAGATGTACCCGTTGCACAATTGTCTGCTGGTCAACAACGTCGTGTCGCACTAGCCCGTCTTTGGCTGAGTAAGCAAAAATTATGGATTCTTGACGAGCCGTTGACTGCCATCGATAAACAAGGCGTTAAGGTTCTTGAAGCTCTTTTTCTACAACACGCAGAAAACGGTGGCATCGTTATGTTAACGACGCATCAAGACATGTTTACAGATAACCCCAAGTTAAGAAAAATCAAATTAGGTAGCTAACGATGATCGCCACTATGAATACCATTGTTCGTCGAGAGCTATTGATCGCTTTCCGACGACAGGCTGATATTTTCAATCCGCTGTGGTTTTTTATCATCGTCATTACTTTGTTTCCATTGAGTATTGGACCAGAGCCAAACCTACTGGCTCGAATAGCCGCAGGAATTGTATGGGTTGCGGCCTTGTTGTCTGCGTTGCTTTCGTTAGAGCGCCTTTTTCGTGATGACTTTCAAGACGGTGCTCTAGAGCAAATGATGCTTATGCCAATCCCACTGCCTGTCGTGGTGATTTCCAAGGTATTTGCTCACTGGGTGTTAACAGGGTTACCGCTGATTATTATTAGCCCTCTGTTATTGATTCTACTCTCTTTAGACTACGAGACGTGGAAAGCGGTGGTATTGACGCTCATCATAGGAACACCCGCTCTGAGTTTCATTGGCGCTATCGGCGTTGCACTTACGGTCGGTTTACAAAAAGGCGGTGTATTGCTCAGTTTGCTGATTTTACCCCTGTATATTCCGATTTTGATTTTTGCGACGTCGGCTATTGATGCGGCTTCATTAGGCGCCGCCTATAATGGTCAGTTGGCTATTTTGGGGGCCATGTTAGCGGGATCGATGACAATGACTCCATTTGCCATTAGTGTGGCACTTCGCGTTAGCGTTCATTAAAAAATTTACGAGTAAAAACTATAGAACGGACATTAAGTTCGTCTTAACGAAGTTAGAGTGAGAAAGACAATGTGGAAATGGCTTCATCCTTATGCAAGGCCTGAAACCTCTTATCAGTTGTGTGGTAAGTTGATGCCCTGGTTTGCGGTACTGGCGCTATTGTGTCTGTCTGTAGGTACCATTTGGGGTTTGGTGTTCGCACCGTCTGATTATCAACAAGGCAACAGTTTCAGAATTATCTATATCCACGTACCGTCGGCGATTTGGTCGATGGGTGCTTATATGTCGATGGCCACAGCGGCCTTTATTGGCCTTGTTTGGCAAGTGCGTTTGTCCAGTATGGCTGTTTCAGCGATGGCTCCTATTGGTGCAGTATTCACTTTTATCGCTCTGTTGACTGGCGCAGTGTGGGGCAAACCAATGTGGGGAACATGGTGGGTTTGGGATGCTCGGCTAACCTCTGAGTTGATTCTGCTATTTCTCTATCTCGGTGTTATTGCTCTTTATAATGCCTTTGACGATCAAAAAACAGCGGCGAAAGCGGCGGGTATTCTAGCCATAGTCGGCGTGGTGAATATTCCCATTATTCACTTTTCAGTCGAATGGTGGAATACGCTTCATCAGGGGGCAACTATTACGAAGTTTGATAGCCCTTCGATTTCAAATGACATGTTGTGGCCGCTGCTGCTCAATATCTTTGGTTTTGCTTTTTTCTTCGGCTGGGTCACTATGATTCGTTTTCGTAATGAAATCATCAGTCAAGAAAGCCATAGACCTTGGGTCATCAGCCTTGCTACGAAAAAATCTCAGGGGAGTGTTTAATTATGTATTTTGATTCACTGAGCGAGCTATTGGAAATGGGCGGCTACGCTGTTTATGTGTGGAGCGCCTTTGGCATTACATTTTTATCAATGTTAATTATTTTAGTCACAAGTATTCGACGTGGTAAGGACTTACTGAAAGAAGTCCAAGCAAAAATAGAGCGTCAAGCTCGAATCGATGCAGCGAAGGATTTGGAGAACACCTTATGAACCCAAGACGTAAAAAGAGGCTCGGTATTGTCCTTGCGATATTTATTGGTATCGCAACAACGGTTGGTTTAATGCTTTACGCACTGAATCAAAATATGGATCTTTTTTACACCCCGACCGAAATCGTCAATGGCAAGCCCAATGGCGGCAAGCCAGAAGTTGGGCAAAGACTGAGAATTGGTGGAATGGTGGTGCCTGGTTCGGTATCTCGTGATCCTAAGTCATTACGTGTTAGCTTCGACCTACGTGATGTGGGCCCGACAGTGACGGTATTCTATGAAGGCATTCTCCCAGACTTGTTCCGTGAAGGACAAGGCATTGTTGCTCAGGGTGTATTAACTGATGCTACCACAATAGAAGCCTTTGAAGTACTGGCCAAGCACGATGAAGAATATGTGCCATCAGAAATTGCCGAAGCGATGAAAAAAACGCATGAACCGCTTCAGTACACTGAAGAGCAAAAACAAGGAAGCTATGAATGATTGTTGAAATAGGCCACTTTGCCCTCATCGTTTCTTTGGGGCTGGCGGTACTTCTGAGTATTTTGCCGCTTGTTGGTGCATCAAGAAACGATACGATGTTAATGAATACTGCAAGGCCACTGTCTTGGGGTATGTTCTTACTTATCATGGTGTCATTCATCGTTCTATTATGGGCGTTTTACGTTAATGATTTTACGGTTCAATATGTAGCGAATAACTCAAATAGCCAGCTACCGTGGTTTTATAGATTAACCGCGGTTTGGGGGGCGCATGAAGGTTCGTTACTATTATGGGCACTCATTCAAGCTGGTTGGACTGTCGCGGTTGCGTCATTTAGTCGTGGTATGCCACAAGAATCGGTTGCAAGGGTTCTTGCCGTCATGGGCATGATCACCGTCGGCTTCTTGCTGTTCATCATCATGACTTCCAACCCATTTGACCGAACACTGCCATTTTTCCCGGTTGACGGTCGTGACTTAAACCCGTTACTGCAAGATCCTGGGCTGATTGTTCACCCGCCTATGCTGTATATGGGGTACGTAGGGTTTTCTGTCGCCTTTTCATTTGCTATTGCGTCACTCATGTCTGGCCGATTAGATACGGCGTGGGCACGTTGGTCTCGTCCTTGGACAACGGCGGCGTGGATCTTCTTAACGCTCGGCATCTCTCTGGGTTCATGGTGGGCATACTACGAACTCGGCTGGGGCGGCTGGTGGTTCTGGGATCCCGTTGAAAACGCGTCATTTATGCCTTGGCTTGCAGGTACGGCGTTGATGCACTCATTAGCAGTAACTGAAAAGCGCGGTACATTTAAAGCGTGGACAGTGTTGCTGGCAATCTCAGCGTTTTCATTGAGTTTACTTGGTACATTCTTAGTACGTTCTGGCATTTTAGTGTCAGTACATGCATTCGCCTCCGATCCTGCACGTGGAATGTTTATTCTAGGCTTCTTGATCTTTGTTATTGGCGGCTCTTTACTGTTGTTTGCCATTAAAGGGGCCAAAGTACGTGTACGTGGTAACTTTGATCTGGTTTCCAGAGAAAACGCATTACTCGGTAACAATATACTCTTGATCGCTGCGCTGACGGTGGTTTTGGTCGGTACATTATTGCCTCTGGTTCATAAGCAGCTTGGCTTGGGTTCTGTCTCGATTGGTGCGCCATTCTTTGACATGCTATTCGCTTGGCTCATGATTCCATTCTCATTTTTACTGGGTATTGGGCCACTTATCCGTTGGAAGCGCGATCACTTATCTAAGCTGATCAAACCTATGGTGATTTCAGGTGTGTTATCACTGGGTCTTGCTGCGCTTTCTGTTTATCTTTTTGCTGAACATTACAATGGTATGGCGTTCATGGGCTGGGTTATGGCTTACTGGATCATTATCATGCATGGCTTTGAGCTTTACGAACGAGCAACGCACAGACATAGCTTTGCCGTCGGTATTACCAAACTGCCTCGCAGTCACTGGGCGATGATTCTTGCTCACGTCGGTATGGCTGTGACCGTTATTGGTATCGCAATGGTTCAGAACTACAGCATTGAGCGAGACGTTCGCTTAGCACCGGGTGAGCATTATCAAATCCAAGGGTATGATTTTTACTTTAAAGGAATTCGTGATGAAGATGGTCCGAATTACGATGGTTTCATTGCCGATTTTGAAATCACCAAAGACGGTGAATACGTCAATACTCTGCATGCAGAGAAGCGCTTCTATCGTACATCGAAATCAATGATGACCGAAGCCGCTATTGATGCAGCCGTTACGCGTGACCTTTATATCGCAATGGGTGAACGCCTGGATGATAACGTTTCATGGGCAGTACGTGTTTATTACAAACCCTTTATTCGCTGGATTTGGGGCGGTACGTTATTAATGGCTTTAGGTGGCATTTTGGCAATCAGTGACAAACGTTACCGATTCAGAAAAAGCGATGAAAAGTCAGCTGCAGATCGCGGTCTAAAGGAGGCATAAATGAATAAGAAAATACTGTTTCTGCCTTTTATCGCCTTTCTCGCATTGGCCGCTGTGTTTGCTACGCAGCTGGCTCGAAACGCACAGGGAGACGACCCAACTAAGCTAGAGTCGGTGCTGATTGGTAAGCCTGTTCCTGAGTTTCGTTTAGAAGATCTTGCTCAACCTGGGAAGCTTTACAGTCAGGATATTTTTGTAGGCGAGCCGTTGCTGCTTAACGTATGGGCGACATGGTGCCCAACGTGTTATGCAGAGCACCAATACTTAAACGAATTGTCTGCAAAGGGCGTGAAAATCATTGGATTGAACTACAAAGATCAACGTGACAAAGCCGTCGGCTGGTTAACCGATCTGGGTAATCCCTATCTTATTAGCCTATTTGATGGCGATGGCATGTTAGGGCTAGATCTCGGTGTGTACGGAGCACCAGAAACCTTTTTGATTGATGCTAAGGGTGTGGTTCGCTACCGCCATGTTGGTGATGTAAATTCACGTAACTGGGCGGAAAAGCTGGGCCCGATGTACGCTGAACTTCTCGCGGAGGCTAAGCAATGAAAAAGTTAATCCTAGCATTTTTTGCTGTTTTTGCGATTTCGATGGGGGCGAGCGCGGCGATTGATATCTACGAATTCGATACGCTCGAACAGGAATTGCAGTTTAAAGACCTCAGCCATACGCTTCGCTGCCCTAAATGTCAAAATAATACCATCAGTGACTCAAATGCCGAGCTTGCTCAAGATTTGCGTCAAAAAGTGTATGAGATGACAAAAGAAGGGAAGTCAAAATCAGAAATCGTTGATTACATGATTGCACGTTACGGCAATTTTGTGACTTACAATCCGCCTTTGACACTTGCGACGTCAATTTTATGGGGTGGTCCGTTCATCATCATTGTAATCGGGTTTGGCTTGATTATTGTGCGCAGCAAAAAATTGAAAGCTGCGAAAGCCACAGCCGATGATGCCTGGGATGCCGATAAAGAAGCACGTTTGAATGCGTTGCTTGATGAAAAAAATGATGGAGACAAGCAGTAATGACATTATTTTGGGTCGCTTCTGTACTATTAATTCTCTTTGGTTGTTTAATGATTGCGCTGCCTGCGATAAAGCAAAAGGCCAACAATGACCAGATCCTGAGAGATGAGCTAAATAAAGCGTTATATAAAGACCGATTGTCTGAGCTTGCTGTCGAGACCGAAGAGGGTTTGGTTGATAACGAGCAAGAGCTGGTTTCGGATCTTAAACAATCACTGCTCGATGACGTTCCAACCGATAGCGACATTAATCGCGTATCGGCGATCTCACCGATGACGTTTGTCGTGCCATCTATATTGCTCGTGATCGTACTTTCCTACGGGGTGTATGCGAAATTTGGTTCAATGGATAAAGTCATCGAATGGAATGAAGTCACCAACACGTTGCCAGAATTGTCGAAAAAGCTAATGAACCCTGATGGGGTCATGCTCACTGATGATGAAATGGACGATTTGACGTTGGGATTGCGTTCTCGATTGCACGTTGAACCTAATGATGCAACAGGCTGGCTATTGCTAGGAAGAATCGCATTAGCTAACCGCGATGTTGAAACGGCCATTGGGGCAATGAAGCGAGCGTATCGACTTGATACCACTGACACTGACTCCCAGCTTGGTTTTGCTCAAGCATTGATGATGTCTGACGATGAAGGGGAGCAAAATCGTGCTCGCACGATTCTGAACAACTTAGTGCAGCAAGATTATGTTGATCTTCGAGTTTTCTCTCTGCTGGCCTTTGATGCATTCGAACGCCAAGATTACCCAGCTGCGATTAAGTTCTGGGGAGTGATGCAAAAAATGATTGGCCCAGAAGACAGCCGTTACGAAATGTTGTCTCGAAGCATTGAAAGCGCTCAAAACAAAATGGGTGAAACCATGACCGCAGCTGGTGGCCGTGTTGCAGTCACTATCGCGATCAGTAACGACGTTAACGCAGCAGAGAATGATGCGTTAATCGTATCGGTACACAGTGCGGACGGTTCTCCAATGCCCGTTGCTGCGGCTCGCTACCCATTAGGCAGTTTTCCTCGAACTGTCGTTTTAGACGATAGCAACAGTATGATGCCAGGGCGTAACTTGTCGGATTTAGAAAGCTACATAGTGCGCGTTCGAATTGATACAGATGGTAATGTTTCAACCAGAGAAGGTGACTGGTACGGAGAAAGCCAAGTCGCACAATTTGGTGAATCGGTTGACGTTGTCATTGATAAACGTTATTGATAACGAATCAGCTGTTATACTCATAACGATGCACGATTAGTCATTGTTAATAAAGGCCGATGCATTCATCGGCCTTTTTTGTTTTTTACACGCTTTACTTCATGGAACAAGTAAATGGATTTAAACCGAGTGCGTTTTATTAAGCTCACACTGCTGTCTGTTTTATTGACGGGCTGTGCTTCTTCACCTGATGATTCCGCATCAGATGATGCAGCGCGTGGTTATTCAGCCCCAAATCATTCCACGGCGGGTGATAGCGCCTTGTCGAATAACCCTGAAAACGGTAACCCACCGCACAGTTCTGGAGCCAACCCATCAGGAAACGAAGGTGATCCGTTTGAAAGTTTCAACCGCACTATGTGGGCGCTCAACTTCGATTATCTAGATCCTTACTTGGTTCGTCCAACCTCATTGGCCTATGTCAATTATGTCCCTTCGCCGATTCGAAAGGGCATTGCGAACTTTCTTTCGAATTTGGATGAACCGTCGAGCGTGGTCAATAACCTCATTATGGGGAACGGTGAAAAAGCCTTAGATCATTTTAATCGCTTTTGGTTGAACTCAACATTGGGTTTGCTTGGCGTGATTGATATTGCTTCTGAAGCGGGGATTACCAGACACGGCGAAAAAGTATTCAGTGATGCTGTTGGTCACTATGACGTAGGTAACGGGCCTTATGTGATGGTACCGGCTTATGGTCCTTGGACTGTGCGTGAAGCAACAGATGTCGTCGACAGCTTGTACGCGCCACTCTCTTACCTCAATATTTGGGCTGGGCTAAGCAAGTGGGCGTTAGAAGGGATGGAGTCGCGTGCTCGTTTAGTGTCGCAAGAATCCATGCTCTACGATTCACCTGACCCATATGCACTGAGCAAAGAAGTCTATTTACAGAATCAAGATTTTAGAGCCGAGATTGAACGAGATAATTACGATGAAGATGAAGAAGATTTTCTCGATGACTATCTTGATGAAGAATTTTAGTCCTAATCAGCTTACATGAGCAGTGATTACATAAGCAGTGATTAGATAAGATGAGATTACATAAGACGTGAATAGAAAAAGAGGTGACAGTATTTGTGTCACCTCTTTTGGTTTTATCGTTGCTGTTCTATCACAGCCTAGAACGTGTAGTTCGCTTGAACGCCAAGTAACCAAACACTTCCTGATGTTGTTCCTGTGAATGCGCCGCCAACAGCCTGAGCTGCATCATCGGATGCGTAACCACGAGATTCACTGATATTGGCGTCTTTAGCCAGAATGTAAGTAAAGCCCGCATCTAGAGTCAGCTGTTCACTTATGTCATGGCTTGCACCGATACTAAGCCAAGTACGGTCCGTTTCTGGAATGGTGATTGTGCGATTCTTGTCATTTACCGCAGACGTGTCGTAGGCAACGCCTGTTCGAAGTGCGGTCTTTTGGTTGAGCTGATAAGTCGCGCCTATTGCGAAACGGTAGTTGTCTTCCCAGTTTTCGACCTTGACCATATGAGTCCCGTACGTCTCTAAATGAGCTTCTAGCTTTTCAAAGCTGCTCCAGTCCGTCCAGTTTACGCTTGCATGAATGGCCAATTGCTCGTTAAGCTGATGAAAACTCGCGATCTCTGCGGTTGCGGGTAGAGCGAGGTTCATGTAGCCGTTATCACGAGTGGCTGAAGGAATGCCAAAGCCGATCCCTTCCGCGTAACCTTCTAGTTTTAGTTCTACTTCTGATTTATACGCGAAACCAACTCGGTGATCGTCGTTAATTTGCCATGCCGTACCGACTTGCCAACCCCATGCTGTGTCATCACCTTCCATGTACTTGAGTGTTGTACCCTGAGGTAGAGTGGGTTCTGATTGAGCTGGAGAAGTTGCACCGAAATGCCCTTCACCCATGACATAACGAATACCGCCGCCAACGCTAAGCGCTTCATTCAGCTGGTACCCTACGTTGAGGTTTGCTTCCATGCTTTTAACCATGGCTTCGTTACCAAAGTGATTGGCAGCGAAGTCTTTATTCATCTCGGTTTCCATGCCGTAATTCGTGCCAAATGCGACACCAAGTACCAGTTGCTCATTGAGCTGGTGAGAAACATAGAAATTAGGAATAACGGCGCTGTTTGCGAAATCGTCTGATTGTGTATTGAGCGCGCCGTTGATCTGTCCATTCACATCAATGTTTGGGTCAACGTAGATAGCACCGACAGATATTTGAGTACCAGAAAGATACGTCATCATTGCGGGGTTACGCCATTGTGCGCTGGCATTATCAGCCATGGCGGCTTCGCCTGCATAAGCTCGGCCAAGGCCTGTGGCTGAGTATTCTGCTAGCTGAAAGCCTGCGGCAAATACGGCAGAAGAAGTAGAAAGCAGACCAAAGGCAACTGCGCTAGCTAGTAGTGTTTTTTTTGAATTATTGAAGTCCATGTAATCGTACCGTTCGCTGAGTTGAATCAATATCGTGGCTGAATGGTACGTTTAGAGTTATTACTTTAAAAATAAAAAAGAGTAAAACTAGAGTATTTAGTCTAATTATCTTTAAAAGTGGATTTATGTAGTTAAAAAACCTAGATGTTATGAGGTTGTTTCATTTTTTGAGCGAACAGCTGTGATGCGAAATGAGAGGTTTTTGAAGAAGACTTGAATTTTTCAGGAAGGAAAAATATCAAAAGGGCTGGAAAACCAGCCCTTTAACGATCTTAAAAACAGCGACTACTTTAGTAGTGAAAAGCTTAGAAGCTACGGCTGTATTGAAGACCGACTAGGATAGCATTTGCGTGAGTTGTGCCAGAAATACTAGATATGTTTTCCGCTGTACCTGTTGGGTGCGCAGTACCAAAGAATGGGTTTGCGTTAGATTCAGAAACTTTTACATCGTCACCAAGTAGGTATGTGAAACCAAAGTCTATGTTTGATGCTGTGTCGATATGGTATGTGAAACCTGCAGAGAACCATTGGCGATCTGAATCTGGTACTGAAATCGAAGTAAGCTCATCTTGTGCACTCGTGTCGTACATGTAACCTGCACGTAGTGTCCAATCTTGATTCAAGAAATAAGTACCACCCAGTGAGTAGTGCATACCATCTTGCCATTTATACTGATTTAGCTCACCAGCTTTTTCGCTTTTAAGTACATCAAATGCGCTCCAGCCGATCCACTGAACACTATAGTGAACTGCAAATTTAGTGTCCGTTATTTTATGGAAACCAGAGAACTCTAGCATATCAGGTAGTGGCATTAACAAAGTATCGTCTGAATATTTAACACCTTTAAATGTCACGTCTCCATCTGCTTCTAACTCAGGGCTGTAGTGATAAGCTAAACCAAAACGATTGTTTTCGTCCAACTCATAAACAGTACCTAGGTTAAATCCAACAGCCCAACCGTCAGCATCTACATCTAGTGCTTTGTCCGTACCTAATGCGCCTGCAATTGCAGGGCTAAAGCTTCTTTGTAGCTTACCTTGACCATAGATTAGATCGAGGCCGGCACCAAAGCTCCATTGCTCGTTCAAACGGTAAGAACCAGCAAGACCAAGGTTCATGCTCTTAACATCGGTCAAACCGCCATATTCATAGCCAGCGTATGTGCTATCAAATTCTGTTTTTGTACCAAAGTTAGTATAAGCATTAACACCCCATGCAAACTTATCGTTTACAGGCACTATCAAATGGATGTTTGGCACAAGTGACGTATCGCCTGCATCACTGTAATTGGCGTTTTCTGAGCCCATAGCTCCGCCAGTAACTTGGCAAGTTGGTCCACAGTAAGTTGCGTCTTTCACTTCAATTTGAGAAGTAATAGATGTGAAACCCAGCGACAATTCAACAGAGTCAAACAATGCCATTGCTGCTGGGTTACGTGCCATGACTGATGCGTTATCGGCGATAACGGCGTCACCAGCGAATGCGCGGCCAAGGCCAGTTGCAGATTGAGCGTTAAGTTGGAAACCTGCTGCTGCTACTTGCGCAGAGGCAAGAGAAGCTGAGGCGATGGTGACTGCGAGAAGCGATTTTTTAAACAGACGCGAGTTGTTCATAGTTGCTTTTTCCTTTTTGTAATATTCGCCTCTAGTTGGGCGATATATTTGAGCAAATGCTCAGTTGGTGGCTGATCCTAGACTCAAGTATATAGCAAACAAATCCGACCACCGTTAAATTGGCAGTGAAAATTAACGAAATGATGCCTATCTGGCAGGAAAAAGGGAATAAAACGCTGTTTTTAGAGTTAAGACTCTATAAAATAGGCTCAAAAAAGGCCCTGATATGCAATCAGAGCCTAGTATGAAATAAGCACGGTTTATAGGCTAGATATCACCGACGAGGCAATTTTAGCGACGTTTTCGCCTTCCTCACCCACCACGATTAAGCTTGCGTTTGCTAATGGTTCAACAACGCCCGTCATGCCTTTTTGGTCAAAGACCTTACGATCTTCTTGAGAGATGTTGGTGATGAATAGGGTCACTCTTCCATGTTCACCGGCAAAGACCATGTGCAGTGCGTTAGAATCACCAAAACCGCAGTGATTCAAATAGTAAACATGGTAAGGAAAATCATCTTCAAATTTCATTTTAAACGGCAGCATCTTGGCATTGATCTGAAATAGACCAACCCGCTCATCAAGCGGCGAAATAAAGTCGCGTTCATCAATGACATGTTTTATTGCCGTGTCAGCCAGACTCGCCTGAGCAGGAGAAACAAGCAGATTCCCCCAGTTGAGTTGCCCCGCTAACAGACCAAAGGCAAAAGCAACAGAGGCCGCGAATGCCATTGAACGCTTAACAAAGTTAGGCCGAACAACATTGGGTTCTTCATCTGGCTGGCTGAATAGAATTTTATCAGCGAGATCTTCAGGCACATCAACATTCATGGCCTTTAGAATTCTATTGTCGAGATCAAGAACATCGTCTAAAAACTTCGCGTTGGCTTCGTTGCTGTTTATCGCGTCTATAATGTCTTGATCACGTTGCTTAGGATCAGACATGACATGGCGGCGAAATTCTAAATCATCCATTTTGCTGCCCTCTTGTAGATTGTGATGACTCCATCATCTCTTTTAATTGGTTTCGTGCTCTGAACAGTCGTGTCATGACAGTGTTTTTATTGAGTTCGAGAATCGAACCTATCTCTTCACCACTAAATCCGCCGACAACCTGTAAAAAGAGTGGTTCGCGATATTCGACATCCAATTTCATGATCAATGTTTGTACCCATTCAGATTGGTGATGAGCATCATCGCTGACGATGGCATCATTACTGTAATCATCGATGTCGACTAAATCGAACTGCTTTCGTTCAAAGCGGCGAGCATTCTCACGTCTCAATATCGTAATGAGCCACGATTTTGCTGCTTTCTCATCTTGTAAGCTATCAAGTGATTTCCATGCTCTTAAGCAGGTCTCTTGCACCAGATCTTCAGCAATGCTTTTATCTTTGCATAGCCAAAAGCCATATCGAAACAGGTCGCGATGATAAGCACGTACGAGCGCTTCATATTTTCTTTGTTTGTCCATATCAGAGTTGACCGTACGTTTTGGATTTTTCTTTCCAAAGAATTCGATTATTGACACATAAGTCTCCATCCAGGGGTCATGAGCACAAAATATGAGATAAAATTGATCTACTTCAAAATCTTATACTTAATTGTGGCTATAGTACAACCTGTCATCTAGCTAACTCTATGAGTTAGTGTGTTGAGCAAGATGACACTTCCTTTTGAAGGCTGACTTTACTTTCTCCTAATCAGGAAACTGATTTTTCAATTGGCGTTAAGTTAATTGCTTTATACATTCCAACCACACAACTTTGTGTGGTTTTTTTTTGCTTTTAATTCATTTGCTTATATTTTTAAGTGCCTGTTTCATACTTAATGTTCTTATTTTTCTTCGCCATTGTTTTACGCAATAGGTCACTCGATTAACTTGTTTCACTCATTACGCAGTAGTCCTCTATATCGGGCTAATCTCACCCTGAACGTTAAAAAACTAATCAGACTGTTCCGACTTTTAACGTGTAAAACGGATAAATTTGAATACCAGCTCTACTTCTTATCTATGATGCTCCCTCATTTGTGGCTCACTCAATCTCGCTTAGTTCACGTTTATTCAAACGTCCGTTTGATTGTGTTAACAATTTCGTTACAATGCATCAGGTCTGACCTCTATTTTTGAGTGCAAAATGTTTTGAATGGCGAATGTAAGGAGAACTAATGGGCAAGCCAAATAATATCAATAAGCAGATACTGCAAACACGTTCCGGTGAACGTATTGCTATCGTTGCGGGGCTTCGAACCCCTTTCGCTCGTCAAAGTACTGAATTTAGCCATGTACCTGCCGTTGATCTCGGGAAAATGGTGGTCAACGAGCTACTCGCACGCAGCGAAGTTCCTGCGGAATTGATCGATCAAGTGGTGTTTGGCCAGGTAGTTCAAATGCCTGAAGCCCCAAATATTGCTCGCGAGATAGTGCTGGGTACTGGAATGAACATTCATACTGATGCTTACAGCGTGACCCGTGCATGTGCAACGAGTTTTCAATCGGCAGCGAATGTAGCCGAGAGTATTGTTTCTGGCACTATCGATATTGGTATTGCTGGGGGCGCGGATTCTTCATCGGTTCTTCCGATAGGTGTGTCAAAAAAACTGGCCGCTAACTTACTGGCGTTGAGCAAAACCAAAACCGTTGGGCAAAAGCTGAAAATCCTTAAAAACCTATCTCTTAAAGATCTGGTTCCTGTACCGCCTGCCGTTGCGGAGTATTCAACGGGCATCTCCATGGGGCAAACCGCGGAACAGATGGCGAAAACGCATGGTATTTCGAGAGAAGATCAGGATGCGTTAGCGCACCGTTCCCACACGCTTGCAGCAAAAGCTTGGGATGAAGGAAAGATTTCAGGTGAGGTCATGACCGCCTTCCCTGACCCGTATAAAAAGTGGATAGATAAAGACAACAACATTCGTTTAGATTCCAGCCTAGAAGGGTACGCCAAGTTGCGTCCTGCGTTTGATCGTCAATACGGCTCCGTCACTGCAGCAAACAGTACACCTCTGACCGATGGTGCTGCCGCTGTTATGTTAATGAGAGAAGGACGCGCAAAAGAGCTGGGCCTTGAAGTCATGGGTTACATTCGTTCCTACGCTTTTTCTGCCATTGGCGTTGAGAAAGATATGCTCATGGGGCCATCGTTCGCCACTCCTATCGCACTCGCTAGGGCAGGCATTGAGCTTTCCGATCTTACGTTGATCGATATGCACGAAGCGTTTGCAGCGCAGGCGCTTTCTAATGTGAAGATGTTCGCCAGTGACAGTTTTGCTCAGCAGCATTTAGGCCGAGGCAAAGCGATTGGTGAGATTGATATGGATAAATTTAACGTACTTGGCGGTTCGCTAGCGTACGGGCACCCATTTGCAGCAACGGGGGCAAGAATGATCACTCAAACACTGCGTGAATTAAAACGTCGTGGTGGTGGATTGGCGCTCAATACCGCGTGTGCAGCGGGTGGCTTAGGTGCAGCAATGATTTTGGAGGTTGAATAATGTCTCAGTCTAAAGCGTTCCACTTGAAAGTGGATGAGAATAAGGTGGCTTGGCTTTCAATTGATGTGCCGGGCGAGAAGATGAACACGCTTCAGTCTGCCTTTGTTTCCGAAATTAAAGATATTTTGGTTGAACTTGAATCTTATCAAGATGAGCTCAAGGGCGTGATTATCCATTCCGATAAGCCCGACAACTTTATTGCGGGGGCCGATATTCGCATGTTGGCTGAATGCAAAACAGCCCAAGAAGCGCAAGCGCTCGCAGTGCAAGGGCAGGAGATGTTTCAGGCGTTGTCTGATTTGCCTTACCCTGTCGTTGCCGCTATTCATGGGCCTTGTTTAGGCGGTGGGTTAGAGCTGGCACTGGCGTGCGATTACCGTGTGTGTACCGATTCAGATAAAACCCGACTTGGTTTACCTGAAGTGCAACTAGGCTTGCTGCCAGGTTCTGGCGGTACGCAGCGGTTACCAAGATTGATTGGTCTACTGCCTTCGCTTGATATGATTCTAACGGGCAAACAGCTTCGTGCTAAAAAAGCGAAAAAGCTGGGTGTTGTGGATGCTTGTGTCCCGCAAAGTATTTTATTTGATGTGGCTTTGTCCATGCTTGATAAAGCATCCAAAAATAAACATAAAAAGAAAAAATCGTCGACCAAAGAAAAGTTGATGTCTAATACTGGGCTTGGTCGTAAAGTGATTTTTGAACAAGCGGCAAAGAAAACTGCGCAGAAAACACGGGGCAATTACCCAGCAGTCGACAGCATTTTGGAAGTCATCCGTTATGGTTTAGAAAAGGGCATCAAAAAAGGGTTAGAGCAAGAAGCGAAACGCTTTGGTGAGTTGGTCATGACCGAGGAGTCTAAAGCGCTTCGTTCGATTTTCTTTGCGACAACCGAAATGAAAAAAGAGCACGGCAGCAGTGCTGAGCCAGCGAATATCGATCAAGTAGCGGTATTGGGCGGCGGTCTTATGGGGGCAGGGATCAGTCACGTTACCGTCACCAAAGCCAAATTACCTGTGCGTATCAAAGATGTGTCCAATGATGGCGTGTTAAACGCGCTGAGATACAACAATAAGCTGTTTGATAAGCAACGAAAGCGCCGAATCATTTCTAAAGCTCAACAGCAATCTAAAATGATGCAGATTTCAGGCGGTATCGATTTCGCACGCTTTAATACGATGGATGTTGTGATTGAAGCGGTTTTTGAAGATCTTGATTTGAAACAGCAAATGGTGGCGGATGTAGAAAGCAACGTGAAAGAGAGCACTATTTTTGCGACCAACACGTCTTCTTTACCGATCGCTAAAATTGCAGAGAAAGCGCTTCGCCCACAAAATGTGATTGGCTTACACTACTTTAGCCCGGTTGAAAAAATGCCGTTGGTGGAAGTGATTCCACATCAATCGACCAGCGACGAAACGATCTCTACGGTCGTCGCGTTAGCGAAAAAACAGGGCAAAACACCGATTGTCGTTAAAGACTGTGCGGGTTTTTATGTGAATCGAATTCTTGCTCCGTACATGAATGAAGCCGCCGAGGTGCTGCTATCAGGAGAGCCGATTGAGCATTTAGATCAAGCGCTGCTTAATTTCGGTTTCCCAGTGGGTCCGATTACCTTGTTGGATGAAGTGGGTATTGATATTGGCGCGAAAATTATGCCCATTTTAGTCTCAGAGCTTGGTGAACGTTTCCAGGGCCCGGATGTCTTTGACACGCTACTGAATGATGGCCGAAAAGGAAGAAAGAGTAATAAAGGCTTTTATTCCTATAAAGGTAAGAAGAAGGAGGTCGATAAGTCGGTTTACAAACTGCTTAAATTGAATCCTGACATTCGTTCGAGCGAGAAAGATATTGCTATCCGGTGTACCTTACTGATGCTCAATGAAGCGGTTCGCTGTTTAGATGAAGGTATCATTCGTAGCGCACGCGATGGCGATATTGGGGCGATTTTCGGCATCGGCTTCCCACCATTCCTTGGCGGCCCGTTCCGCTACATTGATAAACTGGGCGTGAAGACGGTTGTGGAAATGCTTAACCAACATGCGGAAAGATACGGGAATCGTTTTGCGCCATGTGATGGGTTATTGACCCGAGCAGGAATTGGTGAATCTTTCTACTCGGACGCCAAAAAATCACAAGACGAACCACAAGGCGATAACGCCGAGTAGCCTCAAACGGGTTGGCGACGTTAGGCCGTGATTCCCTATATCCCTCGATATATCAGGGTTTTGCTATCATCAAGGCGAACATTTAGTGTTCGCCTTTTTCATTATTGAGAGCTATTATCAATAACGTATTAGCGTAACTTATCTAAAATGATGAAAATAGAAGGACGTAAAATGGATGCTCTTGATTTATTGCTCAATCGTCGCTCGATAGCAAAGTTGTCAGCGCCGGCTCCTGAGGGGGTAGCATTAGAGAATATTATTAAGGCTGGATTACGAGCGCCAGATCATGCCGCGTTGACTCCTTGGCATTTTGTGATTGCACAAGGTACGGGGTTAAACAAACTTGCTGCGATATTAGAACAATCGGCAATTAATGCGGGTAGAGAAGAGGCGGTGATAGAGAAAGCCAAAAAGGCGCCTTTTCGAGCACCGATGGTGATCACCGTGATTGCGAAAATTACGCCTCATGAAAAAGTCCCTGCGGTAGAGCAAGTAATCTCGGCAGGATGTGCGGCTCACGCAATGCAAATGGCAGCAGTAGCGCAAGGCTTTCAAGGTTTTTGGCGTTCTGGGAAGTGGATGTTCGATTCTGAGGTGAGAAAAGCATTAGGTGCTAGCGAACAAGATGAGATTGTTGGCTTTTTGTATCTTGGAACACCCGGTTGCACACCAATGAAAGTGCCAGAAAGAGAGTTGTCGAAATTTGTATCGTTCTTGTAATTCGGCCAAGCCATGTATGAAGAAGCGAGAGTCATGAACTCTCGCTTTTTTATTACCTGTTTATTACCTTTTTTATTACCTGTTTATTACCTGTTTATTACCTTTTTTATTGCCTGTTTATTACCTGTTTATTACCTTTTTTATTGCCTTATTTCTGGTGAGGATCTAAAGCGAGTCGCGTTATTTCGGTTGCGAGTACTCGATAACAAAATCAATAAATAGGCGTACTTTTTCAGGCTGATGCGCTTTGTGGTTATAAAGCATATAGATATCTCTCGGGTTGGCACTCCAGTCGCTGAGAACCCTAATTAACTCACCATTCTCAATATACTCTTTTAGCATCACATCGGGCATAAGCGTGATGCCTAAACCGTCAGAGCAGGCTGTTCTGACAATATTGAGAGTACTGGCACTAAAACGGCCTTTGTCATTATTGACTACCGTTTCACCAGAAGCGTTAGATAACTGCCAACGAATCAGCGGATGACCCTTTAATAATGCATGATCACTGAGCTCTTCTGCATGTTTTAGCTCTGGTACCGATGCCAAGTATTCAGGGCTAGCCACCAATATATCTTTTACTCCGCTAATTTTCCGTGCAATGAGGCTAGAGTCTCGTTGTGGCCCGACTCGAAAGATAACGTCCCACTCAGTTGGGTCTAGCTCATCGGCGTGGTTGCTCATCGCCAACTCGATATTGATGTCAGGGTATCGTTTCATGAATGCGTTTAACATCGGCATCATCAAACGCTTTGTCAGGTTAGAAGGCGCAGAGAGCTTGATCTTGCCTGCGGCTCCTCGGCACTCATCGGACAGTTCTTCAGTCATCGAGGTGAGTCGCTGTAATAACGGCCCGCACTCATTGAAGAAACGTTCACCTGCTTCCGTTAGGGAAAGTTTACGCGCATGGCGGTTCAGCAATCGAAGATTTAGGGATTCTTCCAAGGCTTGAATACGTCTAGTAATGGTTGCCACAGGAACTAGGGTTTTTCGAGAAGTTGCGGTGTAGCTCCCATTCTCGACAACAAGTCTAAAGAGATTTAGGTCGTCTAATTTCATTATTACCGGTACGAATTTTACATGTCGTTACAATCTATACGTTTATCAGTTGCTAAAATATGAGGCGCGTCAATAAGTCGTGATAAATGTGACTATGTGTATATATAGTATGCAACTGAGCTAAAAAACGGAATATTTGTATAAATTCACTTTCGCGGCTATTTTTTAAGAGTAAGTTTTATAGCTAACAAAAATAATAATAGTAATAGAAACGTTAGTGGGTTTGGACAGATGAGGCAAAATCTTATGTACAAAAGTCACAACACGGCTGCGGTGCATTCGGCATACCCGGCACCCGATAACAAGTTAATTTTGCTCGTCGATGACGACCCTGTGTTTCGTCGCATCGCGGGTGGGTATTTAGAGAGTCAAGGTTATGGTGTTGTCGAAGCTGAAAATGGCTTAGAAGCACTGAAAAAACTCAGATTGGATGAACCTGATCTGATTATTAGCGATTTATCCATGCCGGTCTTAAATGGCATTGAGTTCGCAGAAGAAGTGAGCTTGGAGTATCCATCGTTACCTCTGATTGTGGTTTCCGCAACGGACGACATGGCGGATGTTGCTAAGGCTTTGAAATTTGGCATCAAAGATTTTTTGCCAAAACCTATGACCAACTTTGAGCACTTGGGCAGCGCCATTGAAAGCACGATAGAAGACAGCAGTGATCACCTGTCTGATATGCGCGACTTTGCGACCCAGTGGTTTCAGGTGGATGATGGCGGCGAAGTGCCAGAAGATCAGGAACTGCACTGGCATTTAGAATACTTGCAAGAAAACCCAAGTGCAGCGAGAGATCTTCTTCATGCGCTATTGCCAGAAAAAGACACATCACAAGGCGTTTGGAAGTGTAACTATCGGTTGCTCCAATCGACAGAAAGCATGCCATTAGTATTTGACTATGCGTGGTTGATGGATGGTCAGTTTGTTTTCTATCTCGTTGATGCGTCGTCGAGTGAAACCCATGGTGCGGCAACAACGTTACTGGTAAGAGCGCTATTCCATGATTATTTGAGAAACCTTAAGAGTGCTAATGTTGACTTGAAAGATCTTGGGACGATTATTGAAAGAGGAATCAGTTGCTCAACCTGCGCTAACCCTGTGAATGCGATATTTGGTATTGCCGACCTAGCAGAAGGTTCGGTCACGATACTGCCCGCAGGTTTAGATGCTCGGTGGTCCAATGGGTACGCTTCTCAGCACATCGCTGGTGGTGTGATGTTAGGCGATAACTGTAATAAGAACTTTATGACCGCTGATCTTGCTATCAATAGCGCGTGCCAACTTTCTTTGAGTAAATTAGGTGTGAGTAGTTTTGCCCTAGATATTTATCAAGGAGCCAATGCATAAGGTCCGTAGAATACTCAAGTAGAAAGGCGTGAAGTCTTGAGCAAGAAAGACAATTTTAAGTGATTAAAATACCAACAAAAACCCTAGTTTTTGTTGGTATTTATCTCTTTTGTGATGAGTTATAGTTCGCGAACAACAAAAAACGCTCATTTACTTAGCAATATTTCAACGTTGTTATGACCTAGAGCGATAAAGATAACTTTCACACTAGAGTAGTAAAATCATGGCAGACAACGACTTTCAAGAACCTTATAATATCTTCTACTTCCTCGGATTTATCGCAGTCTTATCCATTCCTTTGCTTCCAATGATCTTGACTTGGATTCGCGTGGTTAATGGTTACGCGGTGTTTTAGGATTTCTGCAGCGCAGTTTTTCTATAGCGCAGTTATTTTCCATAGCATACTTAGTTACTTAGTTACTTAGTTACTTAGTTACTTAGTTACTAGCTATTTAGCTATTGTCGGAGCTCACCATCAATATTCGTCGTATCTTCCTCAATATTGTTGGTGGCTTGAGTTTATTTTTAGGCCTATTAGGCATTTTACTTCCTCTTCTCCCGACCACTCCATTTGTATTGCTTGCTAGCGCCTGCTTTATGCGCAGCAGCCCCCGTTTTCATCAATGGTTACACGGCCATCCTACTCTCGGCCCAATACTGACCCATTGGCACCAACATCGTGGTGTCACATTGAAAGTCAAACAACGAGGAGCGGTAATGATAGTGCTCAGCTTTTCGTTCTCTATTTGGGTCATTCCGCACGTTTGGTTAAATGCCGCGCTGTTGATATTCATGTTTGTCCTGTTAGCGTGGTTTATCCGTTTACCTGTGATAGAGTCGGTTGCTGATAATAAAGAAACCCACTAAAATTACATTGGCCTACTCATGAAGTGGGCATTTTGTTTTTTATCGCAACAGGCTGTGCTATTTGTTGCACTGTAATCAATGCCGATACGCCCAAATGAACGCACTTTTGGGTGAATTTGCCAATCGAAAGAAAGTTGAATTATGACGACCGAAACAATTTCACTGATCAAATCTAGTATCAAAAGTATTCCTGACTACCCAAAGAAAGGCATCTTATTTCGTGACGTAACCAGCCTAATGGAAGATGCACAAGCTTATCGTGCAACGATTCAGCTGTTGGTCGAAAAATACAAAGATATGGGATTCACCAAAATTGTAGGTACGGAAGCTCGTGGCTTTTTATTCGGTGCTCCTCTTGCTCTAGAGTTGGGTGTTGCGTTTGTTCCTGTGCGTAAACCAGGCAAGCTTCCTCGCGCAACCATCAGTCAATCATACGAGCTAGAGTACGGTACTGATACACTGGAAATTCACACTGACGCGATTTCCGATGGCGACAAAGTTCTGATGGTGGATGACCTACTGGCGACTGGCGGTACCATTGAAGCGACAACGATATTGATTCGTCGTTTAGGCGGCATTGTTGAACACGCTGCGTTTGTTATCAATCTACCGGAAATTGGTGGTGAGAAACGTTTAGCGGCATTGAATCTCGATGTTTATAGCATTTGCGAATTTGAAGGCCATTAATCTGGTTATTTGGAAGAATTGATGAGTTATCTTGCTTTAGCACGAAAGTGGCGACCGACTAAATTTAATGAAGTTGTGGGCCAGGCACACGTTTTAACGGCGTTAGAAAATGCGTTAACACAAAACCGTTTGCACCATGCGTATTTGCTGAGTGGAACTCGTGGCGTCGGTAAAACATCCATAGGGCGTTTGTTCGCTAAAGGACTCAATTGCGAGACGGGCATTACAGCCACACCATGTGGTGAGTGCGATACGTGTAAAGAGATTGATGAAGGTCGATTCGTTGATTTACTAGAAATTGATGCCGCCTCGCGTACTAAAGTGGAAGATACTCGTGATCTTCTTGATAACGTTCAATATAAACCCGCACGTGGGCGCTTTAAGATTTATCTTATCGATGAAGTTCATATGCTTTCTCGCCACAGCTTTAATGCCTTACTCAAAACTCTTGAAGAGCCGCCTGAGTATGTGAAGTTTATATTGGCGACGACCGATCCTCAAAAGCTTCCAGTCACCATTTTGTCACGCTGTTTACAGTTTCATCTGAAACCGATCAGTGTTGATACTATCCATCAGCAATTGGACTATATTCTAGCCCAAGAGAGTGTTTCATCCGAGCCAAGAGCGCTCGGCATGATTTCCCATGCGGCTGATGGCAGCATGCGTGATGCGTTGAGTTTAACGGATCAAGCCATCGCGTTAGGTAACGGGAATGTAGAATCAACACTTGTCGCGCACATGCTTGGTACATTAGACACTGACCAAGCGATGCATCTGCTGGAAGCGATCAGCCACAAGCAACCCAAGATGGCGATGGACTGCATTGAAAAGTTGGCTGAAAATGGCGTCGAGTGGGATGGCTTGTTGCAACAACTCGCGGCGCAGCTTCATCGGATGGCGATGTATCAAGCGTTACCAGTCACGCTTGATAAAGAGCAGCCAGACGCTGAAAAAGTCGAGCTGCTTTCGCAAGCTTTGAGCCCACAAGACATTCAACTGTATTACCAAATTGTTTTAAAAGGCCGCAGCGATCTTGCTCACGCGCCGAGTGCTCGTATGGGCTTAGAAATGATTGTATTACGCATGTTAGCGTTTCGTCCTGCGACAGTGACGGGTACAAATCGTATTTCTACCCAGTTGAGCGATGCCCCTGTTGCCGCCCAGAATCAGCCTCAGCATTCGGCTGCAATAGACAGCTCTAGAGCGCCGATGGCGAGTACGTCAATGGATAGCGATCCAATGGCTACAACAGCAATGGCCACCGCACAAAAAACGGCAACACCTATGACGAATCAACCGACTCAGCAACCCGCTGCTGAAAATGGTGTGGTCAATCGTGGCGGTATGAACAGCGGTGTGGCTGGTAGTGAATTAACCCCGTCATCGTATGATCAATATGACCGAGCCTCTCATGGCTATATGCCCGAGGAAGAAGCGCCTTATGTGCCCCAAGAACACAGGGTTCATTCAAGAACACAGCAAATGGATTCAGAGCTACCTCAAGCGGCTCAATCCGAGGTGATACCGCCTCAGACGCCAGTGAACCCTGAGCCTACAAAAACAGCGTCGTCACCATTGAGTGGCTTGCGTCACCAATTACGTTCGCAACGCCAAGGGTTGAAATCTGCGCCAAATGCTTCAAAAGATCAGCCTACGGGATCGCCAAGAACCACTCTACAAGTTCAGGATTCACGACCAAAAAAGCCTAGAGCGGCATCCGCTAAATCAGAAACTGTCCTTGATCGTGTGGCTAAAAAGCACTCAGGAACAGCGCCGGTGTCGCTAAGTTCTCATTCCTCACTGATCGAAGGGACGGACAACGCTCAAGCCAGTGGGGACGAACCCTACCAGTGGAAAGCGTCAAAGCCTATTGCGCCAAAGCAAGATAATGGACTCACACCCACTCAAATCAAAGCGGCTCTAGAGCACATCAAAACACCAGAAATGGTGGATCGGTTAATGAGCGAATCTATCGAGCAAAGTGAATGGGCTGCACTCATCCAAAAGCTAGAAACCGCAAAACTTGTTGAACAATTAGCTCTCAATTCATCGTATCGCCAAGAAGGGAATACGGTGAACTTAACGTTACGAAGTGCACAAGCTCATTTGAACACCGAACGAGCCTGTCAGGAATTACAGCAGGCGCTTAGCCGAGTGAAGGGGAACGAGTGTCAGTTGGTGGTTGAAGTGGGCGAAAGTGGTGAAACACCCTTAGAGTTGAGAGAAAAACTTTACCAAGGAAAGTTACAACAAGCTTTTGACAGTTTAGCAGCGGACAACAATGTCCAGTTTATTGAAAAACGGTTTGCAGCTACCTTAGACAGAGACAGTGTCCGGCCTATTTAATGGAACACGAATTGACGATAAGCCAACGGAATTGACACTCAGATAATATAGAATCCGTGGGGTTGAATTTAAACAACGTCAACCCCATAAATAACGAAACACCCAATAACCAGAGAGACGCGAATGTTTGGTAAAGGCGGTATGGGCAACATGATGAAGCAAGCCCAGCAAATGCAAGAGCGCATGCAAAAGCTTCAAGAAGAAATCGCAAGCATGGAAGTGACCGGTGAAGCTGGTGCTGGCCTTGTTAAAGTAACGATCACAGGCAGCCACAGCACTCGTCGTGTAGAAATTGACGAGAGCTTAATGGAAGACGATAAAGAGATGCTTGAAGATCTTATCGCAGCGGCATTTAACGATGCAGCACGCCGTGTAGAAGAGACTCAAAAAGAAAAAATGGCGAGTGTAACTGGCGGTATGCAATTACCACCAGGTATGAAGATGCCGTTTTAAAGCTCAAGCTTATTGTCATTAGCTTTTTGAACTAAATAAGCGAATTATAGATGCGTACCAGTCATATGCTGGAGCATTTGATGGAGGCCTTACGTTGTCTGCCTGGGGTTGGCCCCAAGTCGGCACAGCGTATGGCCTTTCATTTGTTACAGCGCGATAGAAAAGGCGGCTTACAGCTTGCCGATGCACTCAGCCAAGCCATGACCGAGATTGGTCACTGCACCGAATGTCGAACCTTTACGGAAGAAGAGGTTTGCCATATTTGCAGTAATCCTAAACGTCAAGCTAATGGCTTGCTCTGTGTGGTAGAAAGCCCTGCCGATATTGCAGCAGTGGAAGCAACAGGGCAATTCTCTGGGCGATATTTTGTGTTAATGGGGCATTTGTCGCCATTAGACGGGATTGGCCCCAGTGACATTGGCCTCGATATGCTTGATTTTCGCCTTCGTCAGAAGGACATTACTGAAGTGATTTTGGCAACGAACCCAACGGTTGAAGGGGAAGCCACAGCGCAATACATTGCTGAGCTTTGCCGAGAACATCAGGTTTCAGCGAGTCGTATTGCACACGGTGTGCCTGTCGGTGGTGAACTTGAACTCGTGGATGGCACGACCTTGTCTCATTCACTGTTAGGCAGACACAAGCTGTAGCATTCAGTCGCTCTCAACAAAGTCGAAATCAAAAGATAAAGAAGCCGCTATCAATGAATGTTATTTCATAAGATAGCGGCTTCTATTTTTTCTCTTTTAAAGCGTCTTTTTTTATAGCGTCATTTATTCTTCTTAGCGATGTTCTTAACTTTTAAGCTAGTCAAGGTGGCCTGTTTCAGAAAAGGTATCGAGCTTGTCTAAATACGGCCTTAAATCGCCAATATTATCCGCGACCCATTTCTCATCGTAATACGTATCTAAATAGCGCTCTCCACTGTCACATAGAAGAGTGACGATCGATCCAGTCTCTCCACGTTTTTTCATCTCACTCGCTAACTGAAGAACACCATAGAGATTGGTACCTGTTGAAGCGCCCGCTTTACGGCCTAGGATGTTTTCTAGCCAGTGAGCCGTGGCAACACTCGCTGCATCGGGAATGGTACGCATTTCATCCACCACACCAGGGATGAAACTGGGTTCGACACGAGGGCGACCAATGCCTTCTATTTTACTTCCGCAGTCACCTTTTATGGTTGCATCACCCGTCTTAAAATAGTCGTGGAATACCGAGTTTTCAGGGTCTACTACGCACAGTTTGGTATTGTGTTGTTGGTAACGAATAAAGCGACCAATGGTTGCTGACGTTCCCCCTGTTCCTGGGCTCATCACAACCCAGTCAGGAATGGGGTGATCTTCACGTTCCATTTGGCTAAAGATCGAATTAGCAATATTGTTATTACCGCGCCAATCGGTAGCGCGTTCTGCGTAAGTGAATTGATCCATATAGTGACCATCTAGCTCTTTTGCTAAGCGGTATGATTCGGCATAAATTTCGTCAGAACGGTCAACCAGATGTGCTTTCCCACCGTAAAATTCAATTTGTTCGATCTTTTTAACCGCGGTACTTTTGGGCATAACCGCAATAAATGGCAAGCCAAGAAGACGAGCAAAATAGGCTTCAGAAACCGCGGTGCTGCCTGAAGATGATTCGATGATCGTGGTTTTTGGGCCTACCCAACCATTACAGATTGCGTACAAAAATAGAGAACGTGCTAAACGGTGCTTTAAAGATCCCGTTGGGTGTGTACTTTCGTCTTTAAGATAAACATCGATGCCTTCGATACTGGGTAATTCAAGCTTAATGAGGTGAGTATCTGCAGAGCGTTGAAAGTCGGCTTCAATTTTACGGATCGCATTGTTAATCCAGTTATGATCAGTACACATAAGGTGATTCCTTCGATTTGGTATGTCCATAATCTAACGATAATTCAAGAGAAAAACTTTGCTTATTTACCTGTATAAACCAATAATGGGAGAATTATTTTCTCCATTACTGGCTTGTATCGAAATGAAACTTGATGAAATAGATAAGCGACTGCTAAGGCTGTTACAAGCCGATGGAACGATATCGCTGAATGACTTAGCGGAATCGGTCAATTTAACTTCAACGCCATGCTGGAAGAGGCTTAAAAAACTGGAAGAAGCAGGAGTGATTGAAAAGCGAGTTGCCTTGCTAAACCCTGAACGACTCGGGCTGTCATTTACCGCCTTTGTTATGATCAAAACCAGCGATCACTCTCATGAATGGTATCGCCATTTTGTTGAGACCGCAGTTGAGTTTCCTGAAGTGATGGAGTTCTACCGGATGGCGGGTGAGTATGATTACATGCTCAAAGTTCTGGTTAAGGATATGAAGTGCTTCGACGAGTTTTATAAGCGTCTGGTGAACAGTGTCGATGGCCTTTCGGATGTGACGTCGACCTTTGCGATGGAGCCTCTTAAATACACCACAGCTTTACCAATATAAAGCAAAGCCATAGATGATTGGCATAAAGCCCGAGCTGATTGAAGCTAAGAAGCTAAGAAGCTAAGAAGCTAATAAGCTAATAAGTTAAGAAGCTAGAAGCTAGAAGCTAGAAGCTAAGGCTTTATGCGAAGTAGTGCGCGTCATGATTACTGAGTAAATCGCATGACGCCTTCTTGGACGGCACTGGCGACTAAGTGACCTTGGCGATTGTAGATTTCCCCACGAACTAACCCTCGAGTGTTACAGGCGGTTGGGCTATCAATAGCAAACAGCAGCCATTCATCCATTTTGAATGGGCGGTGGAACCAAATAGAGTGATCAATCGTTGCCACTTGGAACTTGGGTGTCATTAATGACACTTCATGAGGGTGAAGTGCGGTGACTAAAAATCCCCAGTCTGACGCGTAAGCCAACAAATATTGGTGGATGAGTTGACTGTCGGGCATATCGCCATTTGCTTTCATCCAAAGGTATTGCTTTGGCTCTTCTTTTTTCGGGTTTAGTGGGTTTACGATAGTCACAGGGCGCACTTCAATGGCTTTATCACCACAGAAAATCTTTTTAAGCTTTTCAGGCAAAAGGTGCTCTACTTGTGCCGCCAGTTCGGTTTCAGACACATAGTTTTCAGGGCCAAGAACCTCTGGCATGGTGTTTTGATGTTCAAAACCCGGTTCATCGCCATGGTAGGAAGCGGTCAGGTAAAAGATAGGGCGACCATTTTGGATGGCTTTCACTCGTCTTGTGCTAAAGCTTTTGCCATCACGCAGGTTTTCAACATCGTAAATAATCGGTTTTTCGGGATCGCCTGGGTAAAGAAAATAGCTATGAAATGAGTGCACGGTTCTGTCTGAAGGAACCGTATATCGTGAAGCTGAGAGTGCTTGTCCAATCACTTGCCCCCCATATACTTGAGGCAAACCAAGGTTTTCACTTTGACCTCTAAAAAGCCCTTCCTCTAGTTTTTCTAACTGAAGAAGACTTAACAGTTCTTTCAAGGCGTTACTCATTAATTTTTGACCTTATCTATTTTGTTTACTAAACATTAATCATAAGATGGTCGAAATTCTAACACAGTCAAAAAGTTGTCAGCATCTTATGTATCACCGTGACAGGTTATCAAACCGAGCATACAATTGCTTCGATTTTACTATTTTAAGAGAGATTTTATGAAAAAGGCACTACTGGTTATTATGTCGATAATATTCGGCGCTGCATTAGTGGGTTGTCAGTCTTCAGAGAAACAAGTGGATTCAAGCCATGTTGAATCTATCACGGGTACGGTCTCTTACCGTGAGCGTATTGCTCTTCCCGAGAACGCGCTGGTCACTGTTACGTTGCAAGATGTCTCATTAGCCGATGCGCCAGCGGTCGTTATTGCTAAGCACCGTTTTGAAACCAATGGTTCACAAGTGCCGTTCAATTTTGATTTGGCTTATGACAGCAATAAAATACAGCAGAGGCACACTTACAGTGTTAGTGCTCGTATCGAAGTGGATGGAAAATTACGCTTTATTACCGATACACGATATTCAGTGATTACGGACATGAACAGAACACAAAATGTTGATCTTCGACTCATTAGTGTTCGTGCAAATTAGGCGTAGGTGCAAATTAGGTATAGGTGCCAATTAATTGTACATTTAACGAAGTTTATCAATGGCATTGGCTGAAAGGCGCTGTTTTATTTGATGAAATAGCTGTCGCTTTAGTTGTTGCGATGACGGTATCAACAGTTGTCGCTATGATTGTAGCTATGATTGTCACTATGGTTGCCATTGATAAACGCTCATTTTAATCTTTCCGCCCTCACTGACCTCAATCCCTTCTCTTAATAACGTCTCTTTTTGTCTTTGTAACGCATCACCGGTTAATGAGATCTTCCCTTGGCTATTGACGACACGAAACCAGGGTAAGCGCGTATCTTTTGGTAAGTTTGAGAGGACTTTGCCTACTTGCCTTGCGTAACCAGGATAGCCAGCTAATTTCGCGACAACACCATAGCTTGTTACTTTCCCATGTGGAATTTGGTGAATTACTGCAAAGATTTGAACTGAAAACTGATCCATACTGGGTGGGTCCTAGAGTTGAAGTACCACGGATAGGTACAAGGAGAGCTCATGATATTCTCAACATTTCAGTTCTTAATTACAACACTCTTAGCGGCGATATGTGCACGCGCTTTGAGCTTAAGTGGTGGCGAAGTTCCTATTATTGCTTTTGTCATTCCCGCTTTATGGATACTCCCACAAGGAGGCGTCGCTGGGCTGGCTCTATTAGCTGCGATGACCAGTTACGCTCTCACTCTAGCAAGTCAGCCATTTTCTCTTTCAGTCAGTGTATGGATGCTGTTTCCGTTGCTCATGGTGATCTTTTCAAAGCGAAGCAGTTTGGCTGTTATTTTAACAACGTCTCTGATTGTGATTGCCCTTCAGGTTGGCATCATGCTTACCCAATCTTCAGGTAAGTTAGGCGGGAGTGCATTGTTAACCTTCGTTCAGTTGCTTTCTATTATTGTTATCTGGTGGTCTGCTACTCATTGGAAACGATCCGATAAGCACAGTTGGTGGGCGCTATTGTTTATTTTGCCGTTATGGCTTGCGGGGTTGTCTTACGCGATTCTGATTTCATTGAGTATTACTGGGATCATTGCCTCGTTTGAAAGCCTTGACCGATTCAAAGAGTTTAAGTGGAACAAACTGCTTTGCTGGTCACTGCCCGCAGTAGGCTTTGCTGCTTTGGTGGTGACGCCGAACGTTGATGTGCCTAAGCCCGTGTTTGTAGTTTGGATTTGTCTGTTAGGGACCGCCTGGATTACCGATTATATGCTGCGTAGCATAGAAGAGACGCAACAGCTGTAACCGTGTCTTAGATCAGATTATCAGGCAAAAGTGTTACCTCCTGGGTTGACGTTGTTGCATATATGTAATAAATAACTATGTTTTTTACATGCATAAAAATTATGGCGGAAAAATGAATAGGCAATATCGAAGTAGCGTCATGGTTTTTATACTGATTCATCTTATCTCTTTTGCCGTTCATGCAAGCCCTTCTGTGGGCGTAAAAAAATCTGACCGATTAACCGTTTCTACAGAGGCGGATGATATTGTCACACGAGTGTTGTTTGACAACATTGGCGATAAATTTGGATTAACAATTGACTACATCGATCAGCCCAATTTTGATGCAATTCTTAACTCTGTTGAAAGTGGCGAAAGTGATTTTGCAGCGAATGTGACTTACACCGAGTCGCGTTCGCAACGTTTCGATTTTTCTCAACCCACCAACATTGAATATACCTACCTATATAGCTACGAGCATCTAGAACTGTCTGAAATATCAACACTCGGTGTACCTGAAGGGACAATTTACTCCGATCTGATTTCCATTAATTACCCCTCAATCGAGCTGATTTTATATAACGGGCACGATCAAGCTTTTCAATTGCTTCATTCGGGTGACGTTGACGGTGTTATTGATGCGATTAATCAACTCAAACCTCTTTTACTTAAGGGGTTAAATGCACAATTACTCAATGACCACTTGTCGATTCAACCTGTCTCTATTATCACCCCTAAAGGTCGGCACAACGAATTGTTACCTAAGATTGTCGACTTTGTTCATTCAGCTCCTATTCAAAAGCAGCTAAGAGAATCGATAGAACGCTATCAGTTAGATATACGCACGCAAGCACTTCGACAATCGGTTATCGATAGTAATGTTAACCTTTCTCGCACACTGAAAGTGAAGCTTGAGAACCTAAACCCTTACGCTTTTTATACAAGTGATGGGAGTGTTCACGGCGTGAGTGCCGATTTAATGCGAAGCAGTTGTGAGTTGCTGATGGTGAAATGTGAAATCGTCAGTACGGAAAATGAAACCTGGGAAAGTATGTACAACGATCTCAGAGATAAGAAGATCGATTTACTCGCCCCAGTAGCCATCTCTGAGCAAAGAAAACCACTCATGTATTTCACCGATACGCACTATCAGTCAAAAGCTATTTTGATTAAGCGGGAAGGGTACAAAGACAATGTATATCGAAATGTAGCCGAACTGGTTATCGAAAGAATTGGGGTAATTAAGGATGGCTTTGTCCATGAACTATTTAGCCAATTATTACCGAATAAAGAGTTTGTCTTTTATGAGAGTACGGAAGATAAAATACAAGGGCTGCTCAACGGTGAGGTTGACTATATTACTATCAGTGTCAGCAACTTTAACCGGGAGTTAAAGAAAAGCGAGCACTTACTGCCACTAGTGAAAGATGCATTGATCGGCGACTTTTACACCGTCGATATTGGCTTTGCTTTTCCGAAAAATGAATTTGGTGCTCAGCTAGCACCGCTCTTTGATCAGGCGCTTAAAATTATAGATGTAAAACAAATACTGGCGAGATACGATTTGCAGCCCGATTGGCGTTCGACATTAGTGGCGGAAAAGCGCTTCGCACGGAGAACACAATGGCTGTTCACTCTAGTGATTGCCTTTATGTTGATTGTGAGTATGTATCTACATGTTCAGTCTAATACCGACAATCTCACTCGTTTAAAGAATCGACGCGCATTACACAGGAAATATCGAGCAGGTATTGGTGCTAACTTAACGCTGATTTACCTCGACATAAACAAATTTAAAGAGATCAATGACACCTATGGACACGAAATCGGGGATGACGTGTTAATGCAGGTGTCACATAAAATTCGTAAAGTGTGGCGAGGTGGTTGTTATCGAATCGGTGGAGATGAATTTATTTTGGTGGGCTCCATCAAACCTAGGCACCTTCCCGTTATAGTAAGCATGCTGAGTAAGGTCGACTACCACCATCTTAAGCAAGGCATTCGATTGGATATAGATATAGCGATTGGTGTGTCTTCTCCTCGAACTCGTTTTATGTCGTTAGAAAGCGTCATGGATCAAGCCGATAAAGCCATGTACAAAGACAAACATAGTGAACAGCGTCATAAAGAAGCGGCAAATCAAGATTATTCGTCGAATGTGCAGCGCATTTAGGCAAATTGGTCAAACTCTAAACACTTGGTTGCTGTGTGAGTAAAATTAGGGACATACGACTTGCAATAGAACGGTTGATGGCTGATAATCCTCAGCGCTCTTAGTTAATACTAAGATACAGAATCTATGGAGGCCCTGGTCCTCCCGCAACACTAACTTGTGAACTCGGTCAGATCCGGAAGGAAGCAGCCGCAGCAGGCGACGTGTGTGCCGGGATGTGGCTGGGGCTTCCACCCTTTAGAAAAACCGCTCTTCAGGAGCGGTTTTTTGCTATCTAACTAAATCTCGTCAAATCAAATAATTATTCCTTACGTATAGTCAAGAAAACTCATTGGTACTAAACATACGTTATCTAACCCAACGTTCTTCTTTTAGAAGATAAACCTGTAACTTGTTTTAACTCAAAATTTCAGATTATACAGCTTTAGAGTTTAAGCAATGAGTGCAGGAAATTCTGGTGGGGGGAAACGAAAGTCAAGAGGTCGCATCAGCGATGACTCATAAGTAATTAATACGACAAGACTCATCAAGCGGATTTTTCTCAAGTAGTTTCTCTGCGTTACCCCCGAATGCAATTTGTCCCTTTTTTAAAGCGATAATATGTGTAGCGTACCTAAGTGCTAAATTCAAATCATGCAAAATAACGATCACACCACCCCCTTTTTTTGTTGAGTTTAGAAAGTACGGACATAAGCTGGAATTGATGATGAACATCCAGTGCAGAGTTCGGTTTATCAAGGTTCAATATCGGAGACAGGTGAGCAAGCAACATCGAGATCCCATGTTCGGGTTAACCAATAGGCTTTGCCTGCTTTAGAGTGATTGTTGGCAAGACCATCGTAAACGCGTTTGATTTCTTTATGGCTCTTATCATTCGTCACTGCAATGCTGTTACTGCTCAGAGAACCATAACTTCCGCTTAAATAGGGGGAGGGGATTGTTTTGAGTAAGCGAAAATTTTCTGGTGTAGGGAAGGGGCGCTTCGACGAGTGACAATGTTGTTCAGCGGGGAAAGCATTTTAAACCATTAAACAAGAATAAGTTGCGTTATCATAGCGAGCCTTATCGAGGATAACCATACAATATGGAGCATCTACGTTGAGCTTTTTCCCGTTTGCCTCATTTATTAAATGCCCATGGCTTAGCCTTTTTTAAGTGATAAAAACCTTGTTAAATGATAAAAGTATTGGTGAATCTAATACATCCCCGCCAATTATAGAGAATATGAACGCTTGAATATGAACACTCCAGCATTTGATCGTATCAGCCGCGTTCTGGCGTATATTCATGCGAATCTGAGCTCTCCGCTATCGTTAGAAGATATTGCGAAACATAGTTGTTGGTCTCGTTGGCAACTGCAAAGAGTGTTTCAAGCAGAAACTGGGCTGACCGTAGCAAACTACGTGAGAGAGCTAAAATTAAGTCAAGCTGCAGAAGAGTTGCTTGATGGAAAAGAGCGGGTGATAGATGTCTCGCTCAGTCTCGGGTTCAACTCAGAAATTAGTTTCAGTCGTTCGTTTAAGCAGATGTTTGGGGTTAGCCCGAGCCAATATAGAAAAGCGGGCAAAAGAGTTGGGCTTAGAAAACCGATTCAGGTGTCTGAAATCAAGAGCGCTGCTGATAATGGTGCTCTCAGTTTTGTGAAAGTTCGTATTGATGAGAGAGAGTCATTCCTTGTTAAGGGCATGACATCAGAAATCAGCGGTTTGTTTTCACTGACACAAGACTTCGCACAAAAAGTTCCACAACTTTGGTCTCGTTTGGAACATGAAGTCACGATTCCAAACGATAACGTGCTTCAGCTTGTTGGTGTCGTGGACCTGACTCAGTCTTGCTTTGATGGCACGAATATTCATTATTGGGCTGGCGTTGAGTTACACGATGGAATTTCAATCCCTCAATTACCGAGCATTATCTCTGATAAATTAGAGGTGTTGACTATCCCTAAGCAAACCTACGCCGTGGTCAAACATAGTGGGCCTATTGAGAACCTGCGACATACCTTAAGCTGGTTTGTGCTTAATTGGCTTCCAAGCTCTGGTTACCGTGGGGTCGATGGCTACGAACTCGAAGTCTACCCATTTGGATACCAAGCGCATGCCTCTGATGCTGAAATGGAATATTGGGTTCCTATCATTAAATCATAGTCATATCTCCATCAATTTTCTTCCTATAAAGCCTCTCATTCAGTAAGGCCAATTGCGGCTTTAATCATCAATTGGCTCATTTTCATTCAAAATAGCCCCAGTTCTTTTGTAATTTGCACCAAATTGTTAATTATCCCGCTCATAGATACATACAATGCAAATGAGATTTATTATTATTTATATTCAGCATTGGTACCGAGGGAATCATGACCACTCACACTCGTTTTAAGTATTCATCATTGGCAGTTGCGTTGTTGACGGCGTTCTCAGCGCAAGCGTTGGCGGAAGAAACCGTTACAGCAGCAGATTCGAATGTAGAAACTGTTACTATTATGGGCAAAGCCTATCGTAATACAGCGACTAAATCGGCCCTCGAGCCAGAAGAGACGCCTCAAGGTATTACAGTAATTGATGGAGAACAGTTAGATCAACGAGGTGTTCAATCTTTGAACCAAGCCCTTCGTTATGCACCGGGTGTTGTAACTGAAAACCGAGGTGGCTCTGTAGCCATGTTTGATTCTTACTCTATACGCGGTTTCAAAACCAATAACGTTAACTATTACGATGGTTTATCACTTCAACAATTGAACGGGTGGAATTTACAGCCGCAGATTGATCCTATCGCCATGCAACAAGTTGAGATCTTCAAAGGACCGACTTCTGTACTTTATGGAGCGATGCCACCGGGCGGCATGGTCAACATGATCGCTAAGGCTCCGCAAACTGAACAATCAACGAAGGTTGGTGTCGCGACAGGTTCGCGAAACTTACAAGAAGCTTCGATTGATACCACTGGTCAGTTTGGTGACAGTGATTTCTCTTACCGTTTGATCGCACTTGCTCGTAAACAAGATAGCCAAGTTGATAACGCTGAAGAAGAACGTTACTTAATTGCCCCTTCTGTAGACTGGCGAGCAACAGACAGCACATTAATCAACTTCAACCTGTATTACCAAAACGATCCTTCAATGGGCATCAACTCTTCAATGCCATTAGATGTCCTGAAAGCAAGCGACCCATCTGTTTCTATGGGTGATAAGAACTGGAGCAAATTTGAACGTGAAGTGTTGATGGTTGGTTATAAGATTAACCACGACTTCAATAACAATTGGACATTCTTGCAAAATGCTCGTTATACCGATGCATCTCTTTACCAAGAGAACACTTACCATGTGAGCTACGATTCAAATACGCCGAATCAACTTAGTCGATACTTGTATTCAACAGATGAAAGCTTTAAAGGCTTTGTTATTGATAACCAATTGAGTGGTCTTATTCAAGCCGGTTCAATAGAACACAATGTGTTAGTTGGTATTGATTATCAAAATATGGATGGAGACGTAAATTACTCGTCTTATAGCGCTAACGTAAGTGGTTTCAATAGCTTCGACCCATTGAACCCTAACAATGATCTCCTCGATCGTAGTGACGTGACTAAAACGGGTGAATATCTTGATGACACCACATCAAGCCAGCTTGGTTTATACCTTCAGGACCAAGTTCGTTTAGATGCTCTTGTCCTAATTGCAGGTGCTCGTTTTGATCACTACAAGTCAGAAAGCGATTACTACGCACATGAGTCTGACCATAAGCAATTTACTTATCGTGTAGGTGGTTTATACGAACTTGATAATGGTCTATCTCCATTTGCGAGTTACGCGACCAGTTTCGAGCCAGCTCCTGGGGTTGATAAGAGTGGCAACGAATTTGATCCTGAAATGGCACAGCAAGCTGAGATTGGTGTGAAATACCTGTCTGGTGATATGTCGACAGAAGCAACGGTTTCGCTCTTCCATATTACTAAGCAAGACATGTTAATGACGGATCCTAGCAATGTTTATGGGCCAAGAATCCAAGTGGGTGAAGTGGTATCGCAAGGTGCTGAACTATCAGGCCGTTGGTTTGCTACTGAGAACTTTGATATTGCCGCAGCTTACACTTACGTCGATATGGAAATAACTGAAGACACGAGTAATGGCCTAGAGGGTACTACGCCAATCTATGTACCTGAACATACTGCGAACTTGTGGGCTAACTACAACGTATTTAACGGCATGCTAGCGGGTTCTCGATTCAGTGCTGGTGCTCGTTATGTTGGCGAAATGCAAATGGATGCGAGTAATACTCAAGGTAAAGTACCTGCGTACACAGTGGTTGACCTGTCTGTAGGTTATGACTTAGGTGCAGCGAGTGAGACTTTATCAGGCGCTACAGCTAACTTAGCCGTAAATAATATCTTCAATGAAGAATATTACGCCTGTTACGACCAATCGAACTGCTGGTTCGGTGCTGAGCAGTCTGTAGAACTCAGCGTGAACTATGAATTCTAACTAGGTTAGGGTTATCAATTTTAAAGCAGCCTTCACTGGGCTGCTTTTGTCGTTTGATGAAATGTAGAATTTAGACTAAGTAGGCAAATATATGAGCTTAAAATCTATAGCTTCCCATTTTTCTAAAGCGGAGAATTTGAATGCAAAGTAATGAGTGACCCCGTGTGTGCTCACTGTGCTGACTCATTTTTCTGTACAGTGAAGTTGCTTGGTGATAACAGAGTCAGAGTGTTCTGTTCTGGCTCGTCTTTGCCCCATTACGTGTTTCAGTCATTCAATAAGTCACTTTTTTGAAAGCAATTTGACTTAGTTTACCTCATCCGAATAGCCTATTAATTGAAGCTGTAAAAGTGAAGAGAAATTGATATATGGCATCTACCCTGTAAGAGGATAAATCCATGGTAATGTGCTTTAAAGTGGGCTACTTAAGGAATAGAGAATGCAGTTACGAGTACTGAGTTTTTGGGATGACTGGGTGGTTTGTAGATGGTTTCTAAGCTGTACACTTATCGGCTTCTTATCTCTTGCCCTAGTTTTGAGAGGGTTAGCTGAAAACGAAGTTAGCATGCTGATAATTGGCTCACTTGGATTCTTTATATCTTACGCTCCAAGCTACATTAGATTAACCCTGAAAAGGATAAACGCCTTAAAGTGGTATTACATCGTATCCTACTTATCTATCATAGCTTCTTCACTCTTTATTGATGGCTACTTTTACTTTTTCATCTCTATAGTTTGTTCATTCTTGACGGTCTACAAATTAGTTGTTTTAAATAATAGGAACCAATAAATACTTGTAGCCGAGCTTCTGCACGATTTCTGCCCCATTGTGAGCTAAGTGAACCATCTGCTTGACCTAATTTTTGTAATGAGTGAAAGTTGCTGGAAATACCTGTTATTGTCTTTTGCTAACTTGTTGTTGATATGAAAACTAGTTTAAGTATTCGCACTTACACAAAGCGCTTTAGTCGCCATGTTCACGATAGCTATCATCAACTGGTACTGCCTATTCAAGGTAATATTCATATTGATATGGATGGTTTCTTGGGTAAGGTGAGTGTCGGTGAATGCGTGGTGATCCCAAAAGGTGTAGCACATGGATTTAATGCTGATGAAGCAGCACGATTCATTGTAGCTGATCTTGATGAACTGCCTTCTCATTTGATCAGTGAGGAACTAGCTGTTTTTTCGATCTCTCCCCCTCTGTTGAGCTTTATTCACTTTGTTGAAAAGCAACTTGAATATCAGGTGGATAGTGCAATTGAAGCATCTATGGTAAGTATCTTCACCTTATTGCTGGGACAGCAAGAGCTGTCTCGAACTAACGATCCACGGATTCGAGCAGTGCAGGTGATGATCAGTGAACGGTTAGCCGAGCCTCTTACCATTCAGTCGCTTGCTAAGATTGCGTATCTTAGTCCAACTCAGTTCAAGAAGCTCTTCAAAGAAAACATAGGGGTGAGTGTACTCAAATACATCACTGAGCAACGTATGGAGAAGGCTAAGGCACTGCTAACCCATACTGACTTACCTGTGCAGTGGGTAGCAGAGCGAGTAGGATACAGCGACCTTTCAGCTTTTAGCCGACGCTTTTCCGTCCACTATGGAATGTCTCCAAGGGAGTTCGCGCGCTCTTGAGTTCGTCTATTTAAACAACTATTGCGTCCTTTTAGCAAAAACATGGTGTAATTAATCGCCTAAAATCTCTGCCTTGTTATGAGTTTTTCGGTAGATATAATTATGTTGTACAGTCGCTATACTTCCTATCAGCTTGGCATTTTCTCGATACTGTTTGCCTCAGTCTTATGGGGTACTACAGGTACGGTCGCTAGTTTAGCTCCAGATATTAGCTCTCTAGCAATAGGCGCTTTTTCAATGGGTGTTGGTGGGCTTTTTCAAGCCGCACTATCTCGCAAACAATTGCTAAATGATTTCAAAAAGATTCTGATTCACAAGAGAAAATTAGCGATTAGCGCAATCGCTTTGGCTGCCTATCCATTAGCATTTTATTCCTCGATGAGGCTGGCTGGTGTCGCAATTGGTACCGTGATTTCTATTGCCACAGCACCGTTTTTTGCGGCCATACTTGAGTGTCTATTTAGCAAAGGTAAAAGAATTACGAAAAAATGGTTGCTAAGCTTCTCTGTCGGAATTGCAGGCATCATGTTGTTGGTTTTCTCTGAGTCACCTGCAACCCATACAGTTAATAACTTGAGACTGATTGGCATCTTGTTGGGTTTTATTGCGGGTTTGTGTTATGCCGTCTATTCGTGGATTGCTAAGACACTGATTGAACAGGGTGTCCAATCCCAATCGGCTTTAGGCAGTATTTTTGGTTTTGGTTCGTTAATTTTGCTCCCAACACTTTTGGTTACTGGAGATAATCTTTTTGCATCAACAACCAATATTCTGGTAGTTGGCTATATGGCGTTGATTCCAATGGGGTTGGGTTATATTGCTTATGGATTTGGCCTAAGGTTTGTAACCGCCAGTAGTGCAAGTTTGATTACACTTTTTGAACCTGTTGTAGCAGCAGCTTTGGCAGTGGTGGTGGTTGGCGAGTCGATACCAATGCTTGGATGGAGTGGCATCGGTTTAATCCTAATTTGTTTGTTGATTCAAGTGAAAGGTAGATAGCCACCTACGAACCAACAGGTATAGATACTATCGTGTCTAGTTGTTTCCTATGTTAAGCAACTAGGCTGACTGCTAACAAAGCTGCTCGATTATGATATATAAAGTCACACTAGGAAATGGCCCCCTCCAAGCGATTTTCCAATACCTATAGTTATTCGTATATTACTAAATTAGCAACCTTGGTAACTCATTTATGTCCAATAATGAGTTACAAGGCTAGTTTTGGGGTTGTGATCACCAAGTGATTCTGTCGTATCGTAACTACCAGGAGCTGCTCGCAGCAAGTTATGGTCATTTCTAATGTTATGCAACTTTCTTACATCTAACTCTCGTCTTTTTGTTGAAGCATATAAAAAGGACATCTTATGGTATTATGTTTGGACGTGATATGCTTTTAGTGTGCTTGTAAGATATTGAAAATTAAATGGTTACTTGGGCGCTTTATGGTTTCATCGACATAAGAAAAACCGATCCTCATGAGCATTTTTTTGCTATCTAAATTGAGCAAAACAATACCTTACTCATATCAATGGCGTGACTTTAGCTTGGTACTCACCGATGGCACTAAATAACGGCGCTAAACATGCGCGATCTTACCCAAAAGCCTGTCATACATATTTTTAATAATTTTTCTCCTTAACTGGTATGCACTCAACCAAAACTGACTACTATTAATAGTATTGTGAACCAAAGTAGTGTTGAAGTATGTATCGATCATTTCTTCTTTTAGCGTGGTCTGCGGCTTTCTTTTCTGGCGCTGTGCAATCCCAGTATCGCATCATTACTGAAGATTTCCGGCCCTTTGCCTATCCAACTGAAAATGGAAAGGTAGATGGTATGGCTTTTGAAATTGTTGATTGGCTTTTAGATGATTTAAACATTGATTCTGACATTGAGGTATTACCTTGGAGTCGAGGCATCAGTTTAACCCGAACAAAAGAAAACCATGTCCTATTTTCGGTCGCACGTACGAAAGAAAGAGAGAAATGGTTTAAGTGGGTTGGGCCTTTTTACTCAGACAAAGTCTCTCTCTATCAACTTAACGAACAGCAGCTTAGTGATAAAGAAAATATTAAAGAAAACGGGCTTGTGGTGGTTTCTAAAGGTTATCCAGAAGAGCAAATTTTGCGAGATGAAGGGTACCAGAACATTGTTTTGTCAGATAACAGCGGGTTTGCACTTCAAATGCTCATAAAGCGCAGAGGTGACTATTTCCCTATTGGCCACGCTGCCTTGCCTTGTCTATTAGCCAAAAATAATTTAGAAGCAACAACGCTGCGCGCGACCGATGTCGTTTTACTGACTTCACATTTATATCTTGCTATGTCACCCAACACGAGCAATGAAGAAGTGGCGCGATGGCAGCGTGCTCTCGACAACATTAAACGCACTGAACGTTACCAAGAGATTATCGAGAATCACGCTCGACACTGCCAATAGTTATTGATATTTAAGCATGGTAAGAAGGTGGTTGGATTGAAATCGATTCGACAGATATCGAGCGGATCTTTCTTCTTGCTGTAGTGAATGGGCTTAGGGTAAATCTGATGGCATCTATTCCCCAGACATTGCTGTGGCTCTTGGCCGTTTTTTTAGAACGCACCGTCAACTTAAGAGCACACCATCAACTTATTAAGAACGCACTATCGACTTTAGGCGCAGCGTGTTCATGAATAGCCTTGGGTCAGCCATATTATTCAGCATTGATGGCGTAGGTAAGCAATCGTCATCGACGTAGTCGACATAATCAGCGGCCGAATCAAAAATCAAAATGTCTAAGGCCAAGCGGTCCAATCCATACCGTCCTCTGTGGATCATATCCGCTGAAAACACCAGCAAATCTCCCGCTGCTAATTTGATCTGTTTGGCGCCGGATATGCTATCACTGCTGACCTTGCCGTTCACTTCTTGGCGAACATTGTATTCTTCTTCGTTGTCCCATCGCTTGTGTGTTCCGGGGATGATTTCCATACCGGGTTCATCAAATAGGGGGACGCGAAGGTGTAGAACCTGTGTTTCTAGTATGACTTTCATTTGGTCTTCAATGTCATAGTCATATTGACAATCGCGATGCCAGAAGTCTTTTAGTGTCGGATTGACAGGGTTGAAGAACAGCTGAGTATTCATAAACGCTGGATTGTCTGGTATCACCGCATCGACCACATCCATGACTTTTTTTGAGCTGATGAAATCAAAGAGTGCCGCCCTATCGTCGACGGGTAAATATTCGCTTCCCGTAATCAAAGACGAATTAAACGCTTCTTCTAGATAGAATTCTTGGTTGTCTGCTTTCCATAATTCATGGAATTTTAATATCACTTGTCGAAGCGATGAAATTTGAGCGTCATTGAAATAATTTCTTATCACAAAGTAACCCTGTTCGTCGTAACGGTTACTCAATTGTTGGCTATGTTCTACCACTGATTACCTTCATACTCTCTGTAATGTTTACTGTTCACGGATTTCCTAGGCGCATGATGCCAGACGGGTGTTATTCAGCCAAGTAACGAATGAGGGAACGCCATGAGCACCATGACTGAGCGGAACATCAGTAGGGTTTGATGTCACCTGAGTATTCAAGGAGTTGGTCGTCTTATACTGGTATCATTGACTTACAAATGAGGCTTATAATAGTTAAAGGTAAACACCGAGAAGCGATACAATACGAGCGTTGCGAGTTCGCAGCATGGAATACTCATTCACACAAGACGTTAAAGTAGCCACCTATGTCCAAAGATTTCGAATTCACCACACAATACACCCTCGATAAGCCCTTTTTTGCAGAGTGTTATGATCAAACTAGCCTTCCGGTTCCATTTCCCAAAGCCTACCTAAAAGGAATGCTTTTTTTTCTTTTTGGTGCGGTTTTAGTCTTACTTGAACTATTACCCAATGATTACGTTGGCTGGTTCTTTATTGTTTTGAGTGTGATTGAGGCGCTCAGTATTTATTACAAAAGAGCCTGGTGGCTATGGCGACAAAAACTCAGTAGGAGCTCAGGCAGCAAAGTGGTATTTAAGCTTGGGTCTTGCGGCGTGAGTTATAAAAATGGCAAGAATACACGCAGTATCGCTTGGAGTGAGATTGATCAACTTCAACAAACCGATTTAGGATTTATCCTTCATATGGGTAAACAACGCCAATATGTTAGTAAATCTTGTTTAAGTGAAGAAGCGATCCTGTTCTTTATCGATCAGCACGTTGCATCAAAAGCGACCTAACGTCAATGTACGAAAAATTTAGGGGGATAAAACGAATACGTTTAGGTGCGTACGCAAAGAAATGATTGGTAAGTTTAACTTTAAATAATATTGATAAATCAGTGTATTAATCATCAAGGAATAAGCTTACCCATAGAACAACCCATAGCAGAGGAATTAGAGCGGGAACAACGGGTCAACATTTTGCCCGATAACCCTCGACGATAATCCAATGCAACCCGGCCCTGGCTGGCGACTGTACCCAAAAAGAAAAACGCTTTCGCCACAAGCCAAAGCATTCATCAATCATTTGGTTGAGAGTTTGAGAGTTTGAGAAGGTGGCCGGATACAATGAACTCGGTCGTCTACTGTAACTCACTAACCCCATTGGATCTCTCAGGTTAGTGATAAAGCTCAATATCCGACGCGTCAATGACGTACCCAGTTTGAATATCTTGGTTGCCATCAGAAAGTGCCACTGACGCATCAACCGCCCCTGTTTTAATGTCTCCTGTTACCCATACTGGTGTGTACAAACTTTGCAATTCATGGCCTTCGGGGAATTCGACTAGAATCGTTTGGTTTGCGGGTGGAGGAGGTGTATGAATGCAAGCCCCGGCGGTTGGCACCAAAATGAACTGCGTTCCTACTAAACCTTCCATTTCGAGCGGCACTAAAAACCCGGCCAGCTTCATGTCGTTAATACTAAGATTGGGTACAATATCGTTCGCTTGTTGTGTTCTTTGTTTAAGCAGTTCACTAACGTTTAAACCAAACTTTTCAGCCAATGCTACGCGTTGAATGTAGCCATTGTTTTCCAGTGGACTTAACTGACGAGTTTCTTGAACGGCTTCGTAAGCGTAAATCTCAGAAAGTAGGGCCTTATTCCCAGGAGAAAGAGTCTGATATTGATTTTGCAAAGGTCTTAATGACTCCCAAGATATCGTTTCAGCCGCTTGTGTGAACAAACTAAAACAGCAAGCCATAACCATTAATATTGTATTTTTCATTTTAATATTTTCTTAAAAGAATAAGGGCTAATGAACAAGTGGCTAAGAAAACCTTAGCCACCATCTTGTTTAATATCAGTCGGTAATATTCGAATTACAGATTTTCGAGGTTATCCATAAGTTGGTAGAAGAACCCAATAGAGCGGCCGTATTCTTCAACCAAGATACGTTCGTTTACACCGTGGAAGCCTTCGAACTCTTTGACGCTTTCTAATTGAATGGCCGTCATTGTGTATACATCAGGGGCAAAATCTCGCGCTTGGAAGTGCTTAGAGTCTGAACCACCAATAACAAAGAACGGTGAAACAATCAGATCATTACCCCAAGTTTGGCGAATCGTTTTCTCCAACATGGCATAACCTGGGCCGCTTGGATCCGCAACATTGGTGGCAGGGGTTGACGCTGAGATATCACGAATGGTCATTCTTTCATCACCGATCGCTTTCTTGACATGCTCAATGATCACCTCAGGCGTGTCACCTGGCATTGGTCTAAAGTTAACCACTGCGGTAGCGGCTGGTGGTAATACGTTGTCTTTAATACCCGCATTAAACATCGTCACCGCCGTTGTGGTATGCAGCATGGCACGTGTAACCTGATTTTTAGACATGACATCAATAAATTTTTTCTCTAAGTCTGTCACCGTGTCGTTTTCACCATAGGCGACGGCTTTGTACAGGGGTTGCTGCGCTTCAGGAAGCTCTGGGCCCATGTAACGGTATTGGTATCTCACCGCATCGTGAATTTTGTAAGGGAATTGCGCGGCTTCCACTTTCTCAACCGCTTTTGCTAACGCGACAATATTTGACTCTTCTCCCGGTTGTGAAGAGTGACCGCCAATACCATTGATGGCAATCTCTAGACTAACGAATCCTTTTTGAGCAATACCGATTAATGCCGTGTTTTCGCGGATGCCAGGGAATATACCAGGCACAAGTGGAGCGGATTCATCCATAACAAACGCAATTTTCTCATAGCGTTGTTCAATGATATCAGCGGCATGTTTGGCGCCTTCTGGACCGCCGACTTCTTCATCGTGGCCAAATACAAACAAAATGGTACGCTCAGGCTGGAAACCTTCTTTTAGTTTCATTTCGGTGGCTTCTAACAGTGCCTGAAGCTGGTTTTTATCATCTAAAGAGCCGCGGCCCCAGATATAACCGTCTTTAATCACACCGGAAAATGGTTCTTCTTTCCACTCATCACGAGACTCTTCTGCAATTGGTACCACATCTTGGTGTGCCATAAAGATGGCGGGAGCGAGTGATGGGTCTTTACCTTCCCAAGTGTAAATCAAGCTGAAAGGGCGTGGGTCACCAACTTCTTCTCGCTTGAGTGTTTTGTGCACTAATGGGTACGATTCTTCAAGAAATTGGTGGTAGTCACGAAAAGCCTGCTCATCAAAATCACTGCGGTCTTGATTAGAGATAGTTTGAAACTGAACCGCTTGCGATAAGCGTTGTGCAGCACCTTCTACATCAACTTGAATGTCGACTTTTTCGACACCTTGCATTTGCATCGAACTAAAGTCCTGTTCATCAGCCCATGCCGAAATACTAGCGGTCAATGCCAAAGCAGAAGCGATACTGGTAAAGAGTTTTGATGGTTTTGTCATGGTTTGAAGCCTTAATTAGATTGAAAATAAATCTGTGTTTTGGTTGATGTGGCAATTATTAAGCAATAAGACAGACTGAACCAATCTCTAGCGATGGACTTAATCCATCAGTATGCGTCGATAATACGATGTAGTGGATGAGTAAAATTAGGCATGGCTTTGTAGGGGGTAAAGGCTTTTACAGTAACTGAAATGATCCAAGCTCACTCATCAAACTTTACTACTGGTAGCAAAACACAAGGCGTGACGCCATCGGCTCCAGCCCCTATTAATCCAGGTATTGGATACGAGCAATAGAATGAGTCATCGTCATTTTAGAAAACGATCTTTGAATCTATAAGCGTTGATTGTAATCTAAAGAAAAACGAGTGCTTTTGGGCCTCATACCCGCATAAACCCATACACGAGTTCAACACGTTATAAGGCTGGTAATGGAATGACGAAAGCTAAAATGATCATCATTGAAGACGATTTGAAACTGCAGCAAATGCTGAAAGACTATTTTGTCACGCAAGATTTCGATGTCACCACGTTAGATAATGGCAATGACGCTGCACACACCATCCTCTCTCAACAACCTGATATCGTGCTATTGGATTTAATGCTTCCTGTAACCGATGGGCTGACAATCTGCCGACAGACGCGGGCTCTCTATAAAGGTAAGATCTTAATGCTAACCGCCAGCGATGATGATTTTGACCACGTTGCGGGGTTAGAAACTGGCGCTGATGACTATGTCACTAAGCCAATCAAACCTAGAGTTCTACTGGCAAGAGTACGCTCGCTATTGCGCCGTAAGGAGTCCAACAGCATGCTTGTCGACGACTCAGAATACCTGGAGTTTGATCAACTTGTACTGAAAAACACCTACAAAAAATGCGAGCTTGCAGGCAACATTTTAGCACTGACAGATAGTGAATTTGACCTCCTTTGGTTGTTAGCGAACCACCCCGATGCACCACTATCTCGGGATTACCTAACGCAAACACTGCGCGGTATTGAATACGATGGTATCGACCGAACCATCGATAACAAGATCGTGCGATTAAGAAAATTGCTCGGCGACGATAAAACCCCAGCCGAAAAAATCCAGACCATTCGCGGCAAAGGTTACCTGTTTGTTTCAACCGCGTGGCGCTAACACGTTCAAAATGAGCGTAATGACAGAGAGTAACGATGCGACGTATTTATTTGGAATCCTTGTTGGGCTTACTGGTTTGCTTCATGACAAGTATTGTCGCTTATGAGGTCTTCGTTTTTCAGCTCACGACAGATTATGATTATGTACTAGAAGACTATGAAGCCGTCGCTCATCAGCAGCTAATTGAAAATATTGCTAAACATCAAGGTATTGATGCTGCGCATCAGGCGATGAGACAGTTTGTTGATACGTCTAAGATGACATTGACTATTTTAGGACATAACGATGAAATCCCCACGGTGGTCACAGACTATTTCACCGCTCGTCCTGACAGTGCCATATTTCACGACGAGGAGCGTGAACTGTGGTTTCGTTTGGCAGAAAGCGACAATGTTTACCACTACGTGATCAATTACGACGCGCCAGTTAGACAAAAAGTGGAGCTAGAAGAAAATCTCATCTGGTTGTTCTTCCTAGTCAGTTTCCTCGTCTATGGGCTAGGGCATCTCCTTATCATTTTCCGAAGAGTCAAAAAACTTGAAGCCGCCACACTGCGCTTTGCAGAAGGGGATCTCTCTTCACGAGCAGAAACCTCGAGCAACCGTGCTATTGGTTCGCTCAACCGATCCTTTAACCTCATGGCCCACAGAATCAATCGTCTTATTGAAAGTAACCGATCACTCACTAATGCCGTCGCGCATGAATTGCGTACGCCGATCTTTCGCATTCAATGGCAAGCTGAAATGTTAAAAGACACACCGCTCACTAAAGATCAACAAATGACCGTTGATAGTATCGTTGAAGATACAGAAGAGATGGAAAAAATGGTCGATGAGCTTTTATATTATGCCAAGCTCGATAGTAGTCAGTTAGACGCGCTTCAAGAACCCGTGGAGATAAGAAGCTTCCTCGATATAGCCCTTATCCGATGGAACAAAGAAACCGATCTCAACATTCATTTATTGTTGCCCGATCAACCTAAATCAATACAGGCCGATGCCAAGTTACTTAACCGAGCACTTGATAACCTAGTACGTAACGCGTTTAAATATGCGCGGACTCAAGTGCTATTAGAGGCGACGGCGCATCACCATGAGCTGCGTATCAAGATTCACGATGATGGTGATGGTATTGCTGTAGAGCATCACTCTCACCTATTCGACCCTTTTTACGTGGGTGACAAAGCTCGTAACAAAGCCAAAAGTGGCCATGGGTTAGGGCTATCTATCGTCAAGAAAATCTGCGAACAACATGATGCCACTATTGAGGTTGGGCAAAGCAAAACACTCAAGGGTGCTCTGTTTACAATGACCTTCCCTCTTTGTCAGGATTCGGCTGACAAAGCCATACAGTAAAGACGAAACGACTCTGGAATACTACTCATCAACGGTCGAAAGATATGGCAAGGCGCGGTATCTAAACCTTATTGATTGAAAGGTATTTTATGAAAAAGTTATTGTGTATTTTAGGTGTTATGTCACTAGCAGGTTGTTCAGGGATTACTCATAATGATGAAGTTTATACCGCGCATGCTGAAAGCTTTAATATCGTAGGGTTGCAGATTCCAGGCAACACTCAAGACCGCGCAATGGACTTAGTTCCTGAAGGTGCGACTGTTGAAACCATTCGAGCGACTGATTCTGATACTGATTCTGCGTTGGGTATCATCAATCGCATCATCGGTATTGATTATGTTCAAGTTGGCGGTAAAAAGCAGTAAGTCATCAAAGTGTTTCTACGCCCGTAGACATTAATACAGAACCGCTTAAAACATTGTCGAAATCATTTCACTGCCTGTGAAAAATTCAACAACCGATGTTAGCAATTTAACATCGGTTTTTTTGTCTTCGAGATGAGGCACTTTACACCTAATTCTGTACACAGGGCGTTGGCAAAATCGACCTCAAACCCTTCCAATTTACCGTCTTGTGTTGTCCAACTAAACGGTGGGTAAGCCCCTTCAACAGTAAAGCGAATTTGTTTCCAATCTTTCGCGTAAGTAAACATAGAAAAACACTGACGAATGCCACGAATATCCACTTCATTTTTATTTCCTGATAGTAATGATGGACACATGAAATCAACTAGCTGTTAACATTTATCAATGTAAATACGTGTCATTTGAAGCTCATTCATCAATGTGAGACAGAAAAAGGTGAGATTGAAGTTATTGACGTTTGCCCCGATTCTCGTTGGATATACCAACAAATCGACTAGAAAGAGGGTGGTAATCATGACGATTGACTCTGCAAGACTGAAAATCTCTGTTAGGGAAACTTGAATGGAAAAGTAAAGTTTGAACCTGAGGGGATAATTGTAAGTAATTTGTATCTCAGATGTGATGAGTGCGATCAATGTAACAAAAGTGTATGTATTGAAATAAGAAAATGGATGAAACTACGCCATTGCTGTTCTTAAACTCGTTCGCTTAATACACAATAATAAAAGCATTGAGAGGATATTCTCTGTGATTAATGATGCTTATCAAGCCATAGACAAAATCAAGCCACGCATTACACGCATTCACGGCGCATTTGCACGCCCAGTATCGGCTAAGAAATGGTTTCGCTGGAAAGGGATAGAGTTGCGCCTCGTATTAGCGCTCGCGATACTGTCGATGACCACGATTTTTCTTTCTGTTTTTTCATCATCGACGTTTAATGAATTGAATCAGCAGCTTATAACACTCAAAAAAAGTGAGATTCCAGCCCTAGATCATGCGTCTCGCCTTAATGATATGGTGAGGGTGATCATCACCACCTCCTCTCAACTCAGCGAGGCGGATTCGAGTTTAGAACGTAAACATGCGATGCAAGAAATACAAGATGCTATTCTCGTGATGGATAGTATTATGCTGAACTTCCCAGATTATCACGCCTATTTTAAAGATCTTATCGCCCAAGTTAACAACAGTCTTAGCCTGCTCTATCAAAGTGAACTCGAATCAAACGCGCTGAACAGAGAGCTATGGGGTTTGCTCGAGGGCTTTTATCCTTTATTGCAGCAAGCAAGTGATTCGCTTGACCGTTTGCCAGCCAAAAGTAAACAGAAGATCCAGTACATTCAGCTGAGATCACTGCTTTATTACCAACTTGGCTTAGTTGAGAAATTGTATAACGACGCCAGTTTCAATGAATTGGATTACACTAGCAATCGTCTTGAGCAAATTGGTGAACAGTGGTGGACACTGTGGGTGAGTGGTGATTTAAGAAGTGAATTTCCAGAACTCGATCGCCAGTTAGCGATTATTTACAACCTGGCTTCGAGCACTAGCCGTTTGTATGCGCTTAAAAACAAAGCGTTAGATCATCGTTATCAAGAGCAATATTTCCTTCAAAATAGTCGTGAACATCTTAACCAGTTGACCGTCCAGATTGAACGCAATACGAACAAGGTCAATGGCAATATTGACCAGTCTATCCAACAGGCACAGCAGTCACTTCAATCAAATCAACGGCTCTCACTATTTCTTTCTTTATTTAGTGTGCTCGCGGCGGCGGCTATTTCATGGTTTTATGTTCGTAAGAGTATTTTAGAACGTTTATTGCAGCTGCAAGATAACATGTTCGCGATCTCGACAGGTCATCTGGATACTGAAGTGTCGATACGCGGAAAAGATGAAGTTACTCAGATGGCGAAGTACCTAAAGGTTTTCCAAACAACCGCCAAAGCAGTTAAACAAACCAATCGTAAGTTAGAAGCCGAAGTAGAAGAGCGAACCATCGCTGAAGCTAAATTGCGAGTGACACAAGACGAATTGATCCAAGCGGGTAAGCTGGCGGCGTTAGGTCAACTCAGTGTCGGTATTACTCATGAGATTAATCAGCCGCTGACAGCCGTCAATAGCCACGTTCGCAGTGCTCAGTTATGGTTAGAGAGAGAACGGTCAGATAAGGCCGTAGCCAATTTGCATAAAATTGAACGGTTGCTCGAAAAAATTGCGGCGATTACCAGCCATTTAAAAGCGTTCGCGCGCAAAAGCGATGGAAAAATAGAAAATGTGGCGTTGTCGAGTGTCATTGAGGATGCAATAGAGCTGTTTGAAACTCGACAAAATACCTTGTCGATTGATTACCAGAAACAAACAGAACTTAACGTTCGAGCGAATCGCATTCGACTAGAGCAAGTATTAGTGAACCTCATCAGTAATGCGTTAGATGCCGTGGAGCACTGTGATCACCCTCGCCTTGAAATATCAGTTAAAGCGTTCTCAACGACGGTTGAAATTTCAGTGAGTGATAATGGGCTAGGTATCCCCACAGACGAACTGCCTTTTTTGTTTGACCCCTTTTATACCCGCAAAACCACAAACAAAGGGCTTGGGCTAGGTTTGTCTATTGCATACAACATAATCAAAGATTTTGGCGGTTCGATTCGTGTTGAATCGATTGAGTACCAAGGTTCAGAATTTATCGTCACCCTTCCAAAAGGCACGCACTTATGACTCCCCAAAAACACATAGTCCTCATTGATGATGAAATAGACGTAATCGAAGCCATGAGTGAAATGCTGGAGCTTGAAGGCTTTAGCGTGACACCGTTCACGGACCCAAATGTCGGCCTCAAATCACTGAATGCGAATTGCCAATCGGTGGTGTTGTGTGACGTACGAATGCCAAAAGTGGATGGATTAACGTTATTGAGTTCCATTCAAAACCGCGCACCGAATGTTCCAGTGCTGCTAATGAGTGGGCATGGCGATATTCCGATGGCGATAGAAGCGATGAAATCAGGGGCATTTGATTTTTTAGAAAAACCATTGAACCCAGGGGAGCTTGTCGAAAAGCTCGATCTGGCATTGATTCAAAGCCAGCAAAATCGACCGAAAACGCGCGATGATGGTGAAGTGGTCGAATGGCCAATTGAATCGGTTGTGATTGGTCAATCAAAAGAAATAGATAACATTCGCAAGCAAGTGTTGGCCTTGTCTCGTACCGGAGTTGATACCATTATAAATGGTGAAACAGGAACAGGGAAAGAAGTCATTGCGCGGGCTTTACACCAGTTCAGTCGCCGTAAATCTAAGCCATTTGTGGCGATTAACTGTGGGGGTATGACGGAAAGCATTATTGAAAGCGAGCTGTTCGGTCATGAAGCGGGTTCGTTTACCAGCGCGAACAAGAAACGAATCGGAAAAATTGAACAAGCCAATGGTGGGACACTGTTTCTTGATGAAATAGAAAGCATGCCAATGGCGGTACAAATCAAATTACTGCGTGTGATACAAGAGCGCATGATTGAGCGTGTGGGTGGGAATGAACTGATTTCCGTCGATATCGTCGTTGTCGCTGCGAGCAAAACGGATTTAGCGAGCTTAAGTGAATCCGGTGGTTTTCGTTCAGATCTCTTCTATCGCCTTAATATTGCGAGCTTAAACTTACCAGCACTTCGCCATAGAAAAGAAGATATTCAGGTACTCTTTCGACACTTTGTGATTCAAGCCAGTCAAAAGTACAAAACACGTCCGTCGACGATTTATCCCGAACAAATTCAGCAGTTATGTCGGCACGAATGGCCGGGGAATGTTCGCGAATTAAGGAACGTGGCTGAGCGATTTGTTTTAGGCATTGTGGGGGATGGTTTTGATTTGCAGTCACCCATTTGCGAAGCGTCGGGGGAAGATTTTGCGTTTGAAAAGCAGATGGAACATTACGAAAGAAACGTCTTGATGGAAGCGTTAATTGAAACCTCAGGCAATATTAACGAAGTGTCTAGCAAGTTGAATCTGCCCCGTAAAACCCTTTACCGGAAAATGAAAAAGCATCAACTTGATAAAGACAGTTTTAAAACGTCATAGCCTATTTTTTCTAAGATTGTTTTCCAATGATTGTTTTCCAATATTGTTTTCTAAGATTCCTTAATGACGGGTCATCTCAATGAGGGCAATGGAACGACTTACAATGGAACGACTGGTAACGGAATGATGGTTAACGAAGTGACTTGTATGGCGAAATGGGTTGAGCATTCAATCAGCGATTAACAGGGACAAGAATGACTCATTTAAATACCACATGAACAATGAACATATTCAACTTATTGTAATAAAAGACTTTTAGTATTTGGCACAATGCGTGCAATCCCTACGCAGTGGCTTGAGTCCACATGAGGTCATTTCGGGGTATAGCCAAAGTGTATGCGACGGTTATCCAGCACCGAGTGGCTGAATAAGGAAATGAGAATAATAATTGCTTGTTGCAAGGAGATACAAACATGAAGCAAATACTGAAAGGTTCTATTGCACTGATACTCGGCGTGAGTTCAATAACGGCATGGGCTGCGCAAGAGTCAGCAGACTTAGGTCCTCGTCCACTCTTTTTAGTCAACAATATGGACGAGAGCCCTTTGAAAACGAAGTTGCTGAGTTGCAGTGAAGGGCCTTTTCATCGTAGCGACTTTTCTATTGGGCATCGCGGAGCGGCCATGCAGTTTCCAGAGCACACGAAAGAATCGTACTTAGCGGCGATTCAAATGGGTGCGGGCGTCGTGGAGTGTGATGTAACATTCACAAAAGACAAAGCCTTGGTCTGTCGTCACTCGCAAAGTGATTTGCACACAACGACGGATGTCTTAGCTCATCCAGACCTTGCGAAGAAGTGTTCGACGCCATTTACACCGGCTAACCCAGTGACTGGCGAAGATGCCAAAGCGGAATGTCGCACCTCTGATTTCACTCTCGCTGAGTTTAAGACGCTGAAAGGGAAGATGGATGGTGCAAATCCTAAAGCAACAACGGTTGAAGAGTACATGAATGGAACTCCCGGCTGGAGAACTGACCTTTACAGTCAAAGCGGTACATTAATGACTCATGCAGAAAGTGCGGCGTTATTTAAAGAGTATGGTGTGAAAGTGACGCCTGAGCTTAAATCGGCGGATGTTGAAATGCCTTTCAACGGGTTTACTCAAGAGATGTATGCACAAAAGCTGGTGGATGAACTGAAAGACGCAGGTTTTGAGCCTTCTGATACTTACTTGCAATCATTCAACCTTGACGATGTGAAGTACTGGATCAACGAAAACCCTAAATTCGGTAAACAAGCCGTTTATCTGGATGATCGTGTTTATGAGCAAGCTGACTTTGTTGCCTCTGTAGAGAATATGAAAGAGCTGCACGATGCGGGTGTGAAAATCATCGCACCACCTCTATTTGCTTTGGTCGATCTCGATGAGAACAATGAATTGGTGGCATCTAACTACGCGAAGCTAGCGAAGGGTGCTGATCTGGATATCATTGCATGGACTCTAGAGCGTTCAGGCTCGCTTGCACAAGGTGGTGGTTGGTATTACCAAAGTGTTAAGCAAGGGATTAACAATGATGGCGACATGATGAAAATGCTCGATGTATTGGCACAAGATGTTGGTGTGTTAGGGGTGTTCAGTGATTGGCCAGCAACCGTAACTTACTACGCTAACTGCATGGACAGTGAGGCTTAGGGGATGTATTAGGCCCGTCGCTATTTAGAGGCATTTCAGTTCGTGGCCGAGTAAACAAATTTTTTAGAAAAAGAAAAAGCAGTGAACCAAAGAGCCTTCGGGCTCTTTTTTTGCCTTTGAACTTAAGGAGCTTGAATCTATGTAGCTTGTATTTTTAAGGACTTATTTTTAAGGACTTGTTTTTAAGGACTGGCTTTTAAGGACAATAATGACCCAAATGAAGGTCATTTAATTGGACAGCAATGACACAAAGTTTCTTTGATATTCTTTGTCATTAGTTAAATTGTTGAAAATAAAGGAATAAAAATATGGCACAAACTCTGCAATAACGATGGTGACTTTCAACAATAAGTAAAAATAAGGTTTAAATATGAAAATCAGTGTTAAAGGACTGTTAATCGCTAGCTCATTACTACTTCCTTCATTGGCTATGGCAAGCGACTGCTCTAGCCGTGGTGTGTTAGACGATCGATACTGTGACGAAAACCAAGATCTTGTGGCTGATTCACCTAAGAATCCAGATGAGTGGAACGATCCAAGTACGCTGGTGTTTACTTACACGCCAGTTGAAGACCCTGCATTGTACAAAGACGCGTTTGCAGATTTCCAAGCTCACCTAAGTAAGATTACTGGCAAGCGAGTGATTTATTACACTGTTCACTCTAATTCTGCACAAGTAGAAGCAATGCGTTCTGGTCGTCTTCACGTTGCGGGTTTCTCGACAGGTCCAACGGGTTATGCTGTGAACCTAGCGGGTTACGTACCTATTGCAGTGAAAGGTGACGAGTCGGGTTTCCAAGGCTATAACCTCATCACTATTGTACGCAAAGACAGTGGCATCGATACGATGGCTGATCTCAAAGGTAAAAAGGTTGCACACACATCTGCCTCTTCCAACTCTGGCAACCTTGCACCACGCGCGCTCTTTCCTGCTGAAGGGCTAGTACCCGATGAAGACTACAAAGTGCTTTACTCTGGTAAACACGACCAATCAATTTTGGGTGTCTTCAATGGAGACTATGATGCAGCACCAGTGGCATCTGATGTGTACGATCGTATGGTAACCGCAGGTCGTGTCGACGACTCTGAACTGAAGATCATCTACCGCAGCCCACGATTCCCTACCTCGGCATTTGGTTACGCTCATAACCTAAAACCAGAATTGGTAGACAAAATTAACGAAGCTTTCTTTAGCTACCGTTTCACACCTGAAATGAGAGCATCATTCAAAGGTGCGGATCGCTTCTCACCGATTTCTTACCAAGAAGAATGGGGTGTGATTCGCGATATCGCTCATGCAACGGGTACGGCTTATACCAAAGCAGGATTGAAAAAGCTGGCTGAAAAAGATGCGGCTAAACGTGCCAAGAAAAAAGCGGCAGAGTTAGCAAAACAAGCAAATAGCCAGTAGTTCTCGTCTCGACCTAATCCAACACTCTAAAAATCTATGCCCTAACCGGTAGGGCATAGTTCATCTTAATATTTGTACAAGGAAATGCAGTATGGCCGAAGTAAGCTGTGACGGAATAAAGATCAACAATCTTTATCATGAATATGTGGCAGGAAAGCCAATCCTTAAAGGCATCAACATTGATGTTAAAGAACCAGGAATTATTGCGATTATTGGGCCTTCAGGAACGGGGAAAAGTACGCTTTTACGTTGTATCAATCGCCTTAATGATCCTAGCCAAGGTGAAATCATATTTGATGGTACGGATCTCACGCAACTTAAAGGACAAGCGCTTCGCAAGGAGCGTCGTCATATCGGAATGGTGTTCCAGGAGTACAACTTAGTAGAGCGCCTAACGGTACTTGAAAACGTGTTAAGCGGGCGCTTAGGCTACATGACGGCATGGAATGCATGGCGTCGTAATTACTCGGGAAAAGACCTCGAAAAAGCCTTTGAATTGCTTGAATTTGTTGGCTTACAAGACTTTGCTAACCAACGTGCCGACAGCTTGTCGGGCGGTCAGAGACAACGTGTTGGTATCGCGCGTGCCGTCATGCAAGACCCTTATATTCTGTTGGCCGATGAACCGACATCGTCACTTGATCCTAAAACTGCGGTTGAGATTATGGAGCTAATGGAGACGTTCGCAGAGAAGAAAAACATTCCAGTGTTGGTGAACATCCATGATGTGAATTTGGCAAAACGTTACGCAAAGCGCATCATCGGTATGTGTAATGGCAAGGTTCATTACGATGGTAGCCCTGAGGGTATTTCAGAAGACGATCTGAAGATCATTTACGGGGGCGAGTCATGGCTGAATTAACCCCAAGTCCTTTGACAAGCGGGCCTTCCTCAAACGGCACTTCTATTGATCGTAAAAATCCGTTCAAGGTGTCTTGGCTTAATCGTGCCATTATCGCGGCGGTTGTAGGCTACCTATTTTATAGCGTATCGATGCTTGGTTTAACCGTTGACCGTTTGATCATAGGTTTTGGTGAAAGTGAACGACTTTTATCGCGTATGTTTCCACCTGATTTCTCTCGTTCGAGTTTATTACTGAGCGGTCTCGCTGAAAGTCTGCAAATCGCTATTATTTCGAGCTTCTTTGGGATCCTCATTTCACTGTTTTTGGGGTTACTCGCGGCTCGAAATATGATGCCTTCTCTCGTTTCAACGCCTGTGCGTGGCTTTATTGCTTTATGCCGTTCTTTCCATCCGGTGATCATCGCAATCTTGTTTGTTAAAGCGGTGGGTTTTGGTGCTTTAGCGGGCATTCTTACCTTAGTGTTTGCGTCGATTGGCTTTATTGCCAAGCTGTTTGCGGAGTCCATTGAAGAGATTTCGTTTAAGCCAGTAGAGGCGATTAGAGCGACGGGTGCGAGCTTCGCCAGTGTCATTTTGTATGCGGTTATGCCTCAAGTATTTTCACGCTTTATTGGCTTTGCAAGTTACCAGTTAGATTCCAATTTACGTAACTCAACGATGGTCGGTATTGTCGGAGCCGGAGGGTTGGGAGGGACGCTGTTCTCTGCTTTCCAACGTTTTGACTACGATTTTGTGGCCGCTATTTTGATCACTATCATCGCATTGATTTTAGTCGGTGAGTTTCTTTCTAATATTGTTAGGAGAGTGTTTTAATGACAACCGCCTCTATCGATAAAGAGTGGCAACGCTTCACGCCAAATGAGCGTATTGCCCGATTTGCTATTTACTTAAGCTTAGTCTGTGCGATTGTGTGGTCGTGGCAGACCGTGGAAGTGATTCCTGAGTTCTTGTATGACGCGCCTGCGCAGTTTGCTGACATGTTTCAGAGAATGGTTCCATTGGACTATGCTTTTTATCCTGAATCGATTCACGCTGCGATGATTGAGACGCTCAATATTGCCACATTGGGGACGCTGTTTACCCTGATATTTGCGATTCCTTTGGCATTACTTAATGCGCCAAACATTACACAAAATAAAGTGCTAAATTGGGTCGCTCAGTTTTTCCTTGTGGCTTCCCGTTCGGTCAATTCACTGGTTTGGGCTTTGTTGTTTATCGCATTGTTTGGCCCTGGTGTTCTTGCTGGTGTGATGGCGATTGCCATTCGTAGTATAGGGTTTGTAGGGAAGCTGTTAGGGGAAGCACTTGCCGAAGTCAATATGGGCCCAATTGAAGCGCTCCGTGCTACTGGCGCCTCGTGGATGAGTGTCATATTGAAAGGGTATTGGCCTCAAGTTATGCCTGCTTTTTACTCTATTGTGTTGTTCCGTTGGGACATCAATGTCCGAGAGTCTGCCGTATTAGGGTTGGTTGGCGCTGGTGGTATTGGTGTGGTGCTTAATGACGCACAAAACTTGTTTGAATGGCAGAAAGTATCGATGGTGCTGGTGAGTATTTTTGTGGTGGTCATTATTGCAGAAGCCGTGGTCATACACATTCGAAACAAATTGATCTAGTTTTTGTTTCCTAAACACCACCCCCAGAAAAAACGGCTAGAGGTCAGTGACCTGATTAGCCGTTTTTGCTTTTTCAGATAAGTATTTGGTTTAGAAGCATTATGCCTAGGATAACTAGGCGTCATACTTTTCGTCGCGTCTAAAACGATTTTATCGCGAATAAAATTTATCCGCGAAAGATCAACACGCCCTAGGCTAAGTCTTCCAAGAACGCTTGCCATTTCTGACCTTGACCGTAATATTTTGAATGCGGCAACCGAGTAAACTGGTCATTTTCTTCGAGAAACAGTGTCGGGTAACCTTGTACCTGTAAGCGAGCCATCAGCTGGTGAGTGTTTTCGACTGCGTTTACTTCCCAATTTCCCCCTGCGAGCATTCTTTCAGACCATAATTTTCGGTCTAGCCCTAATTGGGTGGCTATCTCCTCTAATGTCGCTCGCTTATTGACCTGTTTTCCATCGACATAATGCGCTTTTTGTATCGCTTTTAGCATTAGAAACGGGTCCATTCCCAAAGATTCAGCGACAAGAATCGCTCGAATGGAAAGGTAAGAATCCAAAACAAACTCATTAGGGCTGGTTACGCGTTCCCGATAAGGTTGCCCAAATTTTGCGCCTGTTTGCTCACTGATTGATAGGTCACTTTTCAAAATATGCTTACGGAAATTAGGTTCAATTGCGCGGTTGGGCACCATTCCACCTGGGTGTAATTTCAACATGAACTTCTGACTTTTGGTGATTGTTTCAATGAGAGTGGTTGCGCCATAACACCAACCGCACATTGGGTCATAAAAGTAATGAATGGTTACCATGTCATCTCTCCCATGTGAACTTTAGCGCCAATCATTAAATTCATAGATTCAGCATCACCATATTGTTGAGATAACGCTTCTATTAACTGTTCACTGTTTTCACTGGTCGCTTTTGCTTGGCTGAAGTCTTTAAGGTACTGCTGAGAATAACGGATTGTTTCTGCGTTTAAAGCTGTACCCGATTTCATATGTCCAGGGATAACTAACTCAGGCTGAAGTTCTTGCATCTCTTTAAGCTGCTCACTCCATGCTCGCTGGCTTTGTTCCGTTTGCGAATCTGCGGTCCAAAGGTGCAGATTGCCATATACCGCTACGTTGCCCAGTAGCGCTTTACTCGAAGGTACCCACAAATAGGGGCGATGAGCTAGCACTCCGTTTGTCCCCATGATTTCTATTTTGTGTCCTTCTAAAGTAAGGAAATTCTCGGTTATAGCATGAGGGACATAAGGCTCTACAGGTGCATTACTCCCCATACGTGGTGACCATACTTTCAGCTTTGTAGGCAATTTTTTCTCAATCACTGTTTTTACGGCAGGGGTCGTAATAATTTGTGCGTCTGGAAATAGCGAGTGAAGAGTTTCAGCGCCAAAGTAGTAATCTGGGTCGGCTTGGCTAATAAAAATTGTTTTTAGCTCTTTGCCTGTGTCCAACACTTTAGCGGCAATACGAAGCGCATCTGCCTTAGTAAATCCCGTGTCGATCAGCATGACTTCGTTTTCTCCTTCAATCAGTGTTGAATTGACGTGGAAGCTGTTTCCATCAGCGTTATAAACATCAAATGTGAGGGGTGTTTGTTCGGTAGCAAAAGCACCGCCAGTAAGTAGGATAGAAGCGGCTAAGAAAGTGATCTTTTTCATTATGATTTCCATTGATTGGTGTGTTGGAATAAAAGCGTTTTTGGAACAAATGGTTTATTGGTTTCAACGGACGTCATCATAAAACATTGACTTGATCTGAAAAACACACCAAATTGAACAGTATTGTTTCTTAATTCGATCAAATAAATGGACAGACTCACTGCAGCAAAAGTGTTTGTAGATGTCGCTCAATCGGGCAGTTTTACCGCGACGGCCGAAAGGCTTGATATGTCTCGTCCAATGGTCACTCGCTATATTGAAGCGATGGAAAAGTGGTTGAATAGCCGCTTATTGCATCGGACTACCCGTAAAGTAACACTGACAAGTGCCGGAGAGCGTTGCCTCAATGAGGTTGAGGCCTGGCTGGAGCAGGCGGAGAGTTTGAGTGTATTGAGTGATACTACTGAAGAGTTATCTGGCATGGTTCGGATCGCCACAAGTACGTCATTTGGGTTTTCTCAGCTTGTGCCTGCGCTTCAGCATTTTATGTCTATGCACCCTAAAGTGCATATCGATATAGATTTACAAGACTCGGTCGCGGATCTCGCTGAAAGGCAAATCGATCTCGCTATTCGGATGGCTTCTAATCCTGATCCTTCTTTAATTGGGAAACCTATTGCCGTTTGTGAGTCGGTGTTGGTTGCGTCGCCGACTTATTTAGCAAGTAGAGAGGAAATATTAAAGCCGAAAGACCTCATGGGGCATCAGTGTCTGGGGCATAGAAACTTTCAACGGCACATATGGCATTTAAGCAACGGTGAGCAGCAAGAGTCAGTGGATGTGGCGTGCAAGCTGACCGCCAATGAAGCGAATACTTTACTTCATGCTTGCTTGATAGGAGGTGGGATTGCTGTCCAGCCTACCTATCTCGCGAACAAATATATTCAAGATGGCACATTACTTCCGGTTCTTTCTGAATGGAAACCAGCCGATCTCACTATTTATGCGCTCTACTCTTCGAGAAAACATCTGTCTCCCACCGTTAGAGCGCTTATTGATTATTTTCAGGCTCACTTTAGAGATAACCCCTGGTAGAGTGTCGTCAATGCCTTTGTTTTAGCAATGCCTTGATCTCAGAAAGCTCTTTTTGCAATGATTCGACTTGCTGGTGTGTCGCGAATATTTGTCTTGGTTCATGGTCCGGAGTCAGCAAGGGCATATCCGAGTCTTTGTCTTGCTCGGCTATAGCATGCTCAGCGGTCATGGTTTCGATCACCACACCGATCATCATATTGAGAAAGACAAAGGCAGTCAGAAAAATAAAAGTGAGATAGTAAAACCAGCTCATCGAGTAGACAGCCATGGTTTCATACATGACGTCTGTCCAGTCTTCAAACGTGGCGACACGGAATAACGTCAACATTGAAATTGAAACGTCTCCCCATAACACCTCGTTGATGTCAGAAAAAACTAAGCTGCCAATCACCGCGTAGATGTAGAAGATGATGAACATCAACACGGCGATATAGCCCATCTTTGGAATCGCTTTAAATAGGGCATTTATTAGAATCTTGAGCTGAGGTATCGCTGACACCAGTCGAAGCACGCGAAATACACGCAATAGTCGCGCAATGAGAATACCTTGCCCAGCGGTCGGTATCAGGCTACCAATAACAATAATGGCGTCGAACCAGTTCCACCCACTTTTAAAAAAATCCCATTTATTTTTGTAAGAGAAGAAGTTGATGACAAGCTCAACGAGAAAAAATAGCAAGATGAACTTATCCAGCCAGTAAATCGCCACGTTGAAACTTTCAGGAAGCTCAAACGTATTGGCACCGATGGTGAGCGCAGCAAGGATGATGACCAGAACAGTAATGGCTTGGAAGTATTTGTTGTTATTAATGGCGGTCAAACGCACGTGCAATGAAGAAAACATTGAGACAAACCCTTTTACTAAGACGAAACCGAGAGTGATAAATCTGTTCGAGAAAAACATTCTAACGTTGGAATATTACATGGCTAGCGGGCCCTGTAAATAGGCAGTGAACCACATAAAAGTAAGCAAATAAAAACGCCCAGAGTCAGGGACACTAGGCGTCTTGGTTAGAGTGAACCTCGATGAACGTGAAGGAAACACTCTGTAATTTTTAGTTAATGCTGAATGAAAAAGTTTACAGCTCGCCAACGGTAGCCGATACAGCCGCGAGCATGTCTTGGCCAAATTTAATACTACGTTCAGGAGACCAACCGTAAAGCTCATCAGCATGACTGATGTGATCTTTGAACGGCATTTCTACGGTGTAAGACAAGCAGTTAAACTGCTCTCCAACCCAGTTAGAGCCGACGGTTAAGTTTGCTTTGCCCGGTTCATCTTTGTCGTACCCAATGTCATCTTGGAACTCAGGTGTAATGGTTAACAGAGCTTGCTTGAAGTGGTTCTCTAAATGGGCAATACGTGAATCGTAAGAAGGGATACCTTCACTGCCTGCAACAAAGTTGTATGGGATGGCCTCATCACCATGGATATCTAAGAACATATCCACCCCTGTTTCAAGCATGCGTTCTCGAACCAGGTACACTTCAGGGCTGCGCTCCATTGATGGTGTTTGCCATTCACGGTTGAGATTCACGCCAATGCCATTGGTGCGAAGGTGTCCGCGAATGCTGCCGTCTGGATTCATGTTTGGAACCACACGAATCACTACTTTGTCGAGCAGTGAACGACCAACGGTGTCTGTTTCATCGAGTAAACGAAGCAATAAGCCTTCGATAAGCCATTCGGCCATGGTTTCGCCCGGGTGTTGACGACCAATAACCCAAATATTTTTCTTTTCAGGGCTGGGGTCGCCGATCGTTAGTAGGCTGATGTCATTATTGTCTAGTGTGTGTCCAAGTGTTTCTAGCTTACATGCAGGGTGCGTTTGGGTGCTGTGTAACAGGTCTTGGTGGCGGTCGTACGAGTAGGGTGCAAAATACGCAAAGTACATGGACTCATGTTCAGGAATGATATTGAACGCCAATGCATTACCGTCAAAGGTGGCCGGAATACGGAACCATTCTTCGCGATCATAAGAAGCGACCACATCGTAATCAACCCAACCCTCTGGGTACGCCGATGTTGCCAGCCCGCTGATGGTAAAGTGGTGCGCCTGCTGTGCATCACTTTCTAAACGGAAGTGAAACCATTGTGAAATATCTGTCTGGTTATCGGCAGGAATTGTGAGTTGAATGTTTTGTGGAGATTCTGCTGAAACGACGTGAATGTTGCCGCTTTCGAAGTTACTGAAAATTTTCATTGTAGTTGTTATCTCGTGGTTGAGTTGCCGTAAGATTATCACACTTTTTTTCGAGCATACGAATTACCCTTCGTGCGTTCCAGCGGTGATTAGAGCTTCAAACCTAGGGTTCCCGTGCAACCCTTCCAAATCGGGTTCGGTATTGATGAGATCTCTGATGGACGGGCTAGCTTCAATAGCCAGTTCTAAGTCTTCGATGGCTTGATCTTCAATACCTAATCTCGAGTAAGCGCACGCTCTTTGGTATAAGGCTGGGCCGTTGGTGATGTCTAAATCCAGAACTCGGTTACACAAACTTAATGCCCAGTGGTATTCCTTTATCTCCATTGCTGCATCGGCTTTGTAGGTGAGCGCTTCTAAATCGCCGGGGCGCAGTGTAAGAATTTCATCATAAACGTCTATTCGCTGTTCTGGTGTTGGCATACTTTGCGCTCTTAGCCACAGGTTGTGTATTTCGCTAATTCTTTCAATTTCTTTGTTATTTTCACTGATGATCCGTGTTTTCCGCTTTAAATCACGTTCAAGAGCGCTGAATTTCTTTTCATATTCACTGGCTATTGAGTCCAGTCGCTGATCAGCCATTTCTTTTGTGCTGCTCTTAAACTCGCGCAGTGATTGCCACCCGACTAATGCAATAAGAGACGCGACACCCGCAATGATATAGAAAAAATAAGTTACCGTTATGTTTGCGTAATTCAGTGATTTATCGGCGACGGCAAGTTCACGATCGGTGATTTGGACGATCATTCTCTTTTCCAAACTCTGTTGGTCTTGGCGTAGCGTTTTAAGCTCGTCGAGGATGTAACGCTCCATCAAGGGTCTGTCCAGTAACTCGGAATCAGAATAGGCCTTTTGTTGAGCGAAGCTGGTGAAGGGGAATAAGCAGGCGACCATAAAAACGATGATCAAGATTTTCATATTTGTACTCCAAATTATTCTTATTATTTTTTGGGTCTAAAACTATTTGATCTAAAGCTAACTGTAGATGCGAAGCGGGAAGAGTTTTAGTTTTCTCGATCGTAACATTTCAAAATTGGTTAGACATCTAATTAATATGGCAGGGGAATTAAGTGTGATCTGTGTCACGCTTATCTAGATCTCTTTTGATTTTAAAGGGGTGGGGTGTCAGATAATAAAAAGGAAATTAATTAGAGTTCAAAGTAAATTTAGAGGTTGAAATGAGATCTATGAACATGTTCGAGACGTTTTTTATGATCGAAAATGAAAATGACGCTCAATCGAGAAACTGGTCTTTTCGAGCCCCTGTCGCTAAGGATGGCCTTGCTGTAAATAAGTTAATCGAGTCTGCAGAACCCCTCGATGACAACTCGGCTTACTGTAACTTTCTTCAAGCAACGCACTTCAGAGAGACATCGTTGGCCGTTTGCTATCGTGGCGAATTGGCTGGGTTTATATCGGCTTATTTAAAACCTAACGATGCAAACACTCTGTTTATTTGGCAGGTCGTTGTCGATAAGGGTTTTAGGGGGCAAGGAATAGCAAAAAAAATGCTCAACAAGCTGCTGGAACGTCAAAACTTGAGAAGGTTAAAGGCGATAGAAACAACCATTACCAAAAATAACAAAGCGTCTTGGGCATTGTTTAACGGAGTAGAAAAAGAGCATGGAGAAAAAAGCGTGGTGTCTGTGTTTCTTGATCAAGATATGCACTTTGATGGTCAGCATGATACCGAGTATTTATACCGAATTTCTCTTAAGAAAAATCAATAAAAAAGGAAATAAAAAGACAAATTATGATGGATATTTTTAAAAAACAAGAATCAAACGTTCGATCATATTCAAACCATTTTCCTGTTGTTTTCAACAAAGCAAAAGGATGTTGGTTAGAAACAGAATCTGGCGATAAATACTTAGATTTTCTCGCTGGCGCAGGTTCTTTAAATTATGGACACAACAACCCAGTGTTTAAGCTTGAACTGCTTGAGTACATTGAAAAGGATGGCATAACACACGGTTTAGATATGCACTCTAACGCGAAAGCTGACTTTTTAGATGCATTGCAAACTCACATCCTCGAGCCTCGTAATCTCACGTACAAAGTCCAGTTTACGGGCCCGACGGGGACTAACGCGGTTGAAGCGGCCTTAAAGTTGGCGCGTAACGTAACAGGGCGAAGCAATGTAGTGGCATTCACTAACGGCTTTCACGGTTGTACGAGTGGTGCATTGGCGGCAACCGGTAATCAGCATCACCGTAATGGATCTGGTGCTCCATTGTCTGATGTAACACGACTTCCATTTGAAGGGTATGCGGGAGTTGATGGGCTTAAGTTATTTGAAGTGATGTTAGAAGATAACTCTTCTGGTTTGGATAAACCTGCGGCGGTTTTAGTGGAGACCGTTCAAGGTGAGGGAGGATTAAATGCTGCTTCAGATCAGTGGCTACGTCAACTTGCACAGATATGTAAAGACAACCAAGTCTTGCTCATTGTTGACGATATTCAAGCAGGATGTGGTCGGACGGGTTCATTTTTTAGCTTTGAATCGGCTGGAATCAAGCCTGACATCGTGACTTTATCGAAATCAATCTCCGGTTATGGATTGCCTATGGCCATTGTACTGCTCAAGCCGGAGTTAGATATCTGGAAGCCAGGCGAACATAACGGCACCTTCAGAGGTAACAACCATGCTTTTGTCACGGCAACGAAAGCGATAGAAACATATTGGATAGATGAACAGTTTTCTACTCACATTAAACAATGCGCGATCTTGGTTTCAAACACGATTGAGAAAGTGCTGGCTCGTTACCCGAATCAATTTGTCCGTAAAAAAGGCAAAGGCATGATGCAGGGTATCGAAACCAAATCTGGCGAATTGGCTTCGGAAATCGGTCAGTCCTGTTTTGATAAAGGACTGGTTATTGAGACCGCTGGCCCTCGGGATGAAGTGATTAAGTTCTTTAGTCCACTAACGATCACCCAAGAAGAGCTGGAATATGGCTTGAATCTATTTGAATCCGCTGTCGATGCGGTGATTTCTGATCAGTACCAACGCGCATCATAAATAAGGAGAAAGACATGATAGTTAGAACACTCGACCAATGCCGAGACAGCGAGCGTCGCGTTAGCAGTGATACCTGGGAAAGCGTCCGAATGTTACTCAAAGACGACAATATGGGTTTTTCTTTTCATATTACGACCATTTATGAAGGGACTGAAACTCATATCCACTACAAAAATCATCTTGAATCGGTGTATTGCTTAAGCGGTGAAGGTGAAATCGAGGTGGTTGGTGGGCAAACCTACCCCATTAAACCAGGAACCTTGTACATATTAGATCAACACGATGAACATTATTTAAGAGCCTACGATAAGAAAGAGATGGTAATGGCATGTGTATTTAATCCACCCATTACAGGGCAGGAAACACATGACAAGGACGGGGTTTACCCATTGATTGACTGATCGCTACCACGATACGTGAACTCAAGTGGTTCAGCCCACAATCTCACTCAACCCATTATCTCATTCAACCCATAATCTAATTCAAAAAAAAATAGGCTTACTATGACTTATACCGTAGAAAAAATAGGCGGTACATCGATGTCCGATTTCGACACCGTATTGGACAACATTCTTCTTCGCCCCACTTACAATCGCCACATGTATGACAGAGCATTTGTAGTGTCTGCATACGGTGGTTTTACCGATGCATTACTGGAATGCAAGAGAACTCAGCATCCAGGCGTGTATCAACTGATCGCCAACTCGGATGACCGATGGAGAGAGGAGTTGGAGACGGTTGAGCGTCGAATGCTTCTGACCAACGAACATATGTTTGCAGACCCGATGGAAAGAATCCCTGCTGATAATTTCATTCGCTCAAGAATTGCGGAGGCAAAGTCTTGCATTAGCAATCTTCTCGACGTTTGTCAGTATGGGCAGTTCGACCTCGCTCAATACTTACCTCAAATTCGTGAGTTCTTAGCTTCGATTGGTGAAGTTCACAGTGCGTACAATACGGCTACGAAGCTCAAAGGCATGGGAATTAATGCAAAATTTGTTGATTTGTCGATGTGGGATGCTCAAGAGATGCCCGAAACGCTCGATGACTGTATCCAGACAGCATTTGAATCGATAGATGTCAGTCATGAACTTCCGATTGTCACCGGGTATGCCGCATCACAAGAAGGCGTTATGTCGAACTACGATCGCGGTTACAGTGAAATGACATTCAGTCGATTGGCTTGTGTCACCAAAGCTGATTTAGCGATCATTCACAAAGAGTATCACCTGAGTACCGCTGATCCTCGATTGGTCGGCGCACATAAGGTTCAACCCATTGGGGAGACAAACTTTGATGTCGCAGATCAGTTATCGAGCCTTGGCATGGAAGCCATTCACCCTAATGCGGCCGAGGGGTTGCGTAAAAGTGGTATACGGCTGCAAATTAAGAACACGTTTGAGCCTGAACATAAAGGAACAATGATTTCTGAAGCGTTCCAATCAGAAGACGATAGCGTTGAGATCGTCGCAGGCAAAGATAAGGTGCACGCGGTGCATTTGTTCGACCAAGACAAGGCGTGTCAGTTGGATTCGGTAAGCCTAGAGGTGATGAAGATCATCGCGGACACAGAGGTGGGGTTAATCAGTAAAGAGATGGACGCAAACTCGTTAACTTATTACTTAAACGGAAATACAGACAGCATTAATCAAGTACAAAAAAGAGTGAAATTATCGTACCCTGAAGCCCAAATCAAAGGCCAAACCGTCGCTGTGGTATCCGCGATAGGATCGAGTTTAAATACTCACGAGACATTAGCGATAGGGACACAAGCGCTGATCAACGAAGGTATCGCTCCTATAGCCTTGCATGCCCCTATACGTAATGTCAGTGTCCAGTATATTGTCGAAGAAGCCCAGTATAAACAAGCGTTGAGTATAGTTCACGATGCACTATGTAACATCAACCGAACCAGTAAGGCTTTGAGTGCAGCATAATTGATAAGCGGTGATTTAGGCATCAGAGCTGCGGTTAAAACCAGTATTTGGCGAGAATCAGGTAAACCATCAATTAAAGTATCACTATCTAAGGCTCATCATAGAAATAGTGTCACCATTTTTGTATATTCACTCTAAAGCCTGGTTTGGTTTGTGGATACATTTGGTTTGTGGATAAAATGGAAGAGCATTTAAATAAAGTGGTACGCCTTGAAAAGGAGAACGAAGCGCTCAAGCGTGATAATGCTCGTCTTCAAGAAAAGTTGAATGCTGCTCTCGATAGCAATGGGCTTTGTTTGTGGGAGCAGCATATTCCCTCGGGCACTTTAACCATTTTCAACATGCAATGGGGCAAAATGCTCGGCTATCAACCTCACGAACTGACCGCAACGGTAGACACATGGAAAAGTAATCTACACCCTGATGATTATGACCTTGCCGTTGGTGCGTTTGATGATCATATAAAGGGAAAAACTGACCTTTATGAAGTGGTTCACCGTATGATTCATAAAGACGGAAGTGATAGCTGGGTCTACGATAGGGGCCGTATTGTCGAGTATGACTCTAATGGCGACCCACTTCGCATGATGGGGACACACATCGATCTGACGAAAGAGAAGCGTTATGAACAGGAGTTGGCTAAATTGGCCTCCACCGATCCGCTGACGGGGCTTTTGAATCGAAGTGCTATCGTTGAGCACTTTTATCGTCGGGAGACCCCCGATCTTGCTCTAGAATCAGCCATGTTATTTTTTGATATTGATAACTTTAAAGCGGTTAACGATGCTTTCGGCCATCATGCTGGTGATACGTTACTCACTAATATCGCAAAAGAATTAAATGAACTGGCCCCTAACGACGCTCAAGTCGGACGAATAGGGGGTGATGAGTTCGTTATATTGTGCTCTTACGCCTCCCGCAACAAGTTGACAGCACTGTGTGACCAACTGTTGTCATCTTTTATCCCTACGCTCAATCAGACCCTAGCTAACGTAAACATTGGAATGAGTATTGGCATTTGTTTCTTTCAGAAAGGGAAGCATCGCTTTGATGGTGTTTACCAAGCCGCCGATCAAGCCATGTACCAAATAAAGAAAAATGGCAAGAATGCGGTAATGACCGTCGATCTTGATAGTGAATGACGCAAGCAGATAAGTGCGTTGGATTTTCTCTTCTCAATACCTGTTTCATTCTTAGCGTATTCACTCGTTATATACACACTCGCTACCCTATGCACTATCACGTTACTCCATAGTCGATGAGAAAGTGACGATGGATGCGCCATGTCGACACGTTTTTATTGTGGTTCTTAGCCGTTTCAATTAGTTTTATAACGTCTGCTTTTAATTAGGATCACAGAATGTGCCGATGGTTAGCCTATCAAGGCGTTCCCAGATATATCGATGAGTTGGTTTATGAACCTGTTCATTCGCTGATCAATCAATCTATGGACGCTCAAAAAGCCGTTACTCGAGTCAATGCCGATGGGTTTGGTATTGGGTGGTATAACGAAAGGCGTTCTCCCGGTCAGTTTCATGAAGTCTTGCCAGCTTGGAGTGATGAAAATTTACGTTCACTTGCTCATCATATTCGTTCTCATCGTTTTATGGCGCATATCCGTTCTTCGACGGGAGCACAAGTCTCGCGGGCCAATTGCCATCCCTTCATTATTGATAATTGGATGTTTATGCACAACGGTCAGATCGGAGACTTTAACAGTGTGAAATTTGAATTAGAGCGCCAGCTAGATAAAGAGTGGTATCTCAAGAAAAAAGGGTCGACTGACAGTGAGTTGATATTTCTTCTTGCATTGGCCAATGGCCTTGAAACTGACCCAATTTCGGCACTTCAGAAAACAATGCAACTGATTTCTAACACGCTTAAAGAGCACCGCATCTCTGAGCCTTTCAAAGCGTCTATTTGCGTGTCCGACGGTCACGCCTTTTGGGTCATTCGTTACAGTTCCGACAATAAGCCGCCGACTGTGTTTATTTCTCAATCAACAGACGCCATCATTTTAGCGTCAGAACCGCTCGATAAGGAGCGTTTGTGGAAAAGCATCCCACCACAAACCATTACCTTCATTGACAAACAGTCAGTAGAAACCTACCCAATTGTCACCTAGAACTAGGTCATTCATTGCTTAATGGATATTAGAGGGGGAAGCTCTACGACTGCATAAAGTTCTTCCGCTGCATCAAGTAAGCTTATAACCCATGAATGTGAATAATTATCCATCATGGGTTCTGTTACTGTCTCATCGTAAATTAATCTTTACAATCTCTTTCATTTCAATGTGTTACAAATGCTTTCTGGTGCTTGATAAGCGGTAGGTATTATAGTCCTCTGACCACTTGTTTTTAGGTGGTATCCCTTCTAGAACTGATATTTTCATTTGCAGGCTGATTCAATACCAAACGGTGAGCGCAATGCCAAGCATATAAGTCAGCGGCGGTCGGTACCACTTTCCTTAATACTAAAAAATGAATAAGGACAGTTATGAGTCAGTGGTTAGGTCGTATTAAGCTCTCGCGCTTAATAATAGGGGCCCTAGTGTTTATCGGTGTTGTACCTGCGTTGTTGTTAGGATTGAACGCGGTCTTGTTGAGCCAAGCAGCATTATCCGAACGTTCATACAACCAACTCGATACGGTGAGAAGCATCAAGTCTGCACAAATCAGTGCATTTTTTGCCGAGAGAGAAGGGGACATGGATGTACTTGTGGATGTTGCCACAACGCTCAAGCTCGAAGGCTTTCGTAAACTAGAAGCGCTCAATCAAGGTCAAGCCCAACAAGTCGAGGAATACATTACTCAGCTGAAATTAGGGTTACGTCTCTTCGCAGATTCGTACACAACGAAAATGGTGATGTCGGAATTTGACCGAGCTTTTCAAACGCAAGGTGGAAAAGTGAGTGGTCGCCAATGGTCAGGTATCGCAGATAACTATGGTGAAGAAATCGACCGATTTCAGCAGAAATTTGGTTGGTATGACGCCTTTTTAATTAATACCGATGGAAACATTGTCTATACATCCACGCGTGAAAATGACCTAGGAAAAAACATACAGTCGGAGAATATCGTTGGCTCCGGTTTAGAGAAAGCATTCCGTCGCGCGCAGCAATCAAATCAGCACGATCAAGTGCATTTCGGCGATTTTACTCTCTATCATTATTCCAATAATTCGCCTGCGGGTTTTTTTGTCACCCCAATTACTGATCAACAGCACACCGTGATTGGCTATGCTGCTCTTCAGTTTCCGATTGATAAAGTGAATGCGATTACCGGACAGATTCAGGGGATGGGACAAACGGGTGAAACGTATCTCATTGGCCCCGATGCATTGATGCGCTCAGATTCGCGCCTTGATCCTGAACGATATTCTGTTGCTGCCTCGTTTAAGAACAATACCAAAGTAAAAACAGAAGCAGCCCAGGGAGTCTTCAATAATGAGGCCGGCTCCCGCATTATCACTGATTACAATGGAAATTTGGTTTTATCGGTTTGGCAATCCATTACTCTTGATGAGTCACATCAGTGGGGAATTATTTCAGAGCAAGACGTGACAGAAGCTTTTGTGCCAAAAGACAATAACGGGGTAGAGTTCTACAGCAAATACATTGAAAGCTATGGTTACTATGATCTGTTTTTGATCGATCCGAATGGTGAAGCATTTTATACCGTAACTAAAGAAGCGGATTATCAAACCAACCTTGTTCATGGTGTCTACGCGTCAAGCAACTTAGGTCAATTGGTTCGAGATGTGATTGAAAGTAAGCAATATGGGCTGGTTGATTTTGCCCCTTATGCCCCATCAGATGGAGAACCTGCGTCATTTATCGCCAAGCCTATTTTAAATGAACGCCAAGAAGTCGTGATGGTGGTGGCGTTACAATTGTCGCTGGACGCGATTAACTCCGTGATGCAACTGCGTGAGGGAATGGGTAACAGCGGTGAGTCTTACTTAGTGGGTTCCGATTATTTGATGCGTTCCGATTCGTATTTGAACCCAACGGAGCGTTCAGTCACGGCCTCTTTTTCTGGTAATGTCGAGACAAACGGAGTCAAGACTGAAGCGACTATCGAGGCGTTAAAAGGAAACAGTGGTGCCAATCTCATCACCGATTACAATGGAAACCAAGTCCTATCTTCTTACGCGCCTCTTGATATTGGTGGTATTCGCTGGGCGTTGGTGGCAGAGCTGGATCAAAGCGAAGCATTTGCGTCAGTCTATCAAATTCGTAGCAGTATTATTTACTTGATGATCGCGACGTTACTGATCACCATAGCACTCGCTGTTTATCTTGCTAAAATCATCAAGAAACCGCTCGGCGGGGAACCGCGAGATATGATGCTACTTGCTCAAAAAGTAGCGAATGGGGATTTAACCCACCAATTTGACCATTCAGCACCCGCAGACAGTTTATATGGGTCACTAAGAGAAATGTCTGGCAATTTAAAGCAATTGATTGCTCACCTTCTAGAGGCAAGTCAAGGTTTGGCGTCAACGGCTGAAGAAACCTCGGTCGCCAGTGCCCAAACTACCCATGCGGTTACTACTCAGCATCGTGAAACCGAATCGGTGGCATCGGCTATTGAGCAAATGACGGTGTCTATTCAGGAAGTTGCTCGAAGCACTCATGATGTCGCAGAAACATCAAAATACGCACACGATAAAAGTACGACGGGTCAACAAACGTTAGATCAAGGCAATATGGCATTAAACAGCTTAGTGAAAGACGTATCTGCCACTAATGAAGACATGAAAACATTGCAACTTAAATGCAATGAAATCGGTCATGTGCTGGTGGTGATACAAGAAATTGCTGGTCAAACGAATCTTCTGGCATTGAATGCCGCTATAGAAGCAGCTCGAGCGGGAGCGGCGGGAAGAGGCTTTGCGGTTGTTGCTGACGAGGTAAGAACCTTGGCGCAAAGAACCCAAGCATCGGCTTCTGAAATACAGACGATGATATCGTCGGTTCAAGAAGCCGCGGATTCCGCAAGTATCAATATGAGTCGGTGTGAAAACCAAGTAATGGTGACCGCTGATCTCTCTGAACAAACTAAACAGAACTTTGTCGATATTCTCTCATCGATTAATCAGATCAATGAACAAATGGAACAGGTGTCTACGGCGGCAGAAGAGCAAGCAAAAGTCACAGATACGGTGAGTGACAGTATTACAACCATTAGTGAAATGTCTCTTCAGACTTCGGCGAGTGCTGAGCAGTTAGCTGGGGCGAGTCATGAAGTAGCGCAATCGGCTGAGGAACTGAATGCACAAACTTTGCAATTTAAGGTGTAAACGACCAAAATTTGCAAATTACCAACTTAAACTTGCCAGATTGAGAGTGACTTTAATAAAGAAAAGATCGATGTAAATCGCTCTTTTCTTGTGTTGATGTTGGAACATAGTACCGGGCTAAATCAGGTTGATGATTCATTTATCGATGAGACGAAATCTTGTGGGCATTAGAGCTGGGGTTTTACAGCGATGAGTGTGTAATTGGCTGACTGACTGACTGACTGACTGACTGACTGACTGACTGGTTGATTGATAGAGCGTATCAATTTTATTTATGCACTCTAATGAATACCTCTGGTGCAGCCGAAGTGGAGGGACCCATCAAATATCATGATGGTTATCATTAGAGGCAGTGTTCAAGGGAGCCGCAGGTCTGAGTTGATATCAAATCCAACGTTAGCCAATTAGTTAACGTTGGATTTGATCTCTGTGTGCAAATATCTTTCCCACATTTCAGTATCTTGTTCAGATTTAAGTATCTTGCACATTAAGGTAACGGCTAAACGGTGAGGCGAGTTATCGCTCTACCGTTTTGCTGTTTTTGATCATTCTATGCCCTTCTCGTTTAAGGCATTCGAGAAGAGGGTGGTCGCCCACATCGGCACGCCAAATAAATGAAATAGCACGATCCATTTTGAGCTCGGGTACGTTGAGAGCGGCTAATTCACCGCGTTCAATGCTTGGCGCAACGTCTAAGTAGGGTAAGCACGAAAGATACTGACCATTGGCAACCATGGTTCGGATAACGGGAACATAAGAGTGTTCACGCCACACATCTAAATCGGGTATTAAAGGGACCATCGCGCTTTCGAATATTTCACGTGTGCCGGCCCCGCCTTCTCTTAGAACCCACTTAGCTTGTTCAAGTTGTGAAAGGCTGACACGTTTGTTTTTAGCATAAGGATGGTGGGCAGAGCTCACTACCACTAAGTGATCTCGGCACCATTCTTCTTGGTGGGTGCGATTATCATCGCAACGGCCTTCGATAATACCAATATCGTATTGGTAGTTCAGTACCCCTTGAATCACGCGGTGCGTACTTCTGACTTCTAATCCAACACGAATCTCGGGAAAGTCATTATCAATTTTACTGATAAGCTCTGGTACCAGGTGTTCGGCAGGGGTTTGGCTTGCGCCAATGTTAATACTGCCACTAAAAAGATGCTGGTCAAAAAAGCCTAATTCAATTTGCTCGGCATCTTGCAAGAGTCGTTTCGCTTTGGGGCGAAGCCAGTTTCCCCAATGGCTCAGGCGCATATCTTTACCTTGACGCACAAACAAATCTCGCCCTAACAACTTTTCGAGTTGGCTTAAAGACATGCTGGCCGCTGACTGAGTAATAGAAAGCCTTTCTGCTGCTTGGCTTACACTGCCTAGCTCTGCCACTGCATCAAACACTGCTAATTGTTTTAACGAATACCGCACTCTCGCTCCTTCAACCTGCCCAACAGCAGGAAAACATCACTCAGGGAGTGATAAAAATCAACTAATCAAATTTTTGAATCCAAGTTAGCTATTGTATCAATTTTTCTTAGATCCGTATCGTCCTATTCTACGAATTTCGTAATCTTATATTTCAAGTACTTAATAGAGCGAATCAAATTATTTGAAGGACTTTCTTTTTCTTCTTTCAAATCGCTACAAGTGCTTTGGTATCAATAAAATTGATTATAATCATAATATAAATGAATTTTACTTATTATCGTTCACTGAGTAATATCCTTCTCATCAGCTCACTTGAGCAAATAATGTCAACGGCTAACTAACAACGTCTTGGTTTAATTAGGAGAATATTATGAATGCTTTACTTACTGTAAGAGACATTTTCAATGCACAAGCGCCTAGCTTGAGTGCAGACACCTCACTATCTTCGGCTATCGATCTACTGTCTAAAAATAGGATTAATGGGGCACCCGTCTGTGACCCAAACGGTGGGCTACTTGGATTCTTGTCTGCGCACGATGTCATGGTCGAAATGTGGTGCCAAGATTACATTCCTGAAAATGACGTTAAAGTTGCGGATTTAATGAAAACCGATCTTGTCACGATTGATATTGATGAACGCCTAACACATGTTTTGGAGTACTTGGCCCTAGATAAAGAACAGCTATATCCATCAAGCGCTATGGGGTATGCCACTCAATTGACTACGTTGTCAGTCGAAGAACGCGCTAAGTCGATCAAAGTCAACAAGCCTCAGATTCTGCCCGTGCTTGAAAATGGAAAATACGTTGGTGTGGTTTCTCGTCAGGAAGTTCTTAAAGCACTGCGTTCTCTTTTCAACGATGCAGTCAGCCCAGTTTCTGATGATGTTGTTACTGCCATCGTCGCGTAATACGTCATCGATTATAGATCACCGTTTACAAACCAAAGTTTACTCACTTTGTGCCACTGACAATTGAAGGGATGAGTGGCAAGGGTTCGCACATTTGGCACAAGTGAGTCGTTTTACTTTTATTCTATATTGGAGTTCTAATGGAACATATTTCCGTTCTATCTGCTGTTAACCACTATTTCCTTGCACTGGTTGCATTGACAATAATGGTGCTTGTTTCTCGCACCATTGTTGCTGGTACAAAGTATTCATCTCTATTGGTTATTGTTGTATTTGGTTTGGGCCTGGGCGCATTGCTTGTTAAAAGTGGTATGGCTGCCCCTGGTCTAGGCGAGTTTCCTGTTGTCGTTCTTATGAGCCAAACCACAGTTATCGCACTGATTGCTTCATTTTTTGTCGGTGGCCAAGAGATCAAACGTCTGCTTTCAAAGCAAGATTTTAACGTTGACGATAGCTACTTTGTTGCGTCTACAAAGGAAGTGATTGTTGGAACGACCAGTACTCAATTAACCTTTATTGTGCGCGCGTTTTTATTACTGATTGGCATTCAAACGGCCGATGTACTTATTTCTGGCCGTGCAGAGAATTTCCCTCTGGGTGAATCGTTTTTGATCCTGTCGTACATCAGTTTGGCTGTGGCATTTATCTTTATTGATAACAGAGCGAAAACCGCGAACAGACAGCAATATCTTCGTAAAGGTTTGGTTGAAATGGTGGCACTCATTGTGGTGCTTAATGCTTCACTGTGGCTTTCAACGATGGCCGCTCAATTTATTGGCCTTCCTCAGATTTTCTTTGCGATGATCGTTTCTTCTGGTTTAGGCATGATGATGCCGAATTGGAAATTGGGTCCAACAATGAATGCTCTGCTGTTTGCGGGTATTCCTCTGGTGCTTGCGGGGAGTTTCCTTGTCGGTGGTTCGCATATGATTGAAGCGTTTGCGATTCCAGGCCTAAGCAATGTGATTATTTATGGTTTTTCAGGTCAGATTTTCTGGATGTTTGGTGGCCTTGCTCTGCTTATCTTCTTAGGAAAAGCGAACCATTTACGTAACCTAGCGCCGGGTATGGCGGGTGGGTTATCTCACTCTGGCCTAACCGGTGCATGTACTGCGGGTGATTTTGGTCGTACAGCGTCATCTCGTGCGCCAATCATGATTAACATTCCATTTGCGGGTCACATCTTTGTCTTTACCATTTTGGCGGCAAGTGCAGAGCGTAATGCGCTGATGGTTGAATGGACGATTCCACTGATTATTGCGGGTGCGGCATTTGTTGCTCTTTCTCTGAAGAACTTACGCAACTCAAATGGCTGTGAAGCTACCGAAGTGAAAGGCTTAATGCAGTTCTCTTTGGGTTGGCAGATCGTAGCGGTATTTGGCAGCTTCACTGTGCTCAGTCTTGCGGGTATGTCACTTGAACACGCATCGATGTCAGCAGCGTCAGGTTTGTCTCACTTCGGTTTATTTGCGGCGGTTCAGGAGGGCATGTTTGGCGCAACAGCAGCGAGCTTGATTACCTTTACTTTCGCAATGACCTTCCTAGTACACCCATTAGTCTTCGGTATGTTTGGTAAAGCCGCTGAAAACGGCGGTGTTATGGCGAATAAAGCGGTATTAGTATTGGCCAGTTTGGGCTTCATCGGTGTGGCATATTCAGCGCTAACCATTTAGTTTCAAGTGAACGTAAACAAATAATACAACGTCGCTGCGAGGGTGTTCGTTTTGAGCAATACACGCTCACGGTTACAAAAGGCTTAGAAGTGAAAGAGCGGATGAAGATAATTCATCCGCTCTTTTTGTATAGAAGGCTCACATTTTTCTTTCTTAGTCACAAATGGTCACACAGCCAGTCATAGGCTTGAGTTATAGTTCCCTCATGAATCATCATTCCGTTTGTGCCCATGAATTTATCTGCCTCTTTTAACATTATCCTTGTTGAAGACGACATAGAACTTGCTGAGTTAATACGAGATTTCCTTCAGAATTACGAGTTTACTATCGAGATAGTTTCCGATGGGATTACTGCGGTTGATGCGATCTTAACAAAACATCCTGATCTTGTTATTTTGGATGTGATGCTTCCAGGGCAGAGTGGTATGGAGGTGTGCCGAGCAATTCGTTCTCAATACCTTGGCATGATTTTGATGCAAACCGCGTTGGACGATGATATTGATCAGATGATGGGGTTAGAGCTTGGTGCGGATGATTACATTGTCAAAAAAGTAAAGCCACGTCTTTTGCTTTCAAGGATAAGGGCATTGCTAAGACGTCAAGAGCGAAACGCGCTAGAAAACAGTCAAGATCTTCTCCAACTAGGATCGCTTTTCATCAACCTTCAACATCGAACTGTCACCCTTAATCAACAACCCATTAAGCTGACAACATCTGAGTTTGAGCTTCTTTATCTACTAGCTAGACATGTTGGCAGTGTCGTATCACGGGACGATATCGCGCAGCATATCCGAGGGTTTGAATACGATGGGCTTGACCGTTCTATCGACCGAAGAATATCGCGTTTACGTCGTTCGCTTCATGATGATCCGAATGAACCCGAACTGATAAAAACCGTGCGAGGCGTGGGTTACCAGCTTTGTTTGGCTTCGGGGGAAGAAGTTGCATGATTAAAGCGTTTTCGATTTTGTGGCTTGCTGTCTTTGTGCCCATTGTTCTTCTTATGATTCCCACATCTATTAACCCTATTCAGCGTATAAGCGAGTCCTTTTCAGAAGACTTTTATAAACAGACCTATAGTGCTAATTTTGAAATATTGAGTGAAGAATTGCTGGCACTTCCGAAAAACCAGTGGCAATCGACGATCGCCAATTATTCGGCTCACTTTGGTTACCCACTGAAACTTCAACCTATCGAAGAGTATAAGTCTGAATCTAGTCTTTACGATGCTCTTCAGCGAAGGGAAATCAAATTTTTGTATGGTGATCCAATGGCCCTATTGCAGCGTGTAGGCGATAGCGATCAAGTGATCTATTTGGCACTGAATGAATCCACAGAACTTGCGGTACTCAATCAAGCAAAAGGGGTGCTGTATTTGGCCGTAAAGGACTTACGCCGTTATCCAGAGAGTGAGTGGGCGCAAATAATAGCCACTCAAAATTCAAATATTCCTTTTCAAATTAGCTTAAAAACAGACAGTGAATTGTCACCAGAGGCAACAAAAGCGCTCATTGGCAAATCCCAAGAAACTATCTCGTATACTAATCACCTAGGAGAGATAAATTTACTGGCTCCTGTCGCCCCTAATGTTTGGCTTCATGTACAAGACAACATCTCAACTGCGACTGAAATGAAACTGATTTCTGCAATTGTAATCTTCTTCTTTCTGTTCATATCAATTGCCATGGTGATGTGGGTCTACCCATTGTGGCGAGATTTAAAGCGGCTAGTTAGGACGTCGAATGAGTTCGGACAAGGTGTGCTTTCTAAACGTGCAACGGCATCGAAAATGTCCGTTATCTCGCAGCTAAGTGATTCATTTAATAAAATGGCGGACAATATTCAGAAACTCATTGCAGGGCAAAGAGAGCTAACCAATGCGATTGCCCATGATTTGAGAACGCCTCTGTATCGCCTTCGTTTTGCTTTAGAAATGGCAGAAGAGACAGACACACCTGAAGAGTTAAAAGAGAAGTACAGGCAAACCATCCATTCGAGTATCGACGATCTTGATCACCTTATTAATCAGAGCCTGCTCCTGTCTCGTTACAACCGAGTTGCGGATATGAACCAGTTCTCTAACTGCTGTTTTTCCGATTCATTAATCACCGAAGTGGAGTATTTCAAGCTAGAGAATCCAGTTCTGGATATACGTTTCTATTGCTCCCCCGATCTTAAAGAGCAGCAGTTGTTTATTGATAATAAAGGGTTAATGAGAGCGGTTAAAAACTTACTGACTAACGCGAGCCGCTTTGCTAAAGAAACGATTACTATCTCGTTTGAAGTAGAGGGTGGTCAATATCGAATCTTAGTGGAAGACGATGGGGTAGGTATACCTATTGAACAGGCTGAACGAATATTTGAACCTTTTGCTCAACTCGAGAATCAAGAGAGAAGAAGCGATAAAGGGCATGGGTTGGGCTTGGCTATTGTTAAACAAATCATGATTTGGCACAAAGGTACCGTCAGTATCGGAACCTCTTCTCCTCAAGGCGCGGTGTTTGAACTCTCATGGCCAATACATCCTCTACTCAGTGAGACGAAATTAGACAATGTGACCAACTTGGACACAAATCGTCCATAAAACGACAAAGACTCATTCATGATGTGAATGTTAATTTTGATGTGTCCAATGATTGGTCACTCACAAGGAATTAACATGAATTTCTCACCGCCTATGAAAGGCATTTTACTCGGTGCTATCTGTACCTTTATCTCACCTGCGAGTTTTGCAGAAGCGGATCCGTTCACCCCAGGTTTCAGTGGTGGTATTAGCCTCAATGTCGGTGTAGGCGAAAGCCAATCGCAGAGTAACACTCATGATGACAATGCCATTACCGGCGACTTAAACAACAGTGGTAAAACAGTCGAAAGCGTCTCACCTTTTATTCTCGGTCGATTGCAATACAGTTTTGGGAATACGCTAATTTTCCTTGGTAATAGTGAAGACCAAATTGCAGAAGCGCAGTTCCAAGCTGAAGTTGGGGTCGCTCATAGACTGAATAAACAGTTAACCTTAACCGCTGCGATATTTGGTAACTTGCCAGGGATGGACGAGGTATGGAGAGACCCATACTTGATCAATCAAAAGAGAGAAACTACAGAACAATCGGTAGCTGGAATCCGTTTTGCACTCGACATAAACTCAGCGTTGCCCATTACGCTAAAATATGCAGCGGCGTCCAGTGAGGTAGAAAAAGAGGACATAGGAGCATCGCAATCCTTATCTTCAGAGGCGATCTCTCTACTCGATAGGGAAAGTAACTACCAACGTTTTGGTACTGAAATGGCTATCCCGCTTAGCCACTCCTTTGTTCTTGCTCCTGCCCTTTATTACACCACGAGAGATGCGAAAGGTGATGCCAATAGTTTTGACGAAATAAGCGCTCAGCTCTCTATTGTCTTTGACCGCTCTAAGCACAATCTTGTGACCACGTTAAGAAGCAGTAAAGCTGAATATGATTCAGAAAATCCTGTCTTTAATCTAAAGCGAGACTATGACGCATTTGGCTTGTTTTCCATTTACAGCTACAGCGAGCCTTTAAATTGGCGTAACGCTCAGTTGCTTGTTATGGCGGGCTACCAAAGCCAAGACTCAAGTATCAATTTCTATGACAGTCACAATACGTTTGTATCCACTGGCTTTAGCTACCGATTTTGATGAGAGGAAGACAGAAAATGAAGAATCCTAAAAGTGCATTCCTGATTGTATTACTGCTTATCGTATCCGGCTGTGATAGTGATGATATTAACGGTACTAACGATCTAACGAAACCAACGGTTGATGCCGGGGTCGATCAGGTGCACACATTGCCGAAAACAACCCTTACTTTGAAAGGCACAGCGAAGTCATACCCTAAGAATTTTTACAGTATAAAGGAGACAAAATGGACTCAATTGTCCGGGCCACAACAACTCACCATACTAAATAATACGGATCTAACGGCGACGTTAATGAACCCGACAACGGCGGGTACGTATGTTTTTGAGTTATACGTAAAAGACAGTGGTGGCAGAACCAATACGGACAAAATGAAGATCATTCTTCAAAATACATCTGTTATGTCCATGGCTCGGACAACGACGGGGTATGCGGATGATTATGAAGCGGTGTGGCGTTCGGTTGCAGAAGATTACGTTGATTATGTCGATATAGAGCAAAAATGGCAGTCGATGTATCAACCGTATTTCGTTGAGGCTGAAAATATACAGTTGGAACAAGAGTGGCAAAGCCTGCTCAAGAAAATGGCTGATGAGGTGGGAGACAAAAACTTAGTCGCGCAAACCATAAATCGGACGCAAAGTGTTTCAACTTATTCCGAGCAAGAGACTGATTCAGCGCCAGCTCCAAGTCCCGTCATTCAATGGGAGAACAGTAATAATATAGGAGTCATCACGTTTAATGATTTGAGTTCTCTAAGCTTAACGCAGTTAAACCGTGAGATTCAGGAAGCCGTGTATGCTTTACAAGATACACACGAGTTGTGGCTTAAATTTCCTGAAGACATCGCCATTAGCGAACAAAAGACCTTACAACTACTGTCTTGGTTTACTTTCCAGTCGACAAGCTTGCGTTTAGAGACGAGTCAGGGGGAAGAAGAGACGATTGCAATTATGCGCAACCCATTACTCACTCAGTCGACGGTGCAGGTTAAAGGCAATCACACCAATCACTCTGTCGTGACGTTGCAGAGTTACCTCTTAGGGCAAGCTCAGGGTGAGGAGAGTTTTAGCTTTAAGCGAAAATTTGTTTTGCTATCAACCCCATTGGGAAATTAGTTTTTCGACAAAACAAAACAAAACAAAACAAAACAAAGCGATGTTCATTGTGAACATCGCTTTCGTGACGCTAGTACATAGCCAGTACTCTGCTTAACTTCTCATTAACTGGGAAACCACGCGTCTTGCACTGGGTGGTGTACGATTGGCTTTTCCTAATCGAAACAACATTTGTACAGTGTCGTCTTTGCTTATTTGAAATGTCTCTTTAAACGATGCTTGAAGTGGCAACATATCAGAATACTCTTGCAATACTTGGCTCATTGGGTGTTGAACAAGCCCCATTGCGGTCGTTTGAAGGTTAAGACGGGCATAGTCTTGTCCAACTTTTACCTGGTCAAGGCGGGTATTACCAGCACTACTGATCCAACCGAAGGTTTCTGTTGAGGTGACCGTGTCTTTAACCATAACGACGCCCTGGCGGTCAAACTCAGTAGGGTCGAGTTCGACCTCTTTTCTTGAAGGAAAGAAGTTTTCAGCAATCATCTTTTTAATTCCGGTCACGCCTGACTGAGCGACGCCAAATCCATCTCGGTACTTCTTCACTTCATCGTCATTGAACCGAAACATTGCAAGGGTTTCATGGCTGCGATCTTTATCGTTGACCTCAATTTGCATGGCCTCAGTTAAGATTCTTTCCAGATGGTTTTTGTCAGTCGCTGACTGGGTGATGGTTAACGGATATTGACCACGTTTGTTGGTAAAGGCTTTCAGAGTATCCACTTCTGCTTGGGTCAGCTGATAATTGTTGTACCCACGTTTATTGGACTGTCGTGTTAATAAGTGAGCAAAGAGCGGGTCGGGGGTGAATGTTGACTGCTTGTTGAGTACAACAGAAGCGACAGGTTTGTCGAGTAATTCCGTATTGCTGTACATACCTTGAGGAAAATAATCGAAGCTGGCTTCATAGCCTAACCCCGTCGCTGCAATGGCAAGGGTTTCTAAAAATGTGCCTTGGCCGATATGGATTTGGCGGTAAATCGGGTCGGTCTCTGGCAGCAGCCGGTTAGGATCCACATAAAGGTCAAAACTGAGTGGCCCTGTCAGCTTAATTATCCAAGGTTGTATATTGTGTGGATTTGGACTCAGAATCGCATAAGAGAGCACCTGCATACGAATATCTTGCTGCTCAGGCGAAGGTCCATTCCACCCATAGTTATCATCAGGCGCTTCACTGCTGTTCACGCTTATGATTGCGCTACTCAGTGTCGCCGCTCCGATACCGACTCCCACGACTTTAATAAAGTTTCTACGGTTCATATCTCGATCCCTCTGGTAAAAAATAATATTGATTCCTTGGAATGTATAGTATATTCCAAAGAATGAATTAGCAAGTTAGTATTTTAAATGAGCACATTGTTCGTGTTTTAAACAATGTTTTGTCTTCATGTAACATTGCTGGAGGAACAAATGTGAACGCGAGAAAACAGAGTGAAGCCCAATTAATGGTGCACCTTGGTATTGTGCGTCAGTTAATCGCAACCCGCGAAGCAAAGCTCTTCGCTGATATGCCGTTAAACCCTTCTCAATTTGGTGTGTTGAACCATTTTACTCATAATCCAAAACGAAGTTGGACGGTTACCGAGTTAGTGAATGTGATGGAAATGAATCAACCGGGCATTACTAAAATTGTGACGGTTTTAGTCGATAAAGAGCTACTGGAATCGATTTCTGATGATCAGGATAAACGCCGTCGCCATCTTAAAATTACGGATAAAGGCTTAACCTTGTGTCAGGAAATAATGAACGCGTTACTTCCTAATATTTCGCATGTTTTTGAAAGTTGGGAGGATGATGAACTAGGGGAAATGAAAGAGCATATTCACAAACTAATGCGATGGTTAGACGATAACAGAGATAGTTTTGCCTAACGATTTGGCCACGATTTTGATAGTCAACTTGATAGTATCGCTACATACTCGATGAGGTTCTTGGTTGATACGGAATACTTACCTTGGAATGGCAGCCATAAAAAAACAGCAGATAAATTATCTGCTGTTTTTGGTTTTTAACGTTGCTCGTCAAGTGAACTGTTTAGCTACTTTTCTCAAAGCTATAGCTTCATTGCATGGTACATATCATCATTGTGCGATACACAGTACCTAGATGAATTAAGCGTCTTTGGTTACGTTTGAGGCAGCTACATTAGAGACGTTGTACACCTTTCCTGCCTTGTGGCGCTCTAAGTAGTCAGCTAAATCACGCTTGATTTCAGGCACTAAAATATAAAGTCCAACAATGTTGACCAGTGCCATTGAGAAAATCATCGCATCTGAGAAATCGATAACAGGGCCTAAGTTCATCGCTGAACCGATAACCACGAAGACACAGAACTTCACTTTGAAGATGATTTCAGCCGTTTTGCTCTCGCCAAATAGGTATGTCCATGCTTTTAGACCATAGTAAGACCAAGAAATCATGGTAGAGAAAGCAAACAGAACCACGGCAATAGCAAGGATGTATGGGAACCAACTGATTGAGCTACCAAAGGCCGCTGATGTGAGTTCTACGCCAGCCAGACCAGAATCGTTATCAAGGTAACCTGTGATAATGATAACCAGTGCGGTCATGGTACAAATGACGACGGTGTCGATGAAAGGTTCTAGTAAAGACACAAACCCTTCTGACATAGGTTCTTTTGTTTTTACGGCTGCGTGAGCAATAGCCGCAGAACCAACACCCGCTTCGTTCGAGAACGCTGCACGTTTGAAACCTTGGATAAGAACGCCAATCACACCACCTGCAATACCTTCACCAGTAAACGCACCATTGATGATAGCCGCGAAAGCATCGTCTATGCGGTCAAAGTTCATACCGATGATGATAAGTGCGGCACCAACGTAAATAGCCGCCATGAAAGGAACGACTTTCTCGGTCACTTTTGCGATAGATTTGATACCACCAATAATAACGATACCTACGATAACCGCTAGAATGATACCAAACAACCAGCCTTTATCAGCAAGGAATGACGCGTCTCCGCCAGTTACGCCAACCACCTGTTTAAAAGCTTGGTTAGCTTGGAACATGTTACCACCGCCAAGTGCTCCACCAATAGCAAACACTGAGAATAGAACCGCCAGTGTTCGACCTAAAGCTGCGTTTCCACGTTTCGCTAGGCCTTTACTCAGGTAATACATCGGGCCGCCTGAAACGGTTCCGTCTGCATTGGTATTTCGGTATTTCACACCGAGAGCACACTCTACAAATTTGCTCGACATACCTAAAAGACCAGCAAGGATCATCCAGAACGTTGCACCAGCGCCACCAAGAGAAACCGCGACAGCAACCCCGGCAATGTTACCTAGGCCAACTGTGCCTGAAAGGGCAGTGGTGAGCGCTTGAAAGTGAGAGACTTCGCCATCTTCTTTCGCTTTAGGATTACTGAATTTACCAGAAACCAACTCTAGTGCGTGTTTGAATCCACGAACGTTAATAAAGCCGAGGTAAAAAGTAAAAAAGGTGGCAGCGACAACCAACCATAAAACAATCCAAGGCACCTGCACGTCTGTAAAAGGGAAAGGAATGGTCGAGAAGATCATTCCTACAAATGGGTTGACGATAGGTGCGACGACTTCGTTAATTTTTTCATCTAAGCCAGCGGCTGCAACATTGCCTGCCGCTGCGCTGCCAAGGGTGGCGAGCATTATTTTTTTGTACATCATTTTTCCTGTCTGAATAAATTAGTTATAAAAGATTAATAGTTATAATTTTTGGTATTGATATTTATGTTGTGTGTTACATATCTGCAACATCCTTATTATTCCGTTACAAATCTTTGGTGCAACATTTTTGTCTGTTAATTTGAGCCAGAGTTTGTTTCGTGCACTTAGACTAAAAATGAATTGATTTGTGCTGACATTTCTATTAGTAAGAGGGTTTTATTAGGCTAAAGGCGGGAAGCGCAGTGCATTGGGTGACTACTTATGTGGTTTCTGATGGTTTTTTATTCAGCGGTTATATCCTGATTATGAGGATTCACTAGCATGTTGTGGTGAAAAGTCGCTTGATGCGTTATTGGCGTTAGCTCACGATTAAGCGCTAAAGGTTTAAGATTAATAACATTTAGTTTGAAAAAGGTGACGTTTAAACTAGAGATAACGCCTTGTATTGCCTAGGCTAGGTATATCGGGGCATCAAAACAGAGACTTATAATGGAACAAAAGCTCTATTACTTACTGCACAAAATGTACATGAGGGTATTAAAGGTTGCCGCTAAGTTTCTTCCTATCTCAAAGCCCACTTTGTTTTTAGGCAAAGATTCACTGTCGCAGCTTTGTCACAGTGTTTCCATTATGGGCGTTAACCGAGTGCTGGTGGTTTCAGATGAAGGTATTGAAAAGCTAGGGTTTATCAAAAGGCTGGTCTTTGAGTTTGAAAGAGTAGGGGTTCATTGTGAGGTGTTTAATGGCGTGATCCCTGACCCAACTTATGATCAAGTTGAAGCCGGACTTGCGTTATACCACAAGCACAAATGCCATGGTGTTGTCGCGATTGGTGGTGGGTCTTCTATTGATTGTGCAAAGGTTATCGCGGCCTGTGTTACCAATAAAAAACCGATTAAAAAACTGGTCGGGATTCTTCGAGTATGGAAAGCGCCAGCGCCACTCTTTGTATTGCCGACTACCGCAGGTACAGGTTCGGAGGTGACGGTTGCCGCTGTCGTATCTGATCCAAAAACGCATTTGAAAACACCTTTAATGGACCCTAAATTGGTGCCTATTGCCGCCGCATTAGATCCCAGTCTTATGCTGGCGTTGCCCGCGCACATTACCGCACAAACAGGCATGGATGCGCTGACACACGCTGTTGAGGCTTATATTTCTGGTAATGCAACCGCTGAAACCGACCGATATGCGATTGCTGCGGTTAAACTTATTGATGAGAATTTAGTCAAAGCGGTGAAGTTTGGTCAGAATTCAACGGCACGTCAAAGAATGGCGCTGGCATCCTATTACGGGGGGCTAGCATTTACCAAAGCCAGTTTAGGTTATACCCATGCCATCGCACACTCTATTGGTGCTAAATACGGTACACCGCATGGGTTAGCCAATGCCATCATACTGCCTTATGTTTTAGAGCACTCAAAGTTTGAAGCGAAAGGTCGATTGGCAAACCTAGCCGATACTCTTGATATTGTTGATCGCCGTGCAAGTGATACGGTTAAAGCCCAAGCATTCATCGACTACATTAAAGTATTGTGTCTAAAGCTGGATCTACCCGGCCATTTTGACGTCATTATTGATGAACACGTTTCAGAGCTTGCACAGCAATCATTACGTGAAGCTCACTGGAACTATCCTGTTCCTAGGTACATGCAGCAAGAAGAGTGTGAACAACTTATAGCCAGTATGGCGCATATAAAATGACGGTTAAGTAGACACTCAAGCCTAACCGTTTTATACCTAATACCTTTCTAACCACTTTGCCTTGTTACTTTGTCAGGGCTGGGCCTTTCTTATTTTTTTATCATCAAATACAAGCCTGTTTTTTAATTTATTAGAAATACTTCAAAATATTGAATATTTATATATTTTCGGTCAATGATTTTTATTCCTTATATATCAAAATCTTATGCTACTTTTTTTGATCTTCTTTAATACTCGTATTTGTTCATATATCCATCTCTGTGACTTGTGATTTATTTATTCATTATTTTGAAGATTATACTTGGCTCTTAATTTCTTCTACTAGGAAAGCCACGATGAAAATATTTTTATGTTGCTCCGCAGGAATGTCCACCAGCATGCTTGTGACCAAAATGAAAAACTCAGCCCATGAAAAGGGGGTTTCTTGTGAGATCAATGCGTATTCAATCTCAGAGTTTGAAGAACGGCTACTAGAAAATGATGTGTGCCTGGTTGCGCCCCAAGTAAAGTTTAGATTTGAGCACTTTAAGCAACGTGCCAATGAGGAAGGAAAAGCGTGCGACCTTATAGATATGCTGAATTACGGAATGATGAAAGGGGATGTCATCCTTGATCAGGCCATCGGTCTCTACAAATCACTTTGATAAAGGAAGTTGTTATGAGTGTTATGAACCAGATTACCCATACCATAGAACGTGTGATCACCCCTGTTGCCTATAAAGTTTCAACTCAGCCTCATGTTAATGCCGTGAAGGATGGTTTTGTTGCGACTATGCCTTTTTTAATCGTCGGCTCATTATTGCTTGTTCTCGCGTTCCCTCCGGGAAACAGCAACGCGTTTTTGGCTGGTTGGCAATCCGTTGTTGATGCGATTGGGCAAGGGAATATTCTGTCCGCTTTTCAAGTCAGTATGGGTATTTTTGCCCTGTATGCGGCGTTTTCGATAGGGTTTAATTTAGCTGAGCATTACAAACTAAGAGCGCTGAACTCGGGTTTGCTGTCGATGTTTACGTTTCTATTGGCTGTTGCCCCTGTCCAATTCATTGCCGACCATGGTGGTATTATGCCCATTGCCCATTTAGGGGGAGCCGGTGCATTTACCGCCATAATCTGTGGTCTTTTTGTTCCAGAGTTTCAACGCTTTCTTTTAAAATACAATATTCGTTTGAAACTGCCAGAAGCGGTACCGCCAAAGATTTCTGCATCCTTTGATCTACTGATTCCCATCGTATTACTGACGGTGATTGTTGTGTCGCTTAATGTCACGCTGGGTTACAACGAATTGAACATTCCAACCGCTGTAATGGAGTTGTTTAAGCCAATTGTCGCAGCGTCTGATTCTTTCTTTGCTTGTTTGCTTGCGGTCATATTAATCCAACTTTTATGGTTTGCTGGGATACACGGTTCGCAAGTCGTTGTGGTCGGAATTCTTTATCCAATACTGATCGTCAACCTTGGCTTGAATCAAGAAGCATTAGCGGCGGGCCAGGAATTGCCTAAGATTTTCGTCAACCCAGTACTGGATTTCTTCATTTTTGTTGGAGGCGCAGGTGGTACATGGGGGCTTGTTGTGCTCATGATGCGTTCTAAAGCGACCCACCTTAAAACCATAGGTCGTATGTCTATTATTCCAGGGACATTTAACATTAACGAACCGGTTATCTTTGGTACTCCGATCGTTATGAATGTGAACTATTTTATTCCTTGGATGTTATCGCCAATCGTGAACACCTGCATTGTGTGGATGGCGTTCAAAACGGAATTGATTTCAAAAGTGGTGGCTCTGCCACCTTGGACTATGCCCGCCCCAATTGGTGCAGTGATGGCGACCAATTCATCCCTCGCAGCAGTTGTCGTCGCGGTTTGTGTTGTTGTCAGTATGGCTATTTTCTATCCATTCTTCAAAGCGCATGAAAAACAACTTCTAGAAGAAGAAAACAAAAACGCTCAGGAAGAAACGCAATCTCAGCCAACACCACAACCCAGTGTTTAGGATAAACGATGAATCAATTAATTAGTCAAGAAAGTGATATTAGTGAAGAGTTTCTTATGACATTACTTTGCGAAGTAGGTCAGGCAAAGTCTTCTTTCATGCAAGCGATGTTTGAGGCTAGACAGAGCAATTTCTCTGAGTCAATGACGTTATTAGATCATGGAGATGAAGCGCTCGCGAACGTTCATAAAAGCCAAACCTCTCTTATAGGATTTGATGAAGGTGAAGGAAAGGTTCGGATGACGCTCATTTTAACTCATATACAAGACCACATCATGACCACAATGTTGTGCCGTGATCTCGCTGTAGAAATTATTGAACTGCGAAAAGAAATGAAAGGAGTGACATCATGAAGAAACGAATTTTTGACTTAACGAAAGCCGACATCAATCAGTTGACTCGAAAAGAACTGGTTGAGTGTATTCGTATTTCTGAGGGGCGAGCGATGATGGTGGAAAACGTTGTCTCCGCAGATCCACCTTTTGACCTGGTATCGGGCGCGGAGATAGCGGCCAGCTTGGGGGCTGATTTTATTACTTTGAATTGTCTTGACCTTTTTGACCCTAAAGCAAATGTAAATGGCGCGGCCAATCATCAAGTGAACGATCACTTTACGATTACAGAGCTAAAAGAACTAAGTGGACGCTTGATTGGGTGCAATTTGGAGCCCGTTCCTGCAGGTTTTACCGACATCCAAATCGGCCGTTCAGTGACAAAAGAAACCGTGGAAGAAGCGGTTCGTCTTGGGCTCAATTACATCATGTTAACGGGAAACCCTGGCATGCTCGTTTCCCAAGAGACGATTTTAGAAGCAATAAAACTGGTTCGCCAAGTGTCAGATGACATTCTGATCATTGCCGGAAAAATGCATGGTGGCGGCATCGGTAATGATTACAACTTAGACATTGTAAACCAGTTTTCCGAGGCAGGGGCAGATGTAATGATGTTCCCTGCGCCTTATACAACACCCGGTGCCACACCTGAAATGGCGTACAAAATGATGACCGCCGTTCATGAAAGCAATATGCTCGGTTTGTTAGCCATTGGCACTTCTCAAGAAGGGGCGAGTGAACAGTTTATTGAGCAAGTAACCATGGCCTCAAAGGCATCGGGAGCAGACATTGTTCATATTGGTGATGGAGGTTATGGTGGATTAGCGGTACCGGAAAACATCATAAGAATGGGCATCACCCTCCGAGGTCGTCGACATCAGTTCAAACGCATGGCCAACCGCCGGTAATTGAATGGAATAAAGAATTAACTCAAGCAGCTGCTCCCCCTATCTTTAGTCACCGGTGGTTGTTTGAGTTGCTTTATGCCTACCCTTATAAATTATCTCGTATTATCTTTAACGCACGGTATAATTCTCAGCCCAAGTCGGCGAGTGAGTTGTTGATGCTGGTTGGCGGCTTTGGGGCTGACTGCTATTGAGGTTAACGGCTGTGGGATTAACGGTGAATTTGGAGTACGGATGCAATTAGTCAATATAGATAAGAAAACATATCGATCGCGCCTTAATGTGGTCATTGTAGGGTGTATCGTCAGTTTGGCTATGGCCAGTTTAGCTATTTCACAAACCCTTATCTTGATCTTCCCTTCAGATACTGGCTCACATTTTCACTGGAACTTGTTAGGTGTGGTTGTTAGCGCCATCATTTTAGGGTTCTCTCTCGTTAAACTGAAAGTGCACCCGTTTATGTTTGAAGTTGCGTATGTGTGGGATTTAAAACAGTCGCTAAATTTAATCTACCGTAAAAATAGAAAGTTACTCGCAGCCGCTAAACAAGGAAATGAAGATGCGTTATTGGCTCTCAAGTTTAACTATTCAGCGTCTCGTCAGTTGTGGGAATTAGATGATAATACAATCACCTTAGAGTCTCTAACAAAGTCGGAAAGTCAGCTCGAACTTTGGCTGCAAGAGTTTGATTTTCAACCCGATATTGCGAACTATCACAAAGGGCTACTGCAGGCTTTTTGATTGCTCGCACGTTGATTGCTCGCACGTTGATTGTTCGCACGTGATACATCACATGCTGACATCCCCCGTACTGATACGCCACGTTCTGATTTAGCGCCTTACTATTGGCATGTTTTTATTTGTTTATAGATGATCCCGCCAAGCGAACACAGCCAAAATAGAACCAACAGCCAAAGGTGAGTGAATTGGCTGGCGACCTGTTGCCAGCTTGCGCCCATTTGGTTGAGTGATAGAAATCCTGGTATCGCAGACGTGCTTGGGATGAATTGTGCTAACCCAAGTAGTGGCGCTGGGATCATCTCAACCGGCCAAATGAATCCTGCTAAAAATATCAATGGCATGGAGCTAATAAGAACAATCACTGTCACTAACTCTCGTCTGGGCACCCAATAACCAATAACATAACCAACCAAACAGCAAGCCACTAAAAATGGGATCAACAGTGCCACAATGTCATGCGGTTTCGCTAAGGTATTGATACCATAATAGCTAAAGCTGGCACCAAAATAGTACCCGCTGAGCACAAGATAGATACCTACGAGCAAAACCGTTCGGACAAGAAGTGCCATGATATGCTCACGGCCAGTCCATGAATGAGTGGCGGCTTTTTGAGTGGCGACCAGTAAGCCAGCGGCCATGACCAATGTCTGTTGAAGAATCAGCACAAAGACAGCTGGAACCACATAATCGACATAGCCCATGCGTGAGTTAAAGGTGGGCTTTAGGTTTGCCTTAATACTTGAATACTGGTTGGTGGCAGAGCCGATAGGTTCCCCACCTGCGATAAGCTGCGCGACTTTTACCTCTGCGCCCAGTGTTGCCCCCGTTTGTGCGAGCCCTTCAACGACCGTGCCGTAAACGAGAAAATACGAAGCGTCCCCGGCATAGGCCAATGTTGGGCTTGCCCCTATCATCAAGTCTTTATAAAAGTGTTCAGGGATAACCAGAATCCCACTTATTTTACCATCGATGAAATCACTTTTAGCCGCTTCTATGCTGTAGCTTCGTTGTACGACTTGAACTTGAGGGGTCGCGTTGACCATGCGCTCTAGCTTAAAGCTCACTGCACTGTTATCTAAGTTTACAATGGCGATCTTTTGCTCTAACGGCGATTGTTGTGAGTAAGGCAATGGGTATAGGAATGAGTAGAATATCACGCCACCAAAAACAGTCAGAATGACGGCTTTGTTATTAAAGAAGTCGCGGATTTCGCTTTTTAGCAGCGTGACAAAACTCATTGCGCTTGTTCCTTTCGGTAATGCTGTTTGATGAGCCACAAGCACAGTAATGCGGCAAAGAAATAACCAAGCATTGGAGTGAGGTGTGCCATTGAGTCTAATGCTGAGACACCGTAACTGGCTTGGGATACCTGAACCTCAATATAGTGACTGACAGGAAGAAGTGCACGCCACCACTGAGCCAGCATATTCATGTCAGTAACGGGAAATGTAATCCCCATGAAAGCAAAGCTTGGTGCTGTAAATGCCCCGGCGAAACTCATGGCTCTGGTCGCATCTAGAGTGAGGAAAAAGAATAAACAGCCCATGATCATGCACGCTAAAATCATCATGAATTGCGCCACAATAATGGGTAGAAATACGCCCTGCATCGGCCATCCAAGCCCTTGATAAAACCATGCTAAAAACAGAACACCTTGCAAAGCAAACACCCCTACATACCCTTTGAGCGTATGGTAAAGAGTGTGTATTGGTGATGAGCCCAACCATGGATGTAAGCCGTCAAATCGACGATAATTAGCGGCGAGAACCATGATCGTACTCACGACGATCACCACTTGCCATAAAGCAGGCACGATAGCCGAAACCAAAAACTGCGCATAGTTGGTGTTTTGATTAAACAAAGCGGTAATTTGTGTGGATACTGGAACCGCTTTGCCGAGTGCCGAAAGGGGGGGGGTATCACCAAATGACAGGTTCTGAACCGTTTCAATGGATGCATTGAAGTATCCGATCGACTGCATAACGGCGGAATTTATCAGGCGACCTACGAGTATGTATTGGCTGTTGTAAAATACGGAGACTTGAGGCAAAGACTGAAGGTAGATGCCTTTATCAAAACCGTCTGGGATGACCACATAGGCATAAATTCGGCTTTCTATCAGCGCGTCTTTTGCCTGACCGACATCTGAAAATTGCGTTTCAATCTTCAGAGTCGAAGACGCATCAAGCTGGTGACTCAAGCGTTTAGACATGGGGCTATGAGCCAGATCCACAACACCAATAGGTAAATCACGAGCGATGCCGGCAGAAAAGATTCCCCAGATGCACAGCGCTAAAGCAATCGGAATCCAAGATACGCAGGCAAACAGCCACTTGTCCTGTTTTAATATCTGATACTGTTGGCGAAGATACTTTTGGCGAATTAGAGCCATGCTAAATCCCTGTCAATATTGCTTAAAGTTCAACAACAAGGCTCATGCCCATACGAAGTGATTCAGTGGAATCGGTAGGACGCGCTTCAACTTCAAAGGTTCGCAAATCAAACCCTTGTGATGCATCCGTTGATCGCCAAGTAGCAAAATCGCCCATCACAGCTACATGCATGACGGTGAAAGAGATGGTTTTATCCAGCGCCGGTAGAAAGGCATCAAACTGCGTGCCTTTGGTGAAATGCTTGAGGTAATCTTCACGCACATTCAATACCGCCCAAGCATCCTGAGTATCAATAACGGTGACGACAGGAAAGCCTTGTGGTGCGAGTTCACCACTTTGCAATAAGACCTGAGAGACTTCGCCATCAAACCAACTTTCTATCTGGGTGTCTTCGGCAAAGGCTTCGACTTCAGCAACCGCCCCAGCCGCCATTAAGACTTTCTCTGCGGCCGCAATCTTGGTTTCATCTCGAGCGCCTTCTTTGGTCAGTTGATACATTTGAAATGCGGCACTTTCTGTGTACTTGGCTGCTTGCCATTGGGTTTTTACTTCATCGCGTTTCTGCTCGGCAACCACGCCGTCGTTAAATAAGTTGTTGATTCTTTGGTACGTCTTCTCAAGTAAATCTGCCGCCGACTTTGCTTTTAACCATTGGTCTTTGGACGCTTGTATTTGTTGTGTCCGAGCGCCATTTTCAGCCTCAGATGCGAGTGCGCCAGCGGCTTTTTCCCCAGCTTTTGCCTGGGCAAGTTTGGCTTCAATTTCAGGGCTGTGAAGAGTGAAAATTAAATCACCTTGTTTCACCTTGTCACCTTTACGGACCAAGACTTGATTAATTCTTCCCGGAACCTTTGACGAAATGCTGTACTGCTGGGCTTCTATCATGCCTTGCAAGCGAATAGGTTTTGGCTGATAAGCTTGATAAAAGCTGAACCCAACCCAGGCAACAACACCAACGACCAAAGAAGACGCTAAAAGAGGTTTGAGAGATTTCATAATGATTCCTTGCTGGTCATAACATAAGCGTTAGATTGATATTGGTGGTAAGTGTTCATTTCGCTGGTCAGTGCGAGTAACTTATTGAGTGAAACAAGGTAATGGAAACGTGCCGCCGATTGCTGAGTTTGAATGCTGGCTAAGTACAATTGCGCATCGACGACTTCAAGCGAGGTGGATAATCCTTGCACAAAGGCCCGTTCGCGAAGCTTCAAATTTTCAGTGGCTAACGCAATACTCGATTCTAGCCCCAGAACTTCATCGATGGATTGTTGCGCTTCAAGGTAGGTCTTTTGCACCAGTACAGACAGATCTTCTCTCGCTTGCGCTTTGAGTGAGCGGACTTGCTGAACCATGCTATTGGCGGCTTTGACTGTGTGGCTTCGGCCTGACGATTCAATCAAAGGAATACTCACACCAACCCCCACCATCCAGTCGGGTTTCATTTGGCTGGCTAAGGTGTCATCTTCATGCAGGCTATAGTCGCCATACAGATACACCTCTGGGTAGTACTTTCCTTTTTCCGCTTTAATTAGGCTACTCGCTTGCAGCTCTTTTGCATCAAGAAGTTCAAGGCCAGGGTAGGTAGCGAGCGTTTGATCGATGAATATTTGCATGGGAGGCAGTTGTTGATTGATGAACAGTGCTTCCGAAGGCGTGACGATACTACTTTGAGCCAAAATCTTACTCAATGCGGATTGCGCAATGTCTAAATTACTTTGTGCTTTGCGTGTGTCGACTTTTGCTTTGTCAAAAGAGGCTTCAGCTTGCAACCGTTCTACCCGAGCGACCTGACCTTGCTCTTCAAGCTTAATGGCAAAATCAAGGTGTTGTGAAAGTCCGCGTTCAACATCGGATCGTGTTTTAAGCACTTCTTTCGCCAGAACAACGGAAAAGTAATACTTACTCAGATCTTCATAGCGAGCTTGCGTTTCCATTTTGTATTGGCTTTTTGCTTCCTCTGTTTGGCCTCTTGCGGCTTGTTGTGCAGCAGTAATACGGCCGCCAGTAAAGACGGGCCACACGGCGCGAATTGACGAGGTGAAAATATCTTGCTCAGTGATCGTGGTTTCAACCCCACCGAGAATAGGAAGCAAACTGGATAGCATGGCACCAGAGCTGCCGCCAATGGATGGAAATGTTGTCGCTTCGGCCAGTTGTGACCCAGTAACGGTAACGTCACTGTCGAGACGCGTATAATTTGCCCCCAGGGTGACAGAAGGTAGATTGAGGTTGCCTTTCGCATCTTGCAAATGCTGATGACTTTCTACATTCGAGCGTTGTGCAGCAAGCGAATGATTATTGTCTTGTAGCAGTTGCCACGCTTGATCGAACGTAATGGCCGCACTGTTAGCTGTGGCAGAAAACACGCCGGCAGACAACAGAATGATTGAATGTAAAAAGGTCGTTTTCATCTACAATGCCAAATTTAGAGTAATAACTCTAATATACAGGATTCCGCGAAGAGTGCGATGCTTTTTTCATCTGTTTTGGTTCCAATAGATTGGCTTAATAGGCATTAATGAACCGATACATTGGAAGCGTGTTTAATTATTTATCGAGCTAGATGACGCCACTTTCACTGCAAGGGCTGCGTACTGCGTTGGGCCATGTAAATATCAAGGGATAACGTTTTATATTAGAAAAAGTATCAGGTGCATCGTCAAGACGACACTTGTTAGTATAACCCTCATCTGAGAATACGGGGCTAAATGGGGTAATGACGCCCCCTTATTTGGTGATGAGGCACGTCTAAAATCGCTTAAGATCGCAGGGTATTCAGTGGCTAACACACAAAAGTAGCCGACCATAAGAAGCAAAAGAGCGGCACCGATCGAATTTTCAACTTGAAGTAGGCTAACCCAAGCTAAAATAGCAAAGACATTACTCAAAATCAGGGTCAATGAACGGTTAGGTTTCTCTATACTTCTTCCCCACAGCGCACCAGATAAAAAACTGAGAATAATAGCGCTGTACGTTATAAACAGAACATGATCTTCTATGTTGACTAACTCTTTGTCAATAATGACGAGTCCTAACCCAAGACAAAAGGGAGCAAGCCCTAAATACCCAAGCACCGTGATGACTCTGTTCATTGTTAGCATAACCTTGATCCTAAAGTTGTTGTTCAATGGCTTTGGTGAGAGTGATGTTTAGCGGTGAAGTCGTGCTCGGAAATGTTGCGATGACTTTTCCTTCCTTATTGATTAAAAACTTATAAAAATTCCATTTAGGTGTCACCCCTGCTTGCTTACGGATCTCAGTAAACACGGGATTTGCCTCTGCCCCTTTCAAAGAGCCTCTCGCCATCATCGGAAATGTCACACCATAATCGAGATAACAGATATTGGCCGTTTGCTCTTCGCTTCCTCTGTCTTGGAAAAAGTCATTACTTGGGAAGCCGATTACCGAGAATCCTCTGTCTTTGTAGGTTAAATGAAGCTGTTCTAATTCTTTATATTGCGGTGTAAATCCACACTGGCTAGCGGTGTTGACAACCAACAGTGCCTTACCTTTGAAAGCCTCGCACAAGTCAACTTCTTCGTTAGAGTTCAGCAGACGCTGTTTGCCGATGAGGATGTCAGGGCAGGATTCAGCATGAGAAAAAGGGCTAGCGGCTCCAAGCAGCAAAAACGTGATTAAGAGACATTTCATCGCATCGATTCTTTTTTATATTCAGTGTTGATATGTACTAAAAACGGGTAAAGATCGATCACTTTTAAAGTGTATTAGGTTAGATGTCTTTCGATTGGCAGCAAAGGCGGTAAAGAAAAAGCCCGAGAGCATATTTACTCTCGGGCTTTTCAAATTAATCAAATGTAAATTCAATTAACTCAGTGATTTATTGCATCACTTTCTTGTGTACAGCGTCAAGTTGCTGAAGCTTACTTTGCAGCATGAGTACGTTCTGGTTAAAGTTACCAGGGTTCAGTACTTGGCTTTGCTGCATTGGGTAGCCAGGAATCGTTGACAAGAAAGATTGTACTTCATTACCTACTGGTACGAATAACCACATGTTGTCAGCCATCCAACGCATGTATAGACCAGACTCGTGCGGCGCTTTTTCAAATGGGTCTGCACGCAGGTGAACGATTGACGGCCAGTTCGTTTGGAAACGAATACCATCAGCAATGTTACCTTCCATGTGTGCGAACTGAACTTTAAAGTCGCCAGTACGAACCGCATCTAGCTCAGCATTTGCAGAGAAGTACATCAGAGAATCACGAGGACCTTGCTCTTCTTTACCTTGGAAGAAAGGTAGGAAGTTGTGGCCATCTAAGTGAACACGCCAATCTTTACCGTTGTAACGTGCGCCTTTGTCTGACTTTAATTTCTCAACAACTTTGTCATCACCAGCGGCAGCAAGAAGTGTTGGGATCCAGTCTTTGTGGCTCATCATGTCGTTGATTTTAGTACCTGGGTCGATAGTACCAGGCCAACGTACAAGTTGTGGTACACGGAAACCGCCTTCCCAAGTTGTGCCTTTTTCGCCGTGGAAGAAGGTTGCACCGCCATCAGGCCAAGTCCCCGTTTCTGCACCATTATCGGTAGAGTAGATTACGATTGTGTTGTCAGCGATTTTTAGTTCGTCAAGTTTATCTAGAAGAACACCCACGTGATCATCGTGTTCCATCATACCGTCTGCATAGATACTCACTCCAGAAATGCCTTGGTATTTCTCTTGTAGACGAGTCCAAACGTGCATGCGAGTGGTGTTGTGCCAGATGAAGAAAGGCTTGTCAGCTTTCACTGCGCGTTCCATGAAGTCTAGGGAAGCTTCTAGGAATTCTTCATCTGCATTTTCCATACGCTTACGCGTCATTGGGCCTGTATCTTCAATCTTGCCATCAGCCGTTGACTTGATAACACCGCGAGGTGCGTATTTAGCGCGGAACTCAGGGTCTTTAGGGTAGTAGTATGTTTCTGGCTCTTCTTCAGCATTTAGGTGGTAAAGGTTACCAAAGAATTCGTCAAAACCGTGCGCTGTTGGAAGGTGCTTATCTTGGTCACCCATGTGGTTTTTACCAAACTGAGCCGTCATGTAACCTTGCTCTTTTAGTAAGTCAGCAATAGTAGGAGCCCAATCAGGAATACCATGATCAGAACCAGGCATGCCGATAGTCAAAAGACCAGTACGGAAAGGTTCTTGACCCGTTAAGAATGCAGCACGGCCGGCAGTACAAGATTGCTGGCCATAGTGGTCAGTAAATAGTGCACCTTCGTTAGCAATTCGGTCGATATTTGGGGTCTCGTAGCCCATCATACCGTGGTTGTATGCGCCAATGTTGAAAATACCAACATCATCACCCCAAATGGCAAGAATGTTTGGCTTCTCTGCTGCTACAACTGCGGTAGATGCGGCTAGTAAGCTAGCACCCATAGCAAGTTGCTTAAAATTAGTACCCATAAGGACTCCGTTTTTTACATTGAGATTAATGCGTTAAGTTAACGCATCGATGGCAAAACATTAATCTCAAAAAGCGTGGCTGTCCTTTTATAGTGGTTATAACCAAAAGTTATACTTACTGTGACGTATTGAATGATTTTAACGACTGATGATGGAAACACTCTTCGTTCAAACAACGCTAGGAAATAGAACGTTCCCTTTGAGTGGGATATAGATTGTATAACCAATAGTTATAGAACTTGTCAGTAGAATGTGGGTAGCGAGATTGAATGAAGGGAAGACCTATGAACCATGCACAACAAGCAATAAATCAACTTATCGAACACGCAGAGAAAAGTGTGATCGGCCAGAGCCATGTCGTTCGAGCTTTGGTTATTGGGCTTCTGACCAATGGTCATGTGTTACTCGAAGGGCTTCCTGGAACGGCAAAAACACGTTCAGTGAAGTCGTTAGCCAACTTACTGAATGCCAGCTTTGGTCGAATTCAATTTACTCCGGATTTATTGCCGTCAGATGTCACTGGCACCGAAGTCTATCAAGATTTAGATGGTAAGCCTCAATTGCATTTTCAGGCTGGTCCTATTTTCAACAGTATTGTCCTGGCCGATGAAGTCAACCGAGCGCCAGCGAAAGTACAAGCGGCACTGCTAGAAGCGATGGCGGAAGGGACGATCACTGTGGGTGGACAGACTCATATTCTCCCAGATTTATTTATGGTGTTAGCGACGCAAAACCCGGTCGAACAAGAAGGAACCTACCCGTTACCTGAAGCTCAAATGGACCGCTTTATCATGAAAGTAACGGTAGACTACCCCGAAGATGAAGCCGAGCGTGACATTATTCGACTTGTACGCAGTGAGGAGCTTGGGATCACCAAGCAAACTAATGATGCTGTTCCTCTTCACATCGAGCCTGAACTCGTATTAGAGGCACGTCGTCAACTTCCTGACATTGCCGTCTCAGAATTAGTTGAGCGCTATATTGTTGCGTTGGTGATGGCGACGAGAAAGCCAGAACGTTACCCTGATTCGAATCTTTCCCAATGGATTGACGTTGGTGCCAGCCCTCGCGCATCGATTGCGCTCGATAAGTGTGCGAGAGCGTATGCTTGGTTACAAGGGCGAGATCACGTTACTTTAGATGATGTCAGAGCCATGCTTCCATCGGTATTAGGCCATCGATTCTCACTCTCTTACGATGCACTGGCTGATGGAGTCAACCAGCAAAGAGTTGTTGAAGAGCTGCTTGACCGCGTTGAAATCGGATAATTAGGGGGCGTTATGGCGAAGCCGACACACGCTCCTGCTTCACAAGGGGTTGATCCTCGAATATATTGCGATTATGCAAGACTGGTTCGACTTCAAGCTCAAGCAGAGTCGTTTTCTCTGCTTCCTCATTTAAAAGCGGGCAGTGCGCTTTCTGGGCGGCATAACTCGTTATTTCGAGGGCGTGGTTTAAACTTCGAGGAGTTGCGACATTATCAACTTGGTGACGACATCCGAAACCTTGATTGGAAAGTCACGATGCGAACAGGCAAGCCGCATGTTCGGAGTTACACGGAAGAAAAGGACCGCAATGTCATCATATGTGTTGATCAACGCAGCGCTATGTTTTTTGCTTCTCAACATTCAATGAAATCTGTTGTAGCGGCTGAAGTGGCTGCTATATGCGGGTGGCGAGTGCTTAAAGATGGTGATCGTGTCGGGCTTATAACCGCGTCCCACCAACGAATTTTTCATTCCCAGGCACAGCGCTCTCAATCAGATTTTCTCTTTCAATTGAAACGTTTAGTTAAGATAAATCAGAGTTTGAATGTCAGTACCTACGACAATAAAGAGGCCAGTTTTGAGCGTTGGGTCGAACAGATTACACGCATGAGACTCAAACAGTCGACACTCATTTTTATTAGTGACTGGCGTGATTGCCAAGAGCAGCACCTCGATAGATTAAAACAGCTTCAGCAACATAATGACATTCTCGCCATCATGATCAGCGATCCATTGGAGCAGTCATTACCTCAACATATTGCTAAGGCCAATTGGATTGTGGGTGATGGCAGTTTTCAAATGAACTTAGACAGCGCCTCGAAAGTCAGCATAGCAAGTGAGAGTTTGTCTCAACTGTCTGAACGTAAAAAGCAATCTCTTGCCCAGTTAATGGCAATGAAGCAGCTACCTTATATCGAATTGGACACATCGGGTGATCACATATCGCAGTTACAAAAACGGATAGGAGGGAGATAGATGTCTATCGAACACACTCCGCCGAGTACCTATATCTTGCGAAATCTTCAAGATATCACGATACCAGAAAGCGTACGTTGGTTTCCTCAAACCATAGGTTGGAAAATCGTGGTTTTCGCTTTATTGCTGGTCGCTCTGTATTTTGCTTATGGCATGGTAAGGCATTGGTGGACGAACCGGTACCGCCAAGAAGCTGTATTCGCCTTGAAGTCGATTGATCCACAAGAAAAAAATGCAGCAGAGCGTGCGTTTAAGGTGCTCAAAGTGGTACTTCGCCATTTAGACAGTCGCAATGCTAGCTTATTCGGGCCGTCGTGTTTGAACCAGTTAAACGCCTACCAACCAAGCAATAAAAAGGCACCACCACTGTTTACTGATGAACTTTCTCTGCGGTGGATGCAGAGTCTTATTGATCCCAAGGTGCACCTCACTCAAGATCAACGTGTTGAGGTGATTCAGAAATCGCTTGAGTGGATAAAATTGCATAGAGCCTCTGTGGTGCCAAGCTCAATGGAGAAAGGCAATGCTTGATATTGTTTCGGCCAGTTTTGAATTTACCTATCCCTTGTGGTTTATCGTTTTGCCTTTACCTTTGTTGGTCTATTTTGGCGTGCCGGCCTATCGCACCAAGCAGATGGCGATCAAAGTCCCTTTCTTCAAAGAGTTAGTTGATGCCATTGGCGAAGCGCCTTCAGAAGGTGCGAGTCAGTTAACCGCGAGCTGGTGGCAACGCATGACATTAGTCATGAGTTGGGTGCTGGTGGTGTCTGCATTAGCGAAACCGACGATGTTGGGTGAGCCTCAAATCAGAGAGCAGTTCGGGCGTGACGTGATGGTTGTAGTCGATTTGTCCGGATCGATGGCTGAACGAGATTTCAGTTCGATAAAAGGCGAAAGAATCACTCGCTTAGAAGCAGCAAAAGACGTTCTTGCTGAGTTTGTCACGACGAGAAAAGGTGACCGCCTTGGGTTGATTTTGTTTGGCGACGCAGCTTTTGTGCAAACACCGTTTACAGCGGATCAAGAGGTCTGGCTGGCGTTATTAAACCAAACTGATGTGGCCATGGCGGGTCCAAGTACACATTTAGGTGATGCGATCGGTCTGGCGATTAAGGTTTTTGAGCAAAGCACTCAGCCAAATCAGAGCCCTCAGGGCTCGTTTGATGATGCAAGTGCGGATGAGCGTGAGAAAGTGGTCATTGTGCTCACGGATGGGAATGACACGGGAAGTTTTGTTGGGCCTGTTGATGCGGCTAAAGTCGCGAAAGCGAAGGGGGTTCGCATTCATGTGATTGCAATGGGTGATCCACAAACCGTTGGTGAAGCAGCGCTTGATCTCGATACGATCAATCGAATTGCCCAAGAGTCGGGAGGCAAAGCGTTTGAAGCACTGAATCGTGAAGAGTTGAGTCAAGCCTATATCGACATTGGGGAATTAGAGCCTCAGCTGTATGAAAGTAGCACTTACCGACCGAAGCAGGGGCTGCATCATTATCTGATGGGCATTGTCGTGGTGATGTATCTAACGGCCTTCAGTGTGGCGACATTGCGCCGTCGAGCACGTGCGCAATCATCAAATCATAGTGTGGAAGGAGCGAGCGATGTTTGATTCTCTCACAATACAACAGCTATTCACGCAGTTTCATTTTATACGCCCTTTGTGGTTATTGGCCTTCGTTCCGATGTTCTTTTTGCTTTGGATGCGTTGGCAAGAAGAAACCAAAGCAGGCTGGAAAGAGTTTCTACCTACCCATTTACGCAATGCGTTGGTGATAGGCGAAATAGGATGGCGAAAGAAACTGCCACTTAAGCTACTTATTGTTATCGTGACTCTTGCTATTACGATTTGTGCTGGCCCAACTTGGCAGCGCGAAGCATCGCCATTCGGTGAAGATAAAGCTTCTATGCTGGTCGTGTTGGATAACAGTGAATCTATGCTGCAAAAAGATTTACCTCCTAGCCGATTAGAGCGTTCGAAACAAAAGATTAGAGATCTATTGGCTGCTCGGCAGGGCGGAAGCACTGGGTTAGTTGTTTATGCGGGAAGCGCCCATGTTGCGATGCCCGTTACGCAAGACAGCAAAGTATTTGAACCGTTTTTAGCGGCAATAACACCAGAAATCATGCCTGTATCAGGAAAAATGGCAGAAAAATCATTGCCATTGATTCAACAACAACTGTCTGGGGAACTCGGGGCGACAGTGCTGCTTGTTACCGACGGTGTCAATCCTACCACCATTCGAGCTTTTGAGGATTTTTTCAGTGAAAGGCCTTATCAGTTATTAATACTGGCGGCAGGAAACAGTAACATCGTCAGTAAAAATCCGGTGGATCTAGACTCATTGAATCTCCTGGCTCGTAAAACGGGTGGTCGCTTGGTTGAAGTCACGATTGATGATGGTGATATAAAGCAGCTAAATAGAGCAGTGGAAAGAAACCTGCAGCTTAACGGTGAGTCTTCAATGCCTTGGAAAGACATGGGCTATAGCTTGTTGTTCCCCCTTGCCCTTATCATGCTGTTTTGGTTTAGAAAAGGTTGGTTGGTGCAATGGTGTTTGCTTGGTTTGGTCGTCACGGGCTCATTTTATTCCTCTGATACCTTCGCTCAAATGGTTCAATCAAAGACGGAACAAACCGCCGCTAACGAGAGCGTTATGGAGTCAGTTTCTACGTGGGACAAGAGTGCCCAATGGTGGTGGGATTTATGGCTCACCCCCGATCAACAGGGGCAGCGTTTGCTGAATCAGAAAAAGTATCTTGAAGCGGCAAAGCACTTTAATGATCCGTTACGCAAAGGGGTCGCGTACTATTATGCGCGCGAATTTAAATTGGCACACAGTGCATTCCTACAGGTAAAAACCGATCTGGGTACGTATTATGTTGGGAGTGCATTAGCTCGTCAGCGTGAGTACCTGGCCGCTCGTGATGTGTTGAAAAGTTTGGCTGATAATCCGGAACTTTCTGCTCAACTTAGGCCTGCTGTGGAAAATAACTTGGCGGTGGTCAGTAGTATTATTGAAGACATCAACCGCACCAGCGAAAGCCAAATGGGAACGACTGATGGAGCCGAGGAGTCTTTTGAACTCGATGCTGATGAGCCACGAACAGGCGATGGCGCAGATGAAAAAACGGTGGCTGAATTGATGATAAAGGAAACGCTCAATTCAAATGAAATTTTGGGAAGCGAAGAGCTGGCCGATAAATGGCTACGACGCGTCGAAGCCGATCCTAAGCTTTTTTTAAGGGCTAAGTTTTATATCCAGCTCAAAACGCCTGTTTCTTTGCCAAATGAGGAGAACAAGCCATGACGTTTATTCCTTTCACCTACCATACACAGCGACGAATGGCGCTTCTTACCTGGTGTCAACTGACTAAAGCCCTAAGAATGCGAGTCTTGCGAACTTACCAGCCATTGTTACTGACGTTAGTCCTTACTTTTATTGCTATTACGGGGAGTTTGTTCGCGACCTCTGCGGTTGCAGCCGATATCTATGACCTGCAAAAAAGTGGTGATGTTGCTATTCGTGCATGGGTTGGCAAGGATCCAGATGAGAGCACAGGAGCAGTAAAGCCGGGTTTCAGCATCCATGAGCAAGTGATCTTGACCATTGAAGTGTCGACACCTCGCTGGCTTACTGGGGGAACGAGAATTGGCATGGTGGATATTCCTCATGCTCTCTCAATGCAGCGCAATCAATTGGCCACTAACTATACTGAGCGAGTGAAGGGCGTGACTTGGTCTCGCCAACGTTGGGAAGTGACGATATATCCACAAGTATCGGGTGAGTTTGTCATCCCAGCGATTCCAGTTAGGGTGCAGGTATCCGCTCCAGATGGTTCGAATGTGGCTGGCACTTTGTATACGCAGCCGATGAAATTTGACGCTTCGCTACCCTCAGGGCAACTTAGCCAAGAAACCCCCTGGTTTACTGCAACAGAGGTTGGTTTTGAGCAAGCATGGCAAATCTCAAGTGACGATTTAAAGGTTGGTGATGCGATTACAAGGCGCATGACCGTGAACGCGAAAGACAGCTTATCGATATTGCTGCCTGCTCTTTTTACTAATCAGTCGACTCAGCAATATCAGGCTTACCCACAGCCGAATTTGCTTGATGATACGCAAGAACGAGGCAGTTATCGCTCAAGTCGTACAGAAGAATCTGTTTACGTGATTCAACAAGGTGGTGAACTGACGTTACCTGATTATTCGTTTCAGTGGTGGGACAGTAAAAATCAACGTCTTGAAACCGTAGTCGTAAAAGGTGAGGTGTTTAAAGCGAAGCATACTCTGAAATCTTTTATCAAAACTTATTTTTTATCGTTCGCTATTGTTATCGGTGTGGTCATCGTTTTGGTGACTTTGTTGATGGTGGTAAAACGTTATTACCGAAATAAACCAGCGCCAAGTTGGTGGGTATTACATCGTTTGCTGAAAGACGGACAATGGTCAGAGATTAGAACTTATATTTACCAGCAATTGCGACTACAGACCTCTCAACTTGAGCTGAGCAAAGCAATGCAACAGGCACAGTGGCAAGCAGACAGTGAGCGTTTTCAACAAGGCGATGAAAACAAACAGGTATTAATGAGGTTATGGAAGGGGCTGCGTTTCGTATCGACTAATCCGTCTAGTTATCGATTATTCTCATTAATCCTGCAACGTTTGAAGCTGCCTAAAGCGTTACCGGACCTAGAAGATAAGCTGAAGTAAACAGGTTTCAATCAATGAGTCCGCTAAGCTATTGGTTTAGCGTGGAGCTATGCACAACTTTGTGCAAATTCTATCGAATTAAAGAAGCAGTTTCTCTATGATAGAGATCCTGCTTCTTTACTATGGAACTGTATGAAAAGTACCGAGCTCAATTTGATTCCAATATTTGTCGCGATTTACGAAGAGCAGAACTTATCGAGAGCGGCAAATCGAATGGATATAAGTCAGCCAGCCGTCAGTAAAGCTCTCGCACGATTAAGAGACATCTATAACGAACCTTTGTTCCATAGAACAACCTCTGGGGTTGAACCAACCACATTTGCAACGGATATTTACCCTGCGATGGCCGCTGCGCTTAAGAACTTTACATCTACGTTATCTGCTTCAAGAGATTTCGATCCAAAAACATCGAATCGCGTATTTTCTATCGCGTGTGTTTCAGCGGCAAGTTACGAGTTAATGCCTAAGGTGATGAACCTTATTAGTCAGGTTGCACCAGATATAGCCTTGGAAGTTCATCCACTGTTTACAGAAGATTATGAATCGGATTTAAGATTGCAAAGGCACGATGTCATTTTGGATATGAAGCCACGTGGAAGAACGACGCTGAAATATGAAGCAATTTCTACCGAAGATTTAGTTGTTGTTTGTCGTTTAGACCATCCAACAATTGGTGATAGCATTAATATGGACGAGTTCTTGTCTAATAAACACGTCGTCGTCGCCCGTTGGCATGCTCGTAAAAGTCTTTTGAGTTCTGAGGACTTTGGTGATTTAGAGAAACGCAAAATTGTCTACCGAGCGCCAGGGGTGGTTGAGATGCTTCCAGTCATTGAAGGCTCTGATTATATCGGTGTGATACCGCTCTCTTCTGTTCAGTGTTTTTCAAAGAAATACAAAGTAAAAACGTTGCCGTTGCCGTTTCAGTTGGATAACTTCGACATGTGTATGATTTGGCACCCAAGCCGAACCAATGAATCCAGTCATCAATGGTTAAGGTCAAAAATTAAAGCCGCAGCTAAGGTTTTATCCCGTTAATTCTAGGTCAATGTTTATTCGCCAGTGGCGATTTAAAGTAACCGTCACACATAATAAAAAGAGCCGCTTATCGTTATTTGATAAGCGGCTCTTTATTTTGTTTCTATCGTGTTCTTTACGGGTTGATTTTATCCGAATAAAGATATTGAGTACTATTTAGTGACCTCAGCGAGTACTACGCCAGTTGAACCACTAGGCTGCGTGATCCCCAGTTTGTTCGACAGGGTAGGAGCAATGTCATAAGGGGTGATTTCACGAGAGATTCTTTGTGGTTCAATATCAAACCCAGCAAAAATAACCGGTACGTGCGTATCATAACGCCACGGAGAACCGTGCGTTGAAGCGATCTGTAAACCATCCATATCATTAATGTAGCTGCGTGGTGCAAACACAACATAAATATCACCTGAACGAGCCGGATGATAATTGTTTTTGATCAACTGGTTCAATCGAGTGTCTGGAACTTGATTACGGGCAATATCGCTGCTTGAAACGGCATAAGCTACGCCACTGATTTTAGCTATTTCTTCTGCAATCGCATTTTGAACGTTTGCCAAATCAACTTTTTTCTTCGCGATGACATCATGATTTAAATAGATATAAGGTTGAGCGAATAGCCTGATGGCGTCTTTATCTAGCCCAAACTCACTCTTCAAGCGTTGTTCAACGCCTTGCGATAACAGCGTATCTTTGTTGAAGTATTGTGCTTGATTAAACCCTAAAGCATTCACCGCTGGTGACGATTCTGGTACACCATGATCGGCAGATAAAACAATCAACGTGTTATTCAAGCCAACCTGGCTATCTATTGTGCTCAGCATTTTTGCAATGGTTCGGTCTAATCGAATCAGATTATCTTCTGTTTCTAGACTTTCTGGACCATATAGGTGAATCACATAATCGTTTGATGAGAAGCTAACCGCTAGGTAGTCGGTCGCATCACCTTGGCCCAACTTTTCTTGCTTGAGCAGTGTGCTCGCGAAGTTTTCAGTAATTTCATCACCCGCAGGGCTTATCGTGAGCATGGTACTATAATACTGAAAACTTGACGGGCCGTAAGGGTGGGGAAAAGTGCGTTTAAACCCAGCTAAATCAAATTTATGTTCTGACGTGTTTTCTACCAAGGTGTACTGCTCTTTTGGTAATGAAAGATCCCACGCTTGCTTAGAATATTGATCAGTAAATCGCTTTTCATTCCAGCGAGCCACCCACTCAGGGTACTGGTCATAATAGTAATTACTGGTCGCAAATTCGGATTGCGCTTTTGAAAACCAGAAAGCTTTACCGCTTTGACCAGCTAAAGAAATCGCACCACGGTCTTTAATCGAGACACTGAATGCTTTGGATTTTCCGTTATTCGAAATGCTTAATTCATCACTAAAAGTGGTGGAAAGAATGGGTATCGGAGAACGTCCATCACCTTGTGCAGTTCTTTGAGTTGGGTCAATTTCTGTAGACTTATCAACCCCTGCTCCAGAGGTAAGCATGTTGTAGTCTGCATCCTCAACGTTGTAAACCAAACGATCTTCGTCACGGTCAAACCAAACATTACCAACCATACCATGTACGCTTGGTGGAGCGCCTGTTGCTAAAGAGACATGACCCACGATAGTTTCTGTATTTCCGTGTTGGTAGTGTGCATTGGTGTAATGCACTCCTTCATCCATTAGGTAGCGAAAACCGCCTTCCCCGAAATTATGTTTGTAGCGATCCAATAAATCACCACGCAAACCATCTACGGTAATCTGAACAATCAAGTTAGGCTTACTATTTGTAGCAGAAGCTATTTCCGCTGAAGAAGCGATTGCCTCTGAAAAAGCAAAGGTAGAGAACACACAAAGAAGTGAGAGTGTTAACCCAGACAAGCGGATATTAGGCATGATATTTCCTTATTTAGCGTCTTTAGCTAAGCGTAAGCCCATATCAGACATGATGATGGATTGACTAGCAAAGTCTCTTCGATAGTTTTCAGATTGATCAGCATCATATGCAAAACTTCCACCTCTCACCGATTTATGCGCTAAGTGTAGGGAAGTATGTTCAGCATTGTGCGGGTTATCAGTTGGGCCGAAACGATAAAAGGTATCATCGAAGGCATCAGAGACAAATTCTCCAACATTGCCTGTCATGTCATATATGCCAAGTTCATTAGGCATTTTTTGTCCGACTGGGTGCGCTCGGTTGTTCGAGTTTTCTGAATACCATGCAACATCGTCAACATTATTCGAGCCACTGTAGATGTATCCCTGGCTCTTTATACCGCCCTGAGCGGCAAATTCCCATTCAGCTTCGGTTGGAAGACGGTAGTTTTCACCTGTTAACTCGTTAAGTTGGTCAATAAAATAATTGGCTTGTTGCCAGCTTAAATTATTGACTGGAACTTGTGGATCTTGGAAGAAACTGTGAGATGATCCCATAACCGATTCAAACAGTGCCTGTGTGACTTCGAACTTTGCTATGTAGAAGCTGTCCACGGTAACATCCCGAGCGGGTTGTTCTGCTTTTGTTGCTTTAGGAAGGTTTGAGCCCATTGTAAATGTTCCGCCTTCGACCAAAACCAACGCCTGATTAATCTCTAAAGCGATAGGGTGCGGAGGTTGAGTTGCACAACCACTTATTGACAGGGTGAATGTGATCGCAAGTAGTGCTGATAAGTGCCTGTAATTAAAGATTTTCATTGGGTGTCTCAAAGGTTCGGTATGAGACGCTATTATAGCGTTTTTTTGCCATTACAAATGGTTATAAAGGGTATAACAAGCGACAACTATCGATCACGGTTATGCTTATGGCAAGACATTAAGATAGGTAAATAAACAATGCATATTACTCAAGGTCCTCAATATAACGGTAAAGCGTCAAAACGATTACATATCATGGCTAAACCTATCGGTGCTGTCTGTAATATTGACTGCACATACTGTTATTACCTAAGTAAGCAAGACCTATTGGAGTATAAAAAAGGGTGCTCTCCTCAAATGGATGAAGCCATGCTTGAGAGCTATATCCAGAATTATATTGACGCGCAAAATACACCGGAGATCATCTTTTCATGGCAGGGTGGTGAACCGACCATGCTTGGTCTGGAATACTTTGAAAAGATCGTCGAGTTTCAGAAGAAATACCAGCCTGATGGCGTTAAAATATCGAACGACTTACAGACTAACGGTATCTTGCTGAACGATAAATGGTGTGAATTTTTAGCAAAGCATCATTTTCTTGTAGGTCTGAGTATTGACGGCCCAGAGATGCTTCACAATACCTATAGAACCAATAAAGCGGGTAAGGGAACGTTCAAGCAAGTGATGGCGGCGGTTGAATTGCTGCACAAGCATAAAGTGAGCTTTGCGACGTTAACATGCGTCAATAACTTAACCAGTCAAAACGCACTTGAGGTGTATCGCTTCTTGAGAGATGAAGTGAAGTCCCCTCAGATGCAATTCATCCCCATTGTTGAACAAAAGACGTTCCGTGATACTGCTCCGCAAACCTGGCAGCCTAATGATCAACCTAAGCAAGGGGATAAAAGACTTATTCCAGGGAGCAAAGACTCCGTTGTTGAGTCTTGGTGTGTCTCTGATCTGGCTTGGGGTAATTTCTTAATTACCATCTTTGATGAGTGGGCTCGTAAAGACATAGGTAATGTTTTTATTCAGTACTTTGAGGCGAGTATTGAAACGTGGATGGGGCGCAGAAACCCGCTTTGTACGTTAAGTGACTTATGCGGTAAAGGGCTTGCAATGGAGCCAAATGGTGATGTCTATACCTGTGATCACTACGTGTACCCTGAATACAAAATCGGCAACATACATCATCAGAAATTGGATGATATGGCTTATGGCCCAGAGCAGCAGAAATTTGGCTTCGCGAAAACACGCTCATTAACGACGCAGTGTCAGGCGTGTGATTATCAGTTTGCTTGTCACGGAGAGTGCCCGAAAAATCGTTTTATCCGCACTAAATCTGGCGAACCCGGGCTCAACTATTTATGCGCGGGTTGGTATAAATTTTTCTCGCATGTTGATAAATCAATAGCCTACATACTTCGAGCAACGAAACACCCTGTTAAACACGGGAAATACAGTGATGCCGTATTGCGCGAACAAATGAAAAAACGTGTTGGCTTCGAAACCAAATTTTAAGGATCAACATCATGAAAACATCAATGATATTAGCCATGTCAATGCTGATGCTCAATACAGCCAGCGCAAGCAGCCTGGAAACGAATACGTTAGCAACGAGCAGCGCAAATGGTCAGGGGGCTTTGTTAAGTCCTCAAGCTGAGCCGATGCAAGCACAGCGAAGCCTACCGAATGATCCGATGTCTCAGTGGTCTTATCAAGCTCAAGACATTACAGAAACAGAAGAGGTTAGAGTCGCGGCGTTGAGATCTCTTGGAGCATCGCCAAGTCAAAACGGATTAGTCGCCGTTGCTCGTGGATTAAAAGATGACAGTCCTGCGATCCGGGAAGCAGCGATCGTCGGAGCGGAACCTTATCCTTTAGAGTATCGTTGGAGTTTAGTGTCACCACTTTTAACCGATGACACTCAGCAAGTGCGTATAACCGCTGCGGCCAGCCTACTCAAAGATAGGAGTACTCTCGATGCAGCCAGTCAACAACAACTCTCTGAGCCGGCTAACGAGTTAATCGGACACTTAAAAGACCAGGCTGATGACGCGTCTCAGTTATTGCTGGCGGATGTGTACCGCTGGACCGAACAATATGAATTGGCGGAAGTGCAGTATTTACAATCAAAACAAGCTGCACCGAACAACCCACAAGTACGGTTAAGCCTGGCGGATAACTATCGTGCACAAGGGATGGATGAAAAAGCGATTGACACTCTAGATCAAGCGATAGAAGCACTACCAAGTAATGCCCATTTTCATTTCGCCAAGTCACTCACTTTGGTTCGGCTAGAGGATAAAGCGGCAGCGGTAAAAGAGAGTCAAATTGCAGCAACGATGGCTAAGTCTAATAGTTACTACTGGTATGTATACGGTGTATTACAAGAAGCATTTAACATCGATGAAGCGACAACAGCGTTTGAGACGGCTTACTTGATTTCAGGGGCCCCAGAGCATCTTTATGCGGTGTGTGATATCTATGTCCGCTATGGAAATGAAAAGACTGATGAGTGCATGGTTGAACTCGCAAAAATTGCGCCCCCATCGGTCATTGACCAGCTAAATAACAAAAAAGCGAAGATATAAAGAAGAGTGTAAGAGTAGAAGAGTTTAATAACTAAAAAGCGCGGTGGTTATAAAAGCTTTCAATGCCGCTAAGCGCTGGATGATTCAAATATCCCAAATGTTGATTCATTTGGGATTTTTTTGTTTTTTGACACCAGAGAAAAGCAACGACCAAACATATCAATTCGCTTACTTTGCATCACTATGCAATTTTGTGCAAAGCTTGATTTATCAAGTAGAAATCGAGCGTGACGACTTAGGGTGATAGTCTTCACAAATTGACACGGGGTATTGGTGAATTGTGACTTAGTGTTAGATCAACTGGCGCTCAAATGTTAAATTATTTTTAGTTTTCTAGCATAAGATGCTGTCAAAATGTGTCAGGTTAGAATTTTCGGTACCATAGTCTATTAGCTAAGTCATTTCTATATAAAATCACTGTCAGTCTCTAAAATGATAGTTTTTTTAACTACCATCTATCGCTATTGGAAGAATTATACGTTTTTCTGACGTCAATTTATGGTAAATCGCTTCGATGATTGTTACTGTGTGCCACAATCTTTGTAAGGTTTTAGATTTTTATGCTCATTTTTTGTGCAAAATAAATCTAAATCACTACCTAAACAGGGGTTCTTACAAGGAAGTCATGGATGCAACATAAAAACTTGGAGTTTAATGCATGTACAAGAATAAAATCACTCGTGCGCTTTTCATCAGTGCGGGCCTTTCTCTAGCGCTTACTGGTTGTGGCGATAAGCCAGAAGAAAAACAAGCAGCCACGCCAGCTACGCCAGCAACACTTCCTGAAGTTACCGAATCAACACTTGCTGATGTGCAAGAGATCGTTCGTGGTAACGGTGCAGAAGTTGCGACAATTGACCCACACAAATCACAGGGTGTTTCTGAATCTCACGTTATTCGTGATCTTCTTGAAGGTCTGGTAAACCAAGATGCTGACGGTAATACCATTCCTGGTATTGCTGAAACTTGGGAAACGACAGACAACAAGACATTCACATTTAACCTGCGCAAAGATGCCGTATGGTCAAATGGCGATCCGGTCACCGCGCAAGACTTCGTATTCAGCTGGCAGCGTGCCGTTGATCCAAATACCGCGTCTCCATACGCTTGGTACATGGAATACACCAAGATGGCGAACGCTAAAGACATCGTTGCAGGCAAAAAAGACAAGAGCACACTCGGTGTTAAAGCTGTCGATGATCATACGCTCGTGGTTGAACTTGAGTCTGCTGTCCCATACTTCGTGATGATGGTTGGCCACACAACGACGAAACCGGTACACCAAGCGACAGTAGAAAAGTTTGGTGACCAATGGACTAAGCCTGAAAACTTTGTTGGTAACGGCGCATACGTTGTTGATCAATGGGTCGTGAATGAGCGCTTAGTTCTAAAACGTAACGAAAAGTACTGGGATAACGAGAATACGACGTTAAACAAAGTGACTTTCCTACCGATTGAAAACCAAGTAGCAGAAATGAACCGTTTCCTAGCTGGTGAAGTGGATGTGACTTACGAGATTCCAAACGAGCACTTCCGTCGTCTGGAAAAAGAGCACGCAGAATCACTGTCTATTACTGGTAACCTGTGTACTTACTACTACATCTTTAACACAAAGAAAGCACCGTTTGATGATGTTCGAGTTCGTAAAGCGATTTCATACGCTATCGACCGTAACATCGTAACCGATGCGATTCTTGGTCAAGGCCAGAAACCTGCATACTTCCTGACACCTGAAATCACAGCTGGATTTAACCCAGAAGTTCCTGCTTACGGTAAAATGACGCAACAAGAGCGTGATGCAGAAGCGGCAAAACTTCTTTCTGAAGCTGGTTTCGGCACTGACAATCCACTGAAATTCTCTCTTCTTTACAACACGTCTGAAAACCATAAGAAAATCGCTGTTGCGCTTGGTTCAATGTGGAAGAAGACACTGGGTCTTGATGTTACGCTAGAAAACCAAGAGTGGAAAACGTACCTATCAACAAAAGACGCGGGTAACTTTGAAGTTGCACGTGCTGGCTGGTGTGGCGACTACAATGAAGCATCTTCATTCCTAACGCTGATGAAGAGCACCAACACGACTGGCGGTATTCACTACGACAGTAAAGAATACGATGCGGTTATGGAAAAAGCACTGACGTCAACGTCTGAAGAAGAGCGCACGGCACTGTACCTAGAAGCTGAGCAGTTACTGACTCGAGACATGCCAATCGCACCGATCTACCAGTACGTGAAAGCACGTTTACTGAATCCACAAGTCGGTGGCTTCCCAGTGAATAACCCGGAAGAAAAAATCTACTCAAAAGATCTTTACATCAAAGCTAAGTAGTCAACAAAGCTGATATAAAAATAATAACGATCGATGCTACACGTACTCATTATTGCAATGAGTACGTGTAGCGTATTTTCTATTTTTTACATTGAAATTTTTTGTCACAGACTGAAAGAGTGAGCTTATGCTTAAATTCATCGCGAAAAGGATATTCGAAGCCATACCAACTATGTTGGTGTTGATTACGGTATCTTTCTTTCTTATGCGTTACGCACCGGGAAATCCATTCTCAAGTGAGCGTCCGCTTCCGCCAGAAGTTATGGCTAATATCGAAGCTAAATATGGCCTCGACAAACCTGTTTTTGAACAGTACACCACGTATTTGACTAACGTCATTCAAGGTGATTTTGGGCCATCATTTAAATATCTAGATTACTCAGTAAATGAACTTATCTCTGTTGCCTTACCCGTTTCGGCAAAAGTGGGATTATTCGCGTTTATTTTTACTCTCGTCATGGGGGTCACCGTTGGGACATTTGCAGCATTAAAACAAAATACCTGGGCTGACTATACGGTCATGTCTACCGCCATGCTGGGCGTGGTGTTGCCTTCTTTTGTTCTTGCTCCTACATTGATTTATATCTTTTCCATCAACCTAGGTTGGTTCCCCGCTGGTGGTTGGTTAGACGGCTCGTTTAAATACATGGCATTGCCGGTTGTAGGCATGTCTTTACTGTATGTGGCGACGTTTGCTCGTATCACTCGTGGTTCGATGATCGAAACATTGAACAGTAACTTTATTCGTACAGCTCGCGCTAAAGGTTTGAGTTATCCATACATCATCGTTAAACATGCACTTAAGCCTGCAATGTTGCCGGTTGTTTCGTACATGGGGCCAGCTTTTGTCGGCATTATTACGGGTTCCGTGGTAATCGAAACCATTTTTGGTCTGCCTGGCATCGGTAAATTGTTTGTTAACGCCGCATTTAACCGTGATTATTCGCTAGTAATGGGAGTCACAATTCTCATTGGTTTCCTATTCATCTTATTCAATGCCATTGTTGATATTTTATTAGCAATGATTGATCCGAAGATTCGCTACTAGCAGGAAGGTTGATTATGTTAACAAAGAAAAAGAACCTAGAAGCGATCGAGAAGTTCTCGGAAAACCTTGAAATTGAAGGTCGCAGTTTATGGCAAGACGCCCGTATCCGTTTTATGCGAAATAAAGCGGCCATGGTGAGCTTGTTTGTGCTGATGATCATGACGCTGGCTGTTATTGTTCTGCCGATGATCGCTCAGTATGCGTATGACGACACGGACTGGTATGCCATGCACGCCGCTCCAAGTGCCTCTCACTGGTTTGGTACGGATAGCTTAGGGCGAGACCTGTATGTTCGTACTCTGATTGGTGGACGTATCTCCCTCATGGTTGGTGTATTAGGTGCGTTTGTCGCGGTCCTCATTGGAACACTTTACGGTGCCACATCGGGCTTCATTGGTGGTCGTACTGACCGCATTATGATGCGTATCTTAGAAATTCTTTACGCGGTTCCTTTCATGTTCCTTGTGATTGTTCTAGTCACCTTTTTTGGTCGTAATATCGTACTGATATTTGTTGCCATTGGTGCGATCGCCTGGCTCGATATGGCACGTATTGTTCGAGGCCAAACACTGAGCCTTCGCAGTAAAGAGTTTATCGAAGCAGCACATGTTTGTGGCGTAAGTAACTGGAAGATCATTACTCGTCATATCGTTCCCAACGTATTGGGTATTGTTGCGGTCTATTCAACACTGCTTATTCCAAGCATGATTTTGACAGAATCATTCCTTTCATTCCTTGGTCTTGGTGTGCAAGAGCCGATGACAAGTTGGGGTGCGCTTCTACAAGAAGGTTCGCAGACAATGGAAGTGGCTATTTGGCAACTGATATTCCCTGCGGTATTCATGGTAGTGACGCTATTTTGCTTCAACTACGTTGGTGATGGTCTACGCGATGCGTTAGATCCAAAAGACAGATAACAATAAGATTAAGGAAGCAATGATGAGCTTATTAGATGTCAAAGATCTGCGCGTAGAATTCACTACCCAAGATGGTATTGTCACCGCAGTGAACGACCTGAATTTCTCACTAGAACAAGGTGAAACCCTCGGCATTGTAGGGGAATCTGGTTCAGGTAAATCTCAAACCGTATTCGCAATTATGGGCCTATTGGCCAAGAACGGCATCATCTCTGGTAGTGCGAAGTTCGAAGGCAATGAAATTCTCAACCTGCCAGAAAAAGCATTGAACAAAGTTCGTGCAGAGCAGATTGCGATGATTTTCCAAGACCCGATGACGTCGCTTAACCCTTACATGAAAGTCAGCGATCAGCTGATGGAAGTGCTCATGCTTCATAAAGGCATGGGAAAAGCAGAGGCGTTCGAAGAATCCGTACGCATGCTTGAAGCCGTAAAGATACCTGAAGCGCGTAAACGTATTACTATGTACCCTCATGAGTTCTCTGGTGGTATGCGTCAGCGTGTGATGATCGCAATGGCACTATTGTGTCGCCCGAAACTACTGATCGCTGATGAGCCAACCACGGCTCTTGATGTGACTGTTCAAGCTCAAATCATGGATTTGCTGAATGAACTGAAAGATGAGTTTAATACCGCAATCATCATGATTACTCATGACTTGGGCGTTGTAGCTGGCTCTTGTGACAAAGTGCTGGTGATGTATGCGGGCCGTACCATGGAGTACGGTAGTGTTGATGAAATCTTCTATGAACCAAGCCACCCATACGCAGAGGGGCTACTAAAAGCCATTCCTCGCCTCGATACCGAAGGTGAAATTCTACCAACGATTCCAGGTAATCCACCTAACTTACTTCGTCTGCCACCGGGCTGCCCTTATCAGGACCGTTGTCACCGTGTGATGGACAGATGTATGAGTGAAGCGCCGATCCTTCAGCCATTTGGTGATGGACGCCAGCGTGCGTGTTTTTCTGACTGGGAGACTTGGACAAAATGAGCGAACAAAAATCATTACTGCTAGATGTTAAGAACTTAAAAGTACACTTTAGCATTGCGTCTAAATCTGCTTGGCCATGGTCAAAGCCATCAAACCTTAAAGCGGTAGATGGCATTGACGCTCGTCTATACGAAGGGGAAACCCTAGGTGTGGTTGGTGAATCTGGTTGCGGTAAGTCTACCTTTGCACGCGCCATTATCGGGCTAGTAGAAGCAACCGATGGTGAAGTGGTGTGGCTGGGTCAAGACCTAACCAAAATGCATTCTGTGCAGCGACGTGAAACTCGTAAAGATATTCAAATGATCTTCCAGGACCCATTAGCGTCTCTGAACCCTCGAATGACGATTGGCGATATCATTGCCGAACCCCTTGAGACTTTCTACCCTGAACTGAGTAAGGATGAAGTGAAATCAAGAGTCAAAGAGATGATGACGAAAGTCGGTCTATTACCTAATGTCATCAACCGTTATCCTCACGAGTTCTCGGGTGGTCAGTGTCAGCGTATCGGTATTGCACGTGCACTTATCTTGAATCCAAAGATGATCATTTGTGATGAACCGGTATCGGCTCTTGATGTATCGATTCAGGCGCAGGTTGTAAACCTCCTTAAAGAGCTACAAAAAGAGCTTGGTTTGAGCCTGGTGTTTATCGCCCATGATTTGTCTGTGATTAAGCATATCTCCGACAGAGTGTTGGTGATGTACTTGGGGAACGCTGTTGAGCTTGGTGAAGCGCATGCTGTGTTTGCCGAGCCAAAACATCCTTATACGAAAGCATTGATGTCAGCGGTACCGATTCCCGATCCTCGTCTTGAAAGAGCAAAGAAAATCGAGATGTTGGAAGGGGATTTACCGTCTCCAATTAATCCGCCGTCTGGTTGTGTATTCCGTACCCGTTGCCCGAAAGCAACACAGGAATGTGCAGAGACGAAACCTACGATCCAAGGTAATGATGTGCACGCTGTATCCTGTTTACACGTGAGCATCTAAACTTCGTTAGTTCAGCCTGTGACAGGCTTAAGCGCGATTTCTTAAATGAATCGCGCTTTTTTTGTTTGTGGGTTTTCCCAAAAACTGCGGGTGTTAAAACACTACTACAAAATCTTACAGTCAAAGATATCTATAGTGGAAAAGAACCTATAAATATAAGCCCTATCGAGAGGATAAGGCTTTGTAGTGAAGTATTTATGAAGATTACGATTTTGGTCTAAGGATGCCTTTAACGACCATGGAGTCATCACCAAAGATAAGTGCAGCCCTTTGCTGAACATCGCTTAACGAGATCTTATCAACTTGTGCTTGCGGATCAAAAAGAGGGTCTAAACCATAGCCATGAATGAGATATCTGGCGTAAAACCAAGCTCTTTGCGGCGCATCGTTGTCAATTGGCACGAGATCATTGACTAACTGGCTTCCTACTGCGGCGAGTTCTTCCTCACTAATGGTGAGTAATAAGTCTCGAACAACGTTATCAATGGCCAATTCTACTTTTTCTACATCTTTCGGATCCGTGTCAGCGGTTAACATCCAATCACTGGCTAATTCGCTGTCTTGAGTGACTGAAAATGCATACGGGGCGTAATCTAAACTTAACTCTTCTCGCACATGTGTCGTTAAGCGTTGGGTAAGCATACGCTGAAGCATGTCATCAATAAATATCGCCTTTGCACCACGCTGTTCAGTCTTAGGATTGGTTATTCGCAGCAGGTAGTGGCTGGTGTTCTCTGTGTTTGTCGAAACATCGACGCGTTCATTTTGATAATCCTGATAAGCCACAGTAATGGGTTCATCATTGGTGCCGGTCAGTGGAATTGATGCGATGTACTTTCGGAGCAGTGGTGTAAGCTCTGAAACGTCGAGATTGCCGATGATAACCAGCTTAAAGTTTCTGTTCTTGGTGAAAAGGTCACGATGGACATGCTCTATTTGTAGTGAGCTAACAGCATCAATATCAGAGAGCTCTTGAAAATAGTGCGGGCTAGAGGAAAAATAGCTGATATGGTTGAGCTTTTTGGTGAAAGGTCCGACTGGTGATGAAAGGAAAGAAGCAACCGATTGGTGATATTCTTGTTTAACCGCTTCAAGCTGAGCTTCATCGATATTGATATCAGTAAAGACGGTGTGCAATGCAGCAAAACTGTCGGTCAGGTTCTTCTGGTTACTTTGAAGTTCAATGCCATGTTGAGTAAAGTGGATAAATGGAATGAGCGACAAGTCGTGGCGTCTAAGGTGAGAATCCAATGACGAGCCATCAAAATCACCAATACCACTTCGAGAAACCGTATTAATCGCGATATCGCTCGCCATAAATAACGCTGGGTCTAATGCTGTTTTTCCGCCCCGACTTGCCAAAACCATATGTATTTTGTTTCCAACGCTTTGGTCTTTCTGGTACCAAACCTCTACACCATTGGAAAGTGACCAGGTGTGAATGTTATGCCTTGAATCTAATGCTTGCTGATTGACGATAGAACCTGACATTTTGGGTTCGTTAAAAGCTGTATTAGCGGCGGCTAGCATGAGTGGTTTCTTGGCACGAGCATCGGTATTCTCTCGCCATTTCGTTGCTAAAGCAGTGACCTTTGAAATGTCTTCCTGTTGATCGACGCCAATGACCAGTTGGTAATCAGCAGAGAGTAAGGTGCGTAAATGGCGATTAATACCGCTAACGCTTAGATTTTCAGTCAGCGCCATTAAGTTTTGACGATGTTGTTCTCGGTCTTGTGCAGGCTGACCCAAAATGAGAGAGGTTGCTTTGCCATCAGCGTGTGTCTCTGCGTTGGTATTGTTCCAATCCGTATCTAGGTTATTCAACCGTGTTTGCCATTCGCTGCTTACGAGTTCGAGTTCTTCTTGGCTGATCCCGTGATCACGTAGCTCTGCAATGGTGGTTTGAAACAGTAATTGATTAGCCTCTCTTTTGTCTGAAGGAAAGGTAATTTCAGTCAAAAAAAGACGCTGATAAGGGAGCAAGTAATCTATCGAATATAGCCCCGAAACAGGGAGTGCAGCATCCATAAAGCGAGTTGATAATCGATGCCTAATAACGGTGTGAGCTATCTCATCAAGCCACGCTTCTTGTTGCGCCCCAGTTGTAGTGGTAGCGCGATCACCACGATCGAAAACCATGCCGTAACTTGGGGTTTCATTTTCTTCAATCGTGCTGATTAGATCGGTGAAGTTGTATCTTTGGCCGGTTTTATTAGGTTCAAATTGAGTCTCTAAGGATGTCTCTTCCCAGTTCTCAAATTGCTGTTTGATTAATGATGCAATGTTACTTTGGTCAAAGTTACCATAAATAACGAGTTCAGTTCGAGAGGGCTGATACCATTGGTCATAATAGGCCTTTAGCTCTTCGAGAGAAAGGTTATTGATACTCTCTTTGGTGCCGATCGGGTCGCGATTATGATACTGAGTGCCTTCAAGTAAGTGATCATAATACTTGTACGCGAGCGGTTGGTTTTCTGGTCGACTACGACGAATTTCACCCAGTACAACCCCTTTTTCTTTTTCTACTTCGTCACCTTCTAATCGAATGCGTTGGCTAATGTCACCAAACCAGAGCAGCCCTTTTTCAAGCGAGCTATCATCAGAAAGATCGAGCTTATAGATCGTCTCGTGGAAACTGGTGTAAGCATTCAGGTCGGCCCCAAAGCTCGCACCTGCCTGTTCAAAAAGCGCCACTATGTCGTTGCCCTTAAAATGCTTGGTTCCGTTGAACGCCATATGCTCGAGGAAATGGGCATAACCGAGTTGCTGTTCTGTTTCTTGCAAAGAGCCTGAATGGACAATCAATCGCATTGATACGGGGGCTTTTTCAGAGTGCCTTAAATGGTAAGTAAAACCATTCTCCAGCGTATGACTAGACCAGAGTGGATTGCTTTTCAGTGCAACCGGAGGAGGGGAAGAAGCGCAGCCGAGTAGAATGTAGCTAAATAGAGAAATCACGACCAGACGTATACAATATTTCATCATAAAAACCTCAGTGAACTTTACTTAAATGACACTATAAAATAAATAATTTCAGTGAGTTAGGAACTTCCTTGTAGTGCATGGTGGTTGCGAGTAACCTTAAAAGATATTGATAGAACCATGTTGATTTGACTTACAATTGCGACAAAATCGAAGAGGAAATGAAGGATAATAAAAACCCTCGACATCACTAGGAGTATCGAGGGTTTTATTTATCTGCTGTCTATAAATGTTCTACCGATAAAGCAGCGTGTTAAACGACAGTCGGGTTCTATTAACCTTGAGTCGCTTGAATAGCGGTTAGTGCAATTGTGTAAACAATATCGTCGACTAGCGCACCGCGAGACAAATCATTTACTGGCTTGCGCATACCTTGAAGCATTGGACCGATAGAGACTAGGTCTGCTGAACGCTGTACCGCTTTGTACGTTGTGTTACCCGTGTTTAAGTCTGGGAATACAAATACCGTGGCTTTACCTGCTACAGGAGAGTTAGGCGCTTTAGAAGCCGCTACGTTCTCCATGATCGCTGCATCGTACTGTAAAGGACCGTCAATGATAAGATCAGGACGTTTCTGTTGAGCAATCTTAGTCGCTTCACGTACTTTATCGACGTCTGCGCCTTTACCAGATTCACCTGTTGAGTATGAGATCATAGCAACACGAGGGTCGATGCCGAACGCCGCTGCTGAATCAGCCGATTGAATCGCGATTTCAGCCAATTGCTCAGCGTTTGGATCTGGGTTGATAGCACAGTCACCGTATACCAATACTTGATCAGGCAGAAGCATGAAGAAGATTGAAGATACGATAGACGCATCAGGGGCTGTTTTGATGATTTGGAACGGTGGTACGATCGTGTTGGCTGTTGTGTGAACCGCACCCGATACAAGACCGTCTACTTCGTTATTCTCAAGCATCATTGTGCCTAGGAATACAGAGTCTTCCAGTTTTTCACGAGCAACAACTTCCGTCATGCCTTTCTTGCCACGCAGTTCAACAAGGCGAGCGACGTAGTTTTCGCGAACAGCTTCTGGGTCGATGATCTCAACACCAGCGCCTAGCTCCACACCTTGCGCTGCTGCAACACGGCGAATTTCGTCAGGGTTACCAATCAACACGCAGCTAGCAATACCGCGCTCCGCACAGATAGACGCTGCTTTAACAGTTCGTGGCTCATCACCTTCAGGAAGAACAATGCGTTTGCCTGCTTTACGAGCAAACTCTGTTAGCTGGTAACGGAATGCTGGAGGGCTTAGGCGGCGAATGCCTTGAACACCTTCGGATAGAGAATCAATCCAAGGGCCGTCAATATGGCTAGCAACGTGATCGTTAACGAATTCGATACGCTCTTTATCATCTGCAGGCACTTCTAGGTTAAAGCTCTGTAGGTTCAGGGATGTCTGCCAAGTGTTACCTTGCGCTTTGAAGATAGGAAGACCCGTTTCAAATGCAGGCTTACAAAGCTCGATGATCTGCTCTGGCATGTCATAACCGCCAGTGAGCAAGATAGCGCCGATTTCAACACCGTTTTTCGCGGCAAGAGCCGCTGCAACGATTACGTCAGGGCGGTCAGCGGAAGTCACCAGTAAAGAGCCTGGCTTAAAGTGCTCAACCATGTGAGGAAGAGAACGCGCACAGAAAGTAATGCTCTTAATGCGGCGCTTTTCAATTTCACCGACATTAATGATTTCAGCGTTTAAGTGCTTTGCCATATCAATAGCACGAGTTGCGATTAGGTCAATGCTCCAAGGCACACAACCGAGAACGCGAATTGGGCTCGTGTTGAAGATTTGCATGACTTCAAGGTTAGCTTGTTGCGCACTGTCTGCATCGTCGAAGATTTCAGATAGGTCAGGGCGCGTACGACCCGCTTCATCAACAGGTGCGTTGAATTTGTTGATGATAACGCCCTTGATGCTTTTGTTCTTAGTGCCGCCAAAGTTAGAACATGCGACTTCAATACGCTCTTTAAGCTGAACAGGGTTGTCTGTGCCTGGTGTCGCCACTAAGACAATTTCAGCGCCTAATGTCTTCGCTATCTCCGCATTGACTTGGTTAGCAAATGGGTGCTTACGAGTAGGCACTAAGCCTTCAATTAAAGTCACTTCTGAATCGTTGCTGACTTTGTTGTATTGTTCAACAACAGACTCTAGCAGCACGTCCATTTTCTCGTTACCGATCAGATTTTCAGCAACAGAGATAGGCGTTGGCTGGCCAACCAGAATTGAGCTGTTCGCCGCAATGATCGTTGAGGTTAAATCTGGCTGATCTTTACCTGAACGTGGCTGTGCGATTGGCTTATAGAAAGAAACATTAACGCCCTTGCGCTCCATGGCGCGAAGAACACCCATGCTAACACTAGTCAGACCAACACCAGCACTAGTTGGGATAAGCATAATAGTACGAGACATATGCAAAACACCTTTATTTGAAAAAAAAGCCCAACGACTGATCCCTTAGTTCTCGATTAATCGAGCAATACGATCAATAACAAAGTCCCTTTGGAATAGCGGTTGAGCCCTTATGTATGTACAGAAAATAAGGCCAGTGGCATTCACTGGCCAAAAATAATTATAGTGCGGCTAGACGAGCGGTATCTTCAGCGATTACTAGCTCTTCATTCGTAGAGATAACCATAGCCGGGATACGGCTGTTAGCGGTCGTGATCGTCCCTTCGCTGCCGAAGCGAGCTTTTAGGTTAGCTTCGCCATCGACTTCAATACCGAAGATACCTAGGCGGTTTAGAACCATTTCACGGATAGGACCAGAGTTCTCGCCGATACCGCCAGTGAAAGTGATTGCATCAACGCGGCCATCCAAAGTCGCTGTGTAACCTGCAACATACTTAGCTAGGCGGTGACAGAAAACATCCATTGCACGAGTTGCTTCTTCTTTTTCGCCGTAGTTGTCTTCAACGAAACGACAGTCAGAAGTAACTTCAGTTAGACCAGCAAGGCCAGACTCTTTCGTTAGCATCGTGTTGATTTCTTCAACAGAGTAGCCAAGCGCGTCATGCAGGTGGAAGATGATTGCAGGGTCTAGATCGCCCGAACGAGTACCCATCACAAGACCTTCAAGAGGAGTCAGACCCATTGAAGTATCAACGGATTGACCGTTCTTGATTGCACATACCGATGCGCCGTTACCTAGGTGACAGTTGATGATGTTAACTTCTTCAACGGGTTTATCAAGAAGAGACGCCACTTCACGAGTGATGAATAGGTGAGAAGTACCGTGCATGCCGTAACGACGGATGCCGTGCTCTTTGTACAGCTTGTATGGTAGAGCGTATAGGAAAGACTCTTCAGGCATTGTCTGGTGGAAAGCCGTGTCAAACACAGCAACGTTCTGAAGCTCAGGGAAATTGTGCTTAGCCGCTTCGATACCGATAAGATGCGCAGGGTTGTGAAGAGGTGCGAAAGTCGCCGCGTCTTGAATCCCTTTTAGCACTTCGTCAGTAATCAGAGCAGATTGAGTGAACTGCTCGCCACCGTGTACGATACGGTGACCGATAGCGCCTAGATTAGCTTTAAGCTCTGGCTTAGAAGCAAGAATAGTTTCTACCATGAACGCTAGCGCTTCTTCGTGAGCTGCGCCGTTACCTAGCTGAGCTTCGTGCTTACCATCAAGTTTCCACTTGATGCGGGCTTCAGGAAGGTGCAGACATTCTGCAAGACCAGTTAGGTGCTCGTCGCCAGATACTGCATCGACAACCGCAAATTTAAGAGAAGAACTACCGCAGTTTAAAACTAAAACCAGCTTAGACATGAGTGTGACTACCTGTTATTCGTCTGAAAAAATCAGAAAAGATGAAAATCAATCTCAAGAATAGCTGACCGAGTAAGGGTTACACACTATTCTTGGTAAAAAGTTCGCTTAATTTCCTTTTAATAAGACACCACTTTACTCTGAAAGTCGTGCTCGCAATCCTTGCTGATATCATTGTCATGGTTGCCTAAATGGAAAATAACAGCAACAATGAGTAATAGAGGGTGCAAAGAATAGCGATATTCGACAAATATAACAAAAAAAATTGAAAGAATATTATTTTGAGTCAATTTTTTACTGTAAAAATTGAAAATTTAAAATAATTTAGCAATGGGTCGATTCAATAGTGAGAGATTTCTATGAATGATAAAGTCGGGTTGGTTCACAGCCTCAGAGACGGTCAGAAGTACATGGATACGTGGCCTATGCGTAAAGAGCTCGCTATTTTATTTCCTGAGCAGCGAGTCATCAAAGCAACGCGATTTGCGATTCGTGTTATGCCTGCTATCGCCGCGATCAGTGTCATCACTCAGGTAGCATTTCAAAATCAGCAAGCGCTTCCACAAGCCGTTGTTGTTGCATTATTTGCGATTAGCTTGCCGTTGCAAGGGATGTGGTGGCTAGGAAACCGAGCCAACAAGCAGTTACCCCCTTCGTTAGCCAACTGGTATCGAGAAATGCATCAGAAAATCGTGGAAACGGGAATGGCACTTGAGCCGATGAAACCCAAACCGCGTTATAAAGAGTTAGCTCAAATTCTTAACCGTGCATTTAGGCAGTTAGATAAAAGTGCACTGGAGCGCTGGTTTTAAGGTGAGCATAGGTTTTAAAGTGAACATAGGTTTTTAGATGAAGCCTGGTTGTTAAGATACACACTTGTTTAATGTAAACTTCATTCTGATCAGTGGTTAGATAGGTCGCTCAATAAATGGTTAGGTAAGCAGTAATACTAATCAAACAAGCTCTCATCAAATGAGGGCTTTTTTGTTTCTAAAGGTCGATATGTAGTCGAAAATTGGTGGGATGATCTTGATAAGTATCAGAATTTTTAGACAAAAAAGGTCTAGTTTATAACTAGACCTTTTATCATCAACTTTCAGCTTAGTTGAACATTTCTATCGCTGTAACGGGTTCAACGTATTCTAGGCCAAAGCTTTCTGCGACTTCTTTACAGGTTACTTTACCGTGAATGACGTTCAATCCTTCGAGGAATCCTTTGTCCGATAGTAGGGCTTCTTTGTAGCCTTTGTTTGCTAATTTAACAATGTAAGGCAGTGTTGCGTTGTTCAAAGCAAAGGTAGAAGTACGTGCGACAGCCCCTGGCATGTTTGCTACGCAATAATGGACCACATCATCAACGATGTAAGTCGGATCCGCATGCGTGGTTGCATGGGAAGTTTCAAAACAACCACCTTGATCGATAGCAACGTCAACAACGGCGGCACCTGGTTTCATTTTCGCGATATGTTCTTTCGTGACCAGTTTGGGAGCCGCAGCACCTGGAATCAATACCGCACCGATAACCAAGTCAGCTTCTAGGACATGCTTCTCAATAGCGTCTTCTGTAGAATAAACGACTTTCGCGCGTCCTTGGAATTCTTCATCAAGACGACGAAGCGTATCTAGGTTTCTATCTAAAATCGTGACGTCGGCACGTAGACCAACAGCCATTCTTGCTGCGTTAGCACCAACAACGCCACCACCAACGACCACGACTTTTGCAGGCTCAACACCCGGTACGCCGCCAATGAGAAGACCACGTCCACCGTGAGATTTCTCCAAAGTTTGTGCGCCAGCTTGGATAGACATGCGACCTGCGACCTCAGACATAGGTGCAAGTAGTGGCAAGCGACCCATATAATCTGTTACAGTCTCATAGGCTATGCAGACAGCTTTGCTCTTTATTAGCTCATCAGTTTGTGGAAAATCTGGTGCGAGGTGTAAATAGGTAAATAATATTTGTCCCTCTTTGAGCATAGCTCGCTCGACAGTTTGAGGTTCTTTGACCTTTACAATCATCTCTGCTTTCGCGAATACGTCAGCAGCAGTAGGAAGAATGGATGCGCCTACAGCGATGTAATCATCGTCTGAAAAACCGATGCCTGAACCGGCGTTGGTTTCTACAAAAACTTGGTGACCGTGAGAGATTAGTTCTCTTACACTAGCTGGTATCATGCCCACTCGGTATTCGTGGTTCTTGATTTCCTTTGGTACGCCAATGATCATCCTGACTCCTTTTGTTATTTTGGTTGTATTATCTATGTGTAGGGTAATTCTGTCGAATTAATATCTAGTATAGAAACTAATTTACAAAATTTGATACTGAATATTAAGAAGTTGTAGTATATTTTTTTGCAAGGAAGTAATAAGGTGGAATAAAAAATGGCAGACAATTACAAAAAGCCGTCTAAGGATCTAGACCGTATCGATCGCAATATTCTTAATGAGTTGCAAAAAGATGGTCGTATTTCTAATGTTGAACTCTCAAAACGCGTTGGGCTTTCTCCAACACCATGTCTAGAGCGTGTTCGTCGATTAGAACGTCAAGGTTATATCACTGGGTATACAGCGTTGCTGAATCCTCAGTATCTTGATGCATCACTGCTTGTCTTTGTTGAAATCACGTTGAACCGCGGAGCGCCAGACGTGTTTGAACAATTCAATACAGCAGTACAAAAACTCGATGATATCCAAGAATGTCATCTAGTTTCTGGGGATTTTGACTATTTATTAAAAACTCGCGTATCGGATATGAGTGCTTACCGAAAGCTGCTTGGTGATACCTTGCTGCGTTTGCCGGGTGTTAATGACACTCGCACCTACGTTGTCATGGAAGAAGTTAAACAGACGAATCAGTTGGTGATCAAAACTCGCTAGGTTGTTTGGGTCAGATTTGTTGGAACTCTTTTCCATATTCTGACGTTAGGCAATTGGGTTTTTTCCATCATTATGGTTAAATCAATATGAGCGGCATTGCGCCGCTCATATTGTTTTAATTTCACTAACTATTATTTTAGTAACCTCAAGTTCTGGTTAGTCATCATCAAGATTAAAGTAGGTCTATGTTCAACGAGAACAACAAGAAAGTCGCGACAATTATTAAGACGGGCGATGCGTCGAGCTCCTCTCGTTTAAACGGTACGCAGCGGTTGAAAGAATGTGTGCTTATTATCGCTGTACTGGTTTCAATTTTCTTTATGGTGGCACTCTTCACCTTTAATCCTGCTGATCCATCCTGGTCACAAACCGCTTGGGGTATGGATATACAAAATTCAGGTGGCATTGTTGGCGCATGGATAGCCGATACCCTTTTTTTCATCTTCGGTTCTCTCGCTTATCCTATTCCGTTTATTGTGACGGCACTCGCGTGGGTTTTCCTGCGTAATCGCGATCACGACGATCCCATAGATTTTATGATTTGGGGAACCCGACTTCTAGGGTTGACCGTACTTATCCTAACTAGCTGCGGTTTGGCTGATATCAACTTTGATGATATTTGGTATTTTTCATCGGGTGGTGTCATTGGTGATGTATTAACGAGTTTAGCGTTACCTATATTGAACGTGCTTGGCACTACACTGGTATTATTATTCTTATGGGGAGCAGGTTTCACTTTGCTCACCGGTATCTCTTGGCTTTCTATGGTCGAGTGGATAGGAGATCTGTTTATTCGTTTGGCTACGTATTTGGTTAACCGCATTCGTGGTGATCAAGAACAGACTATTTCAGCTATCGTTGCCCAACCAGATGCCGCGGATGTTCATTCTGAAGAGCATGAAAATGAGCAAGTCGACTCTGTGATTGTTCCTAGAGAGGAAGAGGAGCAACCTCATCACTTTAATATTCATATGCCAGAAGGGGCGCTCCATTCTGGCATAGCACCTGAAAGTACAGTCTCGGCAGATCAAACAGCGACAGATAGTATTTTTAAAACCCCGCTTTCTTCTCAAAATGTTGGCAACGAATCAAAAAATGACCGAGCTTTAGCGTTAAATGCAACAATTGAGCAATTAGAGCGAGCGGCTCTAGAAGAGGGGGATTTACCTAATCAGGACTCACGTTCAATCGTTCAAGTTGCAATGACAACCGAATCATCGGCTACTGATGACTCAGCTGATCGCGCGAATGATATGCCTTGGATATTCGAGTCGACGTCAGAAGAAAGTGGAACAGAGACGCAAGTTGAGCATGGCAAGGCTATTGGCGATCTTGAATCTGCACAACAAGACTCTGCTGATTTCACCACTGAACCGGTTTTATCAGCAAGTACGCTGGATCATATCATTGAAGAAGTTGAACCGAATTTAGAACAAAAAGAGCCGACAATTTCTAGCTTTGATGTGGCTTACGACGAGCCTCTCGAGGAAAAAGCGGACGATAACTTAGAAGCTAACAATATTTTTGAAGCTAACAATATCTTAGAAACTAAGAATAATTTAGAAAATAATGACGACGACGTTGACGCTTTCCAAAGCTTAGTCGCCGACGCACAAGCCAATGCCGCGGGAAAACAAAATCCGTTTCTTGTTCAGGCGGAGCCTAATTTACCTCGACCTACCGAGCCCATGCCAACCTTAGAGTTGTTGTATCATCCAGAAAAACGCGAAAACTTTATTGATAGAGATGCCTTAGAAAATATTGCTAGGCTTGTTGAAGCCAAACTCGCCGATTATAAAATCAAAGCGCGAGTGGTCGATATATTCCCTGGGCCAGTGATCACTCGGTTTGAGCTGGATTTGGCTCCCGGTGTCAAAGTCAGCCGAATATCGAGCCTTTCTATGGATTTAGCGCGGTCGCTATCGGCCATTGCAGTGCGTGTCGTTGAAGTTATCCCAGGCAAGCCGTATGTAGGTTTAGAGCTTCCAAATGTCAGTCGTCAAACGGTGTTCTTTTCTGATGTGATTGGTAGCCCTACCTTTGCCGAGGCTAAATCTCCAACCACTATCGTGTTAGGGCAAGATATCGCAGGGGACGCCGTGATAGCTGATCTCGCTAAGATGCCTCATGTCCTTGTTGCGGGTACGACAGGTTCAGGTAAGTCGGTTGGTGTTAACGTAATGATTCTGAGTATGCTCTACAAAGCAACGCCGGAAGAAGTTCGTTTCATTATGATTGACCCTAAAATGCTAGAGTTATCGATTTATGAGGGTATTCCTCATCTGTTGTCTGAGGTTGTCACTGACATGAAGGATGCCTCAAACGCTTTACGCTGGTGCGTGGGTGAAATGGAGCGCCGTTATAAATTGATGTCGGCACTCGGCGTACGTAACGTAAAAGGTTTCAACGAGAAGTTAGAGATGGCCGCTAAGGCTGGTCACCCAATTCATGACCCGTTATGGCGTGATGGTGACAGCATGGACCCTGAGCCGCCTCTGCTCGAAAAGCTGCCTTATATAGTGGTCGTTATTGATGAGTTTGCAGATTTGATGATGGTCGTGGGTAAGAAAGTTGAAGAGCTGATTGCTCGCCTTGCCCAAAAAGCGCGAGCGGCAGGGATTCACTTAATTCTCGCGACTCAACGTCCATCTGTCGATGTCATCACGGGTCTGATCAAAGCGAACATACCAACGCGTGTCGCCTTCACTGTTTCAACAAAAACCGACTCGAGAACGATACTGGATCAAGGCGGTGCTGAATCGCTGCTTGGTATGGGTGACATGCTTTATTTACCTTCAGGCTCCAGCCATACCATTCGAGTTCACGGAGCGTTTGCATCGGATGATGATGTGCATGCCGTGGTGAATAACTGGAAGGCGCGTGGTCGACCAAATTACATTGATGAAATCACCAATGGTGAGCCATCGCCGGATACCTTATTGCCGGGTGAAAAAATGGAAGGGGATGAAGATACCGACCCTCTCTTTGATCAAGTGGTTGAGCATGTTGTGGAGTCACGTCGAGGATCTGTCTCAGGGGTTCAGCGTAAGTTTAAAATAGGCTATAACCGTGCTGCACGTATTATTGAGCAGTTAGAAGCTCAAGGAATAGTGAGTGCACCTGGTCATAATGGTAACCGAGAAGTGTTAGCACCAGCTCCAACACGTGATATGAATTAGTTCTAACAGGTTCACCATTCCAACTGTCTAGAATTGAAAAGCCCTATATACCTGAAGAGGAAATAGGGCTTTTTTGGTTGTCTGTCTAGGCAGTTCAAGAACGACTATCTAATGGTCTGCTCCTTGGGCACTAATCAACCTTTTTAGCAAACTGAGCAATGAAAATAACCGCAAGAGCGACCAGATTCCCTGCAAAAATAACCACTAGCCATTGCGGCATAGAAAGCGTTAAAAACTGCCAAACAATTTTACTGCACTCACCGTATGCCTCAAACATCCACGGCGCCCATTGGTTTAATGGTGCCCAAGCTGGAAAAGTCACAAATAGATCGCAAGTGGCGAATGGTGATGGATTAAATTGGTAATCAACATGCTGCAAGGACAGTGCGAGCCCTTTATAGCTACTCGCTCCCCATGCTGCCAAACCGAGCCAACGGATAATAGGGTGCGTTGGATTGATAAGGCCAATTAACGCGGCGGCTCCCACACCAAGCATGGCAACACGTTCGTAGATACACATAACACAAGGTGACAGCATCATGACGTGTTGAAAGAAAAGTGCACATGCTTCAAAAAATATAACGAATATAAGCAATAGCAACCATGAGATACGATTCTGAGAAAAAGTCTTGATAATACTAAGAAGCTTCACAACAGGTTCCTTGTAGAAATAAAAAAGCTCTGATAGTCAGAGCTTTTTATCTTGGATTAGTTTCACAATCAACTGATTTTTTTAATGTCCGTTTGATATTACCGCTTCGGCAGCGCCCGCCGCTTTGTGAGCGATCCAACCCATATCATAGAAATAGGCGGTCATTGGCTCAACAAAGAAGATAATACCTAACAAACCGACGACCGCTAAAACAATCGTATATGGCAGAGCCATGACAACCATTTGACCGTAAGAGAGTCGAATTAGTGGTGCAAGCGCGGAAGTCAGCAAGAATAAGAAAGCGGCTTGTCCATTCGGTGTGGCTACTGATGGGAGGTTAGTCCCCGTATTTATCGCCACCGCGAGCAAATCGAATTGGTCGCGGGTAATCAGTCCACTAAGCAGTGCATCTTTCACTTCGTTGATGTAAACGGTACCGACAAAGACATTATCAGAAACCATCGATAACAACCCATTGGCAACATAGAAAAGTGCTAATTGCGTGTTTTTGTCCTCGACGTGCAGCACGGCATCGATGACAGGTTTAAACAGTTCTTGGTCGATGATGACGGCGACGATTGAGAAAAACACAGTCAGAAGGGCAGTAAAAGGTAAGGCTTCTTCAAATGCTTTGCCTAAAGAATGCTCTTCGATGACACCCGTAAATGCTGTCGCAAGAATAATAACGGATAGACCAATGAGGCCGACAGCCGCAAGGTGGAGTGCCAATCCAACGATTAACCAAACCGCGATAGCCGCTTGAATCCAAAGCTTGGCGACATCTTGTTGAGTACGATTCTTTCTTTCTGCGGTATCGAAGTCGACTAAGATTTGTCGAACATTGTCGGGAAGTTCAGCACCATAACCGAACACTTTCAGTTTTTCTACTAATACACACGTCAATAGACCACAAACAAAGACAGGGAAAGTAACCGGAGCCATACGAATAATAAACTCACCAAACAACCATCCGGCTTGGTCAGCAATAATCAGGTTTTGAGGCTCCCCAACCATGGTCATAACCCCACCAAGTGCGGTACCCACGCCTGAGTGCATAAGCAAAGAGCGTAAAAATGCGCGGTAGTTTTCTAGATCGTCTCTTGTTAATTCTGAAAGCTGGTCATCTCGAGTGTGATCGTGTGTGTTAGTCGAGCCTTGACCCGATGCCACTTTATGGTAGATAGAGTAGAACCCGACAGCGACGCTAATAATGACAGCAATAACGGTGAGTGCGTCTAAAAAAGCAGACAGAAAGGCGGCGGCAAAACAGAATGACACAGAGAGCATCGCTTTAGAGCGAATGCCAAGGAGTATCTTAGTAAACATGAAGAGAAGCAGATTCTTCATGAAATAGATACCCGCTACCATAAAGACCAACAACAGGAGAACTTCTATGTTGGTCACCAATTCATGTTTTACTTGCTCAGCACTGGTCATTCCAATCGCAATTGCCTGAATAGCAAGTAGGCCACCTGGCTGAAGTGGATAACACTTAAGTGCCATAGCGAGTGTAAATATGAATTCGACGACTAAAAGCCAGCCTGCAACGAATGGATTTACTAAGAAAAAAACAATAGGGTTGATGATTAGAAATGAAATGATGGCAACTTTGTACCAATCTGGCGCTTTACCAAGAAAGTTCTTGATGAACGCATTTCCGAGTGACATCGGCATGGAGAATACTCTTTAATGTTGTTTAGGAATAGATGCGGTAGTCTGCTCGAATTCACATTAACCAAAATAATTGAAAATTATTTGATCCAACAGTGACTTAGTAAAACAACAATATCGTAACAAATTTGTGGCCTTGCCAAGTCACTCCCTGAGAATAACAAGCACTATTAACTACGAGCGCAACTCTACCCTTAGGATATTTTTAGTCAATAAAAAACACCTTTTCAGTGTAACATTTAGATACATTTCGAGTGAAAACGCGATCTAAGTTGGGTGTTTATGGTTGAGTTGTTATCGTTATGTTAACTGCGGGTGCCGTCGTTTTCTAGGCGGTTAAATTAGCACTTATAGTCATTGGTATTGGATATTAGAGCGATCCATTCATATCGTTTATTTATGTTGATAAGCCGGGCCACCGTGAGTTGCCGCTAGCAAACGTAGTAAAATAGCTCTTTATTGGAGAGTCTGTAACATAAACGCTAAGGAAGTTAATGGGTTATTTTTAGACTAAAAACTCTATTTATTGGCGTGTATCAGTTTTGTATCTCTTTGTTTCCGAACACCTTAAACTAGTGGTATGATGAGTAACATTAGACACTACAAAATTATACGAGAAAGTACTTAATGGTCATCAAGGCGAAGAGCCCTGCAGGGTTTGCAGAAAAATACATTATTGAAAGTATATGGAATGGTCGCTTCCCTCCCGGTTCCATTTTGCCCGCTGAACGTGAACTGTCAGAGCTTATTGGTGTTACTCGTACGACACTGCGAGAAGTATTACAAAGATTGGCTCGAGATGGTTGGTTGACCATTCAGCATGGTAAACCGACAAAAGTTAACCAGTTTATGGAAACGTCTGGGTTACACATTCTCGACACGTTAATGACGTTAGATGCTGATAATGCAACATCGATTGTTGAAGATTTGCTGGCAGCTCGTACCAATATCAGCCCTATTTTTATGCGCTATGCGTTTAAGGCCAATAAAGAGAGTTCAGAAAAAACCATCACGTCTGTCATTGAATCTTGTGAAGCTCTGATTAACGCCAGTGACTGGGATGAGTTTATGTCTTCCTCGCCTTATGCGGATAAAATTCGTCAGCACGTAAAAGACGATGGTGAAAAAGACGAAGAAAGACGACAAGAGATTTTGCTTGCTCGCACGTTTAATTTTTACGATTACATGTTGTTCCAAAGATTGGCGTTTCATTCCGGAAACAAAATTTATGGGCTCATTTTTAATGGTGTGAAAAAGCTGTATGACCGCGTCGGAAGTTACTATTTCTCTAATCCAGAATCACGTGTCTTAGCCATGGATTTCTATGCCCAGCTGCTTAAAGTTTGCCAAGAAGGCGATCGCGAGAAGTTGCCGTTAATCATTCGTAATTACGGTATGGAAAGTGCGCAAATTTGGAATCAAATGAAGATGACACTGCCAACAAACTTCACCGAAGATGACAGCTAAGCATCGGCTTAATATAGCTAGTATTGGTGTATGTAGCTAAACAGTTACACTGCGAATTAAGTTAGCATCTTGCATTGTTAAATAGCCCTATATCTGTATAGGGCTATTTTTATATGGGTCGGTCAATTTTTATATGGGATGACTACGACCTGGTAAAAGTGGGCTACAGTTCCTCGCTACCACCCGCCTCTTGAAACCATTCGCGTAGGTGATGTTTTAGATTCTTTAGCTCTTCTGGCCCAATCAGAGCGAGGCCGAGATCTTCAGCGCGAGTAATGTCATTATGTCTTAAAGGGCGAAAACTCACGAGCATAGCTCGAGCCTGTAAGCCCCCGAGTAAGTCTCTGAGAGATTCGAGTTTATATAGGGTGTCATCCCCATCATCACGCATGCCCTTGGTCTTACACTCTATAATATGCAGTTTATTATTTACAACCGAGGCGACATCAAGCTCATTTCGGACTTCTCGCTCACCCAGTTTACGATAGACTTGAACATTGAGTGATCTGTCTTGAATGGTCGGCAAATCATCTTGAAGTTGCTTAACGGTACTGTGCACCAGAGTTTCTAACCATTCACCATTTGAAAACCTTCTCGCGTCTTCGCTAACAAAGGTGAGTTTACCATTATCATAACTCGCGATTTGAGCGTCGACTAAATCGGTGAGAAGCATATTCAATTCTCTATAGCCTTGCTGCTTTTCTGAAAGTTCAACATCCAGTCGCTGCTCTTTTCGGCAGGTAGTGGCTAAATAATTCAGCGTCGCTAAACCAGGCCCTAACTCTAATGCATTGCTTGCCCATCGCTCGCCTAATTGGTACAAGGTTTTGTCGAGAGTCGGTGTGATTTCCAGTTCGCTGAATTCACCGCGTGCGCCAAAGATAGTTAAGTAATCTTCAATGGTGATATGATCTTGAACTTGCGTATCTTCTTTTGTTTCTGGGTATAGCCAGCACAATTTATCGCTATTTGGTTCAACCACAAAGATGGGCCATTGATAGCTTCGAAAGACTTCATAAACAGAAAGGAGTCGGTGTCTTAATCCACAGCTGGCATTCAGTTTAATTTCTTCTCCACGTTTTCTGAGATCATCAGCAAGTACTTTTATCGACTGCTTGATTAAAGCGGTATTCGTGACTGATGGAATGATAAATAACTCTGAAGTGATGGCGCGTTTTTCGAGCACTTTGGATAAGCGTAGGTACGCGGCCTCTTGGGTGGTGTCACCAATGAATACGATGTGCGAGCTAATAGTACGATGATCCAGCAGTGGGGTAACAAGGCGGATAGGATCTTGATCAATAATCCCAACATGAACTGCCATAACTTTTCCTCAAGTTCAGCTTGCAACAAAGAGTGAGTAAGGAGAGCACTGCAAGCGGTGTAAGTTAGATATGATGATGATCCCATAGAAAAACAAGGGCGACTTAAAATTAAAGTCGCCCAACGGATAAATCTAGGTTTTGGTTTTGTATTTTCTAACGATTACAACTTAAAGCGATGCACCAACTCTCCTTGCTGGCTGGCTAAGCGGGTGAGGTTTGCACTGGTGTCTGCTATCTCAGACATCGCCTGATAGCTTGAATCAGCAATTAGGTTTATCTCTTCAATGTTTTTGGCGATCTCAGAGGTGGTCTCATTTTGCTCACTCGCTGCTTGAGAAATATGTGAACTCATATGGCTGATTTCTAAGATAAGCGCTTGAATCTCTTCCATTGCACTGTTGGCATTGGAAGCCTGTTCAACCGAGAGTTCCATATCATTTTTACAGCTTTCGATCACTTTACTGGCAGACGATGAACTGCTTTGTAAATTGGCGATCATGCTTTCGATTTCACTGGTTGACTCTGTAGTTCGCTGCGCAAGGACACGTACTTCATCTGCAACGACCGCAAATCCTCGGCCTTGCTCTCCCGCTCGAGCGGCTTCGATTGCTGCGTTCAGTGCAAGAAGATTGGTTTGCTCAGCGATATTGCGAATAACATCCAAAATAGAACCGATTTGACTGCTCATTTTCTGTAATTCACCCACGGCATCGACGGATTCATTAAGACGAGATTCTAACTGGTTGATGGTTGATATATTGGTGCTCATGATTTGTCTGCCAGAGTCTGACGCGGTTTCCACTTGCTGAACCATTTTCTGAGAGCTTTGCGCACTTTGTGCGACTTCTTGTACCGAGTGCGCCATCTCTGTCATTGCTGTTGCAACGTTAGAGGTTTGTTCGCGCTGAGAGCTTAGTTGCCCCTGAGCGTGACTAGAGGTTGCCTGGTTTGTATTGGCGGTGCTGGTTAGATTGTCAGACGCATCATTCAATTCAACAAGGACATTGTGAAGGTTATCCGCCAATGAGTTGATATGACCACTCACTCGGCTGAATTCATTGTTGTATCGAATATCGATACGCTGCGTCATGTCACCTTCTGTCAGGCTTTCTAACGTTTTCAAAATACGAGTCAGTGGCTCTCGAACACTTTGGGCAATGTGGTACCCGATAGCGGTTGCAAAAATAACCACGATAGCGCAAATGATCACCGCTTTGATGACACCCTGGTCATAAACATCGCCCGCTTCTGTTAATGATGCGTTTAGCTTGTCAGAGGCAACACCATTGAATGAATCCAAAATAGCCATGGCATTATCGACTTCAATCGCGAGGTTACCAATATTGTCATAAAGAGCAGCCTTGGCGAGCAAATAGCTATTATGCTGATCCAATACCCCGCCTTTTTTACCGACATCACGGCTGAAGTTATCCACCGACTCTTGGAAGGCTTTTTTAAGTTCCGGCAACTGTGTGGCTAGCCCGCGAAATGCGTAGTTTAAGTGAGTGACCGCTTTCTTATTTTTATTTACGGCTTTATTCACAAACTCGACATCTGAGCTTGCAAGCGCATCAGAGGTGATGACTTCAGCGTCTTTTAATTTGATGAAGTAGCTTTTTGCCATAACTTTGACAGAAATACTGCTTTGGTCATCAACGTATTCTTTCATTCCTGCGCTCAGTTCAGAATGCAGACGTTGAAATTGACGGGTTGATTGCTGTACTTGAGCTTGTGCTGCAAACATGGCTTCATAGTTGTCCATGGCTTCTGCTGCTTCAGAGAAATAGCGTTCTTCCATTGCTTTTAGCTGTTCAATGCTATCGGCGAGCGTGCTTTGGTTTACGCTGGCTTGTTGCAGTTGCATGAGAGTTGCAGAAAAACGTTCTTTCGCCAGCGCAAATTCTTCGCGCATTGCTGCCATACGATCGGCATTTTGGGTGGTTAGAAAGTCTTTAAACGACTTATCAGCAGAGAGCAGTTGCACCGCTGTTTGGTTGGATGTCGATACTAAAGGTAAAGACACTTTAGATACCGATTCAAAATTTGTGTGGATTTGGCTCATGCCATTCAGCATTAATACTGTAATAACAGCAAACATAATAATGATGAGGGTGAATCCACCATACATACGCCTAATGACCGATCCTTTCATGCTTCTCTCCAAAATAATAAAAATGACCAAAGGCCAAAAAAGACTAACAAAATAATCATTATTGTAAGGAGGATAAGGCGTACATTTATTGATAGACAAGACAAAAATAGACTTAGAGTCAAATTCTTTGTCATATTTGTTAAGTCAATTTCATTTTTGGGAACTGGAGTTTTTATTGAGCTTTCAACGTGCTTGGCTCATACTGAAAGGCTATTTTTATACTTTATATTAGTAATCAATAACATACTAGCAATTGGAGTACCTAATGGCTGAAGAAACCATTTTTAGAAAGATCATTGATAAAGAAATCCCCGCAGACATCGTTTATCAGGACGAATTGGTGACAGCATTTAGAGACATTAACCCTAGAGCGCCAATCCATGTTTTGATCGTTCCGAACAAGCTCATCCCGACAGTGAATGATATTGAGGCAGAAGATGAACTCGTGATGGGCCGTTTGTTTACTGTTGCAAAAAAGCTGGCTAAAGAAGAAGGGATAGATCAAGACGGTTACCGTCTTATAATGAACTGTAACTCATATGGAGGCCAAGAGGTTTACCATATCCATATGCATTTAGTCGGTGGGCGAGCGCTAGGGCCGATTCTGGTTAATTAGCCCGAATGGCCCATCTTTAGTCACCGTGCATACCGGTTATCAGGGCTATGTTCACGGCGATGCATTAGAGTCATATGCCGATCTTTATATGCATGTTTTTGTATGCATGTTTTTGTATGTATAGTGCGTTCAGTATAAACTCGAGCAGTATCGCGCTTTAATGCGGGACAAAACGCACTACATGATTTGGGAGTCTTTTGTGAAACGAGTGTTCAAGCTTATTCTTGTCTTTACCTTTACCATGGTTTTGACAGCTTGTGCGAATATGTCGGCTGGTAATTTGTTTAGTCACTACAGTGCGCAACACAATGGGACTTATCAGGCTGTAAAGAGCGGTCAATATGATAAAGCAGAGCAAAGTCTGGCTGAATTTGTGGCCGGGGATGTGCTGGATAATTTTGAAAAAGGCCGAATCTATTTCTTAGCTGAAAATTACCCGCAGAGCCATGCCAGCCTTACCGCAGGCGACCAGGCAGTACGCATCCAACAAGATAAAGCGACAATATCAGTCACCGAAACGGCCAACAGTGTGGCTTCAATCGCCGTCAATGATAACCTAAAAAGTTATTATCCTGCTGACTATGAGCTTGGTTTTTTGCATTTGTATCTAGGTTTAAACTACCTTAAAGAGAATGATCTTGAAGGGGCAGTGATTGAGATGCGCCGTGCAAATCAGGTGCAAGAAAAAGCTCGACAAGATCGCCAATCAGAGCTCGAATCTGCGCAAAGTTCGATTAAAGCTCAGGGGTTGTCTCCTAATCTAGGTAGTGTGTTGTCAAATTATCCTGATGCGGGTGAGACATTACAAGCGGTGCAAAATGGCTATTTGCTCTATTTGTCTGGATTACTGTATGAAACTTCTCGAGAATATAACAGTGCGTATGTAGACTATAGAAGGGCTTTAGCCGTGATGCCAGACAACCCTCAAGTCGTTGATGCCACGATTCGGTTAGCAAAGCGGCTGGGTATGAAAAGTGACCTGGCACAGTTAGAAGAAACCTACGGGGTGCAAGCCACACTCAATGAGGATCAAGCACGGGTCATCGTACTGCAAGAACAAGGTGTCGTTAAAGCACTGCAAAGTTGGAAGCAAACTTTACCTATTTATGACAGTCGTGGTAACGGAGCTTTGTACTCTTTAGCGCTGCCATATTATGGGAATGATGTTTCACAACGTTTTAGTTCGATTGCACTAAATGGGAAAGACGTTTCAGAGCATCAATTAGCCGATGTTAATTTAATGGCTCAAAGAGATCTCTCTGAAAAAATGCCATCGATGATTATTCGCCAAGCGCTTCGAGTGTATGCGAAAGACCAGCTGCGAAAAGAAGCCGCACAAGAAGATGATGTCGTTAACCTACTCTTTAATGTTTGGAATACATTGACGGAGCAACCGGATACACGAAGCTGGCAAACGTTACCTGGTGAAATAGTATCAAGCAGTGAAATCGTCAGCGCTGGCGATCAAGTAATTGAAGTCAGTGGAATTGAGTATAAGTTTAACCTGGAGGCTGGTCGAACAGCTTTGGTTTGGGCGTCACGTCAAGGTGAGGCTGCCACGGTATGGCATAAACAATTAGGGAGATTGTAATGAAACAGATGGTCATGAAACATTGGTTTTTGGTTTTATGTGCGACATTGTTCATCAGCGGCTGTGCAGACAATACCGCAGGGCTTAGGGTTGATGGAGCAACTCAAAACGTCATTTTTGGTGATAATGTCCTTGGTACGCGTTTAGTCATTGATGATATCGCGACAACAGACGTGGACGGCCGTGCACGAGGTGTTGTAAGGGTCACCAGCAATTATACCGGAGACCAACACGTTCAGTATCGATTCTACTGGTATGACGATGAAGGTTTAGAAGTGAATACCAAGCTTTCACCATGGCGCAAAGCCATCGTGAGAGGGTTTGAGTCAATTGCCTTATCAGAAGTGTCAATTAATCCTAATGGGACACAGTTTCGAGTACAAATTCGTGAGTTAGACAATTAACTGTACGGCATTAGATACAGTTCAAAATGAATGAGAGCAATGTAGCGTTAAGTGCGGATTGTTTTTGTAAGTTATAAACCTTCTCATTATTGAGGAAAAGGAATCAACATGAAAAAAAGTGTCATAGCGCTGCTAGGCTTAGCGGTTATTTTGGGTGGCTGTTCAAACAAAGTGAGTTACGGCGATTCACAAGCGGTCGAAACCACGACGGTTGATTTTGGATCGACTGATCTGCAAACCATCGCAGGTGAAATGATTGATAGCATGATGATGTCGGGCTCTGTGGCTGTCATTACTCAAGATTCGCGCCCAATCGTTTTTGTGGAACGAATCAAAAACAAAACAACAGAACATATTGATACTGAATCGATTACGGATTCAATCAGCACCAAAATGCTGAATTCTGGTAAGTTCCGCTTTGTCGATATGGACCGAGTTGAGTCGGTTCGAGATCAATTAAACTTTCAAAACAACGATGAGCTAGTGAATCAAAGCACGGCGATTCAATTTGGTAAAATGGTCGGCGCTCAATATATGCTTTACGGGAACCTTTCAAGCATCGTAAAAAATGCGGGCAGTGACAAAGATGTTTACTACAAAATGACCATGCGACTAATGGATTTAGAAACTGGCCTGATTGAGTGGGCTGATGAAACTGAGATTCGCAAACAGGAATCCAAGAGCTTTCTAGGTATGTGATCGAACAAATTAAAGAGGTGAACTATGGCTAGAATGTCGTGGCAAGAAGCTTGTCTGTTAGACGGGTCACTACAATCGTTAGATCACTTCTTTAATGGCTCCCCTACGTATGCGCAAACATTAACCGGGGGGTTAACTAATCGTTGTTGGAAAGTGGTGTTACCCAACAACGATTGCTATGTTTGGAGACCCATTACTCCTATTACTACCGCCTTTGCTATCTCTCGTATTCAAGAATATCAGCTCCTTTCATCGATTGAATCTTCTCGTCTTGGCCCTAAAGCTATTTTGGTTAATGAACATGGCTTACTGGTCGAGTGGATTGAGGGTGAATCACTCGCCTCTGGCTTGAGTTTTGACTCATTACTGAAAACCATGGTGGCGATTCATTCACTTGATACGTCGCGTGTTCCTGTTGCGCCATTCAGTTTCACCGCCAGAGTCGATCATTATTGGTTGCAGATTGCAGAAAACTATAAGAATGACGACCTCAAATCCCTGTATCAACGTTATAGAAGTGCGCCAAGTTTGCCCGATGTGGGTACCGTATTATGCCATTTCGATTTGGCTGGTTACAATATGGTCAAAACAGAGTCGAGCCATCGGGTTATTGACTGGGAGTACGCATCGATCGCGGACCCTAGACTAGACCTTACATTGAGTATTCATGTGGCCCAGCAGCAACCTTTAGAATCAGTATATCGATACTGTCAGTTACGAGAAATTGAAGGCGTGGATGACTGGGTCGAAGGTGTTCTTGCTTGGTTGCCACGCATTCAAATGATGTCGATGCTATGGTATCAATTGGCTTATCAGCTTTGGGGAGATGATCAATTCTTAATAGAATCGCAATCTCTTATAAAAGCATTCAATGATGGCAGCATCACTCACGCTGATACTAAAATTATAACGTAATAGCCGCTTAACATTCGAGCATGCCGATTTGCATCGTGAATTTTTGATGAATTATTATGCAGACTTGCGTTAAGATCACTGTTTTATCGTTTGAATAGAGTAATTCTAAGTGGAAGCCTTTAAAACCATACTTTTCGTGGTAGATTGAGAAAAAACGGGGAACGTTATTATGATTATATATTTACATGGATTTGATTCTACAAGCCCTGGGAATCACGAGAAAATATTGCAGCTTCAGTTTATTGACGAGGATGTCCGATTCATTAACTACAGCACGCTCCATCCGAAGCATGACATGCAGCATCTACTAAAAGAAGTGCATAAAGTCATCGAGCAAGCTAAAGACGAAAAAACGTTTATTTGTGGTGTCGGCTTAGGGGGATTTTGGGCAGAACGCATTGGCTTCTTGTGTGGTATTAAACAGGTGATTTTTAATCCTAATTTACACCCAGAACGCAACATGGCGGGTAGAATTGATCGGCCCGAAGAATATGAAGACATCGCGACGAAGTGTGTTGAGAAATACCGATTGAAAAATAAAGGTCGCTGTTTAGTGATTCTATCGACCAGTGATGAGATACATGACAACAAGCAAACCGCTCAAGAACTTGAAGAGTTTTACGATATTATTTGGGACGAGAATCAAAGCCACAAATTTGCTAAGATATCTCAGCATCTTCAGGCAATGAAGGCGTTCAAAGACAGTTAATGAGTACTTTGAAAGACAGCTAAATTGGCACTATACCGCTGCTGTTCATCCTACAATAACGCTGTGCATTCGCATGGCGTTTTTCTACCATCAACATTGCTCTATTTCTCAGTTGCCATCCTGATTTTCATCTATATAATAGAAATCATAAAAATTATTTGATAAACATCAATAAAAGTTTAACGAAGCCTCTGCTTCCTTTCACGCTCTGCGTGACCAAGTCCAATAAGCGTTGTTTGTAACGATTCAGCCCCTACACGAACGAATTTTTTACTTTGAAGATTTCAGGGTAATCGAAGTATTTTTCATAATTAAGGAATGGTGTTATGGCACATATTATTGTCGTCGGTGGCGGTGCGGGTGGTCTTGAATTGGCCACTAAGCTCGGTAGGACGTTAGGGAAGAAAAGGACAGCCAAAATTACGCTCGTCGATCGTAAAGCCAGTCACCTCTGGAAGCCTCTATTACACGAGGTAGCAACAGGCTCGCTCGATGCTGGTGTTGATGCACTGAGCTATCGCGCTCACGCTAAAAATCACGGTTTTGAGTTTCAAATGGGCAGCTTAGAGAGCATCGATCGTGAGTCGAAAAGCATTACTTTAAGTGAATTAAAGGATGAACAGGGCGAGCTTTTGATGCCAAGTCGTCAGCTTCAATACGACATCCTTGTTTTAGCCATCGGTTCAACGTCAAATGATTTCAATACACCGGGAGTACGTGACCACTGTATTTTCCTAGACAGCCCTGAACAGGCGCATCGCTTTCGCACTGAAATGAATAACGAATTTTTGAAGCTTCATGCCAATAATGGTAATGGTAGCGTTGATATTGCGATTGTTGGTGCGGGTGCGACGGGGGTTGAACTGTCTGCTGAGCTACACAATGCGGTTAAAGAACTTCGTACTTACGGATTTGGTGATCTAGATTCTAGCAAGCTTAACGTGAACTTGGTCGAAGCTGGGGAGTGTATACTTCCGGCTTTGCCTCCTCGTATCTCAAGTGCTGCTCACCTAGAGCTTACCAAGCTTGGCGTAAATGTACGCACAACGACTATGGTAACGAAAGCCGAATCTGATGGTCTAGTGACGAAAGATGGCGACAAAATTAAAGCCAAGATAATGGTTTGGGCGGCAGGGATTAAAGCGCCTGACTTTATGAAAGACATCGCTGGCCTTGAAACTAACCGCATCAATCAATTGGTGGTGACTGATACGCTTCAAACGACGCGTGACGAGACGGTTTTTGCGATTGGTGATTTGGCCCAGTGTACTCAAGAAGATGGTTCATTTGTTCCACCTAGAGCGCAAGCTGCACATCAAATGTCTAGCCATGTGTACAAGAACATTGTTGCTCTGCTCGCCAATAAACCGCTTAAACCTTATGTTTACAAAGATCATGGTTCATTGGTTTCGCTAAGCCGCTTCTCGACCGTGGGTAGCTTGATGGGGAACTTAACCAAAGGCTCCATGATGGTCGAGGGACGGATTGCTCGAGTGGTGTATATTTCGCTGTATCGTATGCACCAAATGGCGTTACATGGCGCGATCAAAACAGGGCTAATGATGTTAGTGGGTAGAATTAACCGTGTGTTAAGACCAAACTTAAAACTTCACTAATTTCTTGAGTGACTGAACGCAATAAAAAGAAGAGCATTATCGCTCTTCTTTTTTTGTCTTTATATCTTGGCTATTTATATCTGCGTCTATTGGTATCTATGTTTATGGATATCTATGTTTATGGATATCTACGTTTATTTGTACTTAAATCCATTTGCAAAAATCGCTACTTATCGATGTCTTTTGGTATGATTGAAAACACCAAGCCGTCTCTGGGCTCACCATCAAAGATAAAACGATTTCGCGCCAGAGTTTCCTGCTTTGCGCCGCAGCTTTGTGCCACAGAATGACTCGGCTTGTTGCTGGGATCACAAACGATTTCGACACGAGAAATCTTTAATATGTCGAAGCAAAAATCAAGCACGGTTTGTATCCCTTCTTTGGCGTAACCTTTACCTTGATGGACGTCGGCAACCCAATAGCCAATGCTGGCCATATTGTAAGTATGATAAAGCTCATTCACCGCAACCATGCCAATCAGTACCCCGTCGGTATGACGAAATAGCCCAAAACCATAGGCATCACCTCTTACCCAATTCAGACGAGTAGCGAGTAGAAAGCGTTCACTTTCCTGCAATGAAAATTGGGGATGGCACCAGTCAACCCACTGATGAAGCGAGTTTGAACGATCAACGCAAAGCATAAACTGCTCCGCTTCAGTGGGTTGAATCAATCGCAATGTCAGGCGTTGAGAAGAGAGGGAGAATTGAGGGGGCATGAGGTCACTGCTGCTTGCTTAAGTTGGAATTGCTTGCTCAAGTTAGAATAACGCCCTCGTTAGAGGGCGTGACTATTTAACCTTTCTCCACACGACGGACTTGAATGACGATCCCCAGCAATGGGTGGTCTAAGTAGTGTGTTTCAGTGCTGCGCATACGACGCTTTTGGTCCATTCGGTAACTCTTTAAATACTGTTCGGTGGTGATGGTTGGGGAGACATTCTCCATATTTCCAGCCAAAACCGTCGCTTTTTCAGTGTCGGAGAGCACTAGCCCTGACTCGGATTGGTTCTGCTCGAGTTGCTGTACATCAAAGTCGTCGTCAAGTTGTGTCTCTTCAAACGCCACTTTTCTAATACTTGGGCTTTTGAGATCCAGTTGTGTTTCCGCATAGAGATAATGCTGAACATAAATTTGAAGCTTGCCTTCCAGTTCGTACAAAGGGCGATCAAAGCTTTCTTCAATAACCCCTTCTACGGGTGATACTTCACTAAACGCAACCTTTTCAGAGCCATCTGGGTTAAAGCTGGCGGCATAGTCACTGCCAGCTTGAATATGAAACACAGGAGCTGATCCTCGACCTTGATCTCCTTGTCGCCATGCTTTATGCAAAAGAACGTCGAACCCGGCATGCTTTTTTAATGACTGAACTTGATCCGTCAGGTGATATTCACCATAAGGAAGCATGGATACCTTTTTGATATCACGAAACTCTGAATCAGAAAACTTACCTGCTCTGCTGAGGTCAAGTTCAGGTAACGATACAGGCCAAGACTCGCTGGTTTTTTCGGCATCGACAGCACGTTTAAAAATGATCACTTCTATATCAAATTGTCTCTCAGCTAATGTCGGCATCGAAACTAAAAAGAGCAGCAGTGGGATCAGTTTTTTCATTTTAACTCCATCAATTAGTCACAATAACTAATTTTAAATAATCAAAGGCTACTTATACTTTGGGAAGAACGTTCTGCTGAAATTCAGACAGCATGTCCACAACAAAGCTAACCCGTTTACGCCTATCTACCAATGGTACCGTAAACTTAAGCTTAGTGGGCCCTTCCATCGCAAATTTTTGTGGCTGAGCTTGTAATAGTTTAACCAAAAACATCGGATTAATGTCAGCATCGGGATAGAACTCAATGTAACCACCTTTCTCGTGCGCTTCGATTTTCTTCACTTTTATCGCGGCTGCATCCAACTTAATTTCAGCAATTGAGAGCAGGTTTTTCGTTGCGTCTGGCAGCGTACCAAAGCGGTCGATAAGTTCTACTTTGAGCTCGGCAAGTTCATCCACATGACTGACGCTGGCAATTTGCTTATACATTGATAGGCGAGTGTTCACGTCAGGAATATAATCATCGGGAAGCAGGGCCGGTAAACGCATTTCGACTTCCGTTTGGTCCCGTAGTAGCTCTTCTAGAGAGGGCTCTTTCCCTTCTTTTAGGGCTTCAACGGCTTGCTCCAGCATTTCCATATAAAGATTGAATCCAACCGACTGGATTTGACCGCTCTGTTCATCACCCAACAATTCACCCGCTCCTCGAATTTCAAGGTCGTGAGTGGCTAGGGTGAAGCCAGCTCCTAAATCTTCCAGTGATGCGATGGCATCAAGACGTTTGATGGCGTCTTTACTCATTGCTTTTGGATGAGGCGTAAGGAGGTAGGCGTAAGCTTGGTGATGCGAACGCCCAACGCGCCCACGCAATTGGTGAAGCTGTGCGAGCCCGAGGTTGTCGGCACGATCCATGATGATGGTGTTGGCGGTCGGGACATCAATACCGGTTTCAATAATGGTAGTACACACCAATAAATTGAAACGCTGGTGGTAGAAGTCGTTCATGACTTTTTCCAATTCACGCTCTCGCATTTGACCGTGAGCGGTGGTAATTCGAGCCTCTGGAACCAGCTTGGCTAAATTCTCTGCGACTTTATCGATGGTGTCGACTTGGTTGTGTAGGAAGTATACTTGCCCGCCACGCATGATTTCTCGAAGAATTGCTTCACGTATCACGCCATCATCATTTTCTCGAACAAAGGTTTTTATGGCCAACCTTCTAGCGGGGGGAGTAGCAATAATGGACAAATCACGCATGCCACTCATTGCCATATTGAGTGTTCTAGGAATCGGGGTCGCCGTGAGGGTTAAAATGTCTACATCCGCCCTCATAGCTTTGACTTTCTCTTTTTGCCTAACACCAAAACGGTGTTCTTCATCGACGATGAGAAGACCAAGGTCATTGAACTGAAGATCACTCGATAGCAATTTGTGAGTACCGACGAGAATGTCAACTTTTCCGTCGGCCACATCTTGCATGATCGCTTTTTGTTCTTTCGCCGATTTGAATCGAGACAGAACTTCAACACGAATCGGCAGATTAGCAAATCGGTCACGAAAGTTCTCAAAGTGTTGTTGAGCAAGCAGCGTTGTTGGTACCAGTACCGCAACTTGCTTGCCATTATCTGTACTGACAAAAGCCGCTCGCATCGCTACTTCTGTCTTACCAAAGCCTACATCACCACAGACGAGTCGATCCATTGCTTTGGCTTGACACATGTCGGACATGACAGCGTTAATGGCTGTGGCTTGGTCATCGGTTTCTTCAAATGGGAATCCAGATTTGAACGTGGCGTATTGACCGCGGTCGAGGACAAACTTGTAGCCAGGTTTGAGTTCACGTTTAGCGTAGACATCGAGCAGTTCTGCGGCCACGTCACGTACTTTTTCTGCCGCGCGTTTACGAGCTTTTTGCCATGCTTCGCCCCCCAGTTTGTGCAAAGGTGCACTTTCTTCTGCCCCACCTGAGTACCGACCAATGAGGTTTAATGAAGCCACTGGAACGTAAAGTTTGGCGTCATTTTGATACTCAAGTGTCACGTATTCGGTGATCATGCCGCCCGCTTCAAGTGTTTGCAGGCCAATATAGCGACCGATACCATGATCAATATGCACCACAGGTTGGCCGGTTTTTAGCTCTGCAAGGTTACGAATGACCGAGTCACTGTTGGTGGTCTTTCGATCTTTTCTGCGTCGTTGAATCACGCGGTCACCCAACAAGTCACTCTCACAAATGAAAGCGATGTTCGATGCAGTATCGATGAACCCATATTCAGATGCGCCTAGAACAAGGGTGAATTTCTTGCTGCTTTTGATTGCGTTGCTGAAGCTATCTTCTTCAATCGGACGTAATTTGATCCCTTGCAGCAATTCAAGCAGTGCCTCTCTTCGTCCTTCAGATTCTACAGAGAAGATGATCTTCCCTTGGAATGTTTCTGAAAATTGGCGAAGTGCGGCTAAAGGTTCTTTATTCTTGTGTTGTACGGATAAGTCCGGTAGCGATTCCACAGCGAGATTGCTTCGCCCTGATTTTTCCGGGATGTTTTCAATAGACAGTAATGTTTGAGGCAACTGCTTAAAAAAGCGAAACAACTCGTCTTTCTTTAACCACAAGTCAGCCGGTGGAAGCAAAGGGCGAAGTGGGTCGATTTTTCGCTGCTCATAGCGATGCTCAACATCCGTGAGGAAGACATCTATCGCAGGCTCTATATCGCCGACAACAATTAATTGACTGCCAGGGGTTATATAGTCAAACAAGCTCTCAGTGTGATCAAAGAATAGGGGTTGCCAATATTCGATACCAGAGGGCCATGTGCCTTTTGACACCTGCATATAAATCGATTCAGGCTCTCTTCGAGCATCAAAACGTTGGCGCCAGCGAATTCGGAAATCTTCAATTGCCGATTCTGATGTCGGAAATTCATGGGCTGGAAGCAATCGGATTTCCTGAATGTCCTCGATGGATCGCTGATTCTCAGGATCAAAGGTACGAATAGTATCAATTTCGTCATCAAAGAAATCGATCCGATAAGGGTCTTTGCTGCCCATAGGGAAAAGATCGAGAATAGAACCTCGGCTTGCATATTCACCCGGCCCAAACACTTGGTCGACATGGCGATAGCCGGATTGCTCTAATTGAATGCGCAGTTTTTCAAGAGAAAACAGATCGCCGGTTTTTACCATTAAGGTGTGTTGCAGCAAAAACTCTCGAGGAGACTGTTTTTGTAGCAAGGTGCTTATTGGAACAATGGTGATGCCCGAGGTAAGAGACGGCAATTGATACAGCCGTGCTATACGATCGGAAATAATCTCTTGATGAGGTGAAAAGTTATCATAAGGAAGCGTTTCCCAATCAGGGAATATGGCCACTTCTTGATCGGTGAATTGTTCGATCTCTTGCTGCAGTTTTAACGCGGTTTGTGGATCGGCAACAGCGAGCAAGGTATGGTTTTTATGGGTGTCGGCAAGTTCGGCGATAGCCAGAGCGAGGCTAGAACCTTTGAGGTTACCGATGAATTTTTTATCTCCCGCACCGCTGGGTGTCGATAGAGAAAGAAGTTTTGATATTGTCATGAAAGGGTACTTATTTGTCTCTATTAAGGGAGCGCTGACGCAGGAGTTTTTGTTGTTGGTAGAGCGCGGCTCGAATGAGTATGTCTTCGTCTGCGTCTCTTAATAATGTGTACTGGATAGTCGTATCCCAGCCTAAGTCATGTTGCTCTACAGAACTGACTTCGCCGTAACAATAAATGGCAGCAGGCGGGTGATCTAAGAATAATTTGACACGCGTTTTTGTCCCCACCGCCAGTTTAGCTTTGCTGTAATAAGAAAAGACGCTCGCGCCAAATGAATGGGTTGTATTACGAAACTGTTCATCGTCTTGTTGAGAAAGCATGAACGTCAGCAGCAAGTTAAGCTTAGAATTTTGTGTGTCTAACAGTTGCACAACATGTTTGAAATCACTGTTCGTCAGCTCGATTCGTGCAGACTCGTTAAGCTTATCAAGTTGGCTAAATTCACTCGATACAATAAAAGGAGTTGGGATCTCGGACTCGAAGACGTCATTAGAAGGGAAGACAAATTCTGCCGGTAATGGCTCGATGTTCGCCGTCATCTTATGTTGAACGGAAAAAAACGCCTGATCTGACATAGTAGAGCTCCTTTTATTGCCGATCGTCCCCCTTTTATTATTGCCAATAGAAGGAATTTTGTAATGCTTGAGTTGTGATTATCGCCATCGCTACAAACATATCAAGGTATGTCTCTGTAATTGGGTACAATTAACTTATTTTTAGCAAATTAGGGCTATAACCTTAGTACGTAAATCGTTAAAGTATGGGGTTCAATTTATCTTGGTTTTAACTATGACTCTTCCCATTTCGTTCTATATCGGTCTGCGTTACCTCAGGGGACGATCCGGTGATAGATTCAGTCGATTTGTCTCTTACATGTCGACAGCTGGAATTACTATTGGTGTTATGTCTTTGATTACGGTTCTTTCGGTCATGAACGGGTTTGAGGCGCAATTGAAAAGCCGCATTCTGGGCGTACTGCCCCAAGCGGTCATTTCTCAAAATAATGATAAAACTGAACATACTGCTGATATTCCAGGTTTTATTTCTCAAATGTCCGATCAAAAAGCCCCTGAACCGATTGTTCGCAGTGAAGCGGTTATCCAAAGCGCCTCTCAATTGACCGCTGGAATGATGCTGGGCATCTTGCCCGAAGAGAATGACCCGATAGAACAACACTTAATTGCAGGGCGGTTGTCCGATCTAAAACAAGGCGATTACCACGTGTTTCTTGGCCATAGCCTTGCCCGCTCGCTCAACGTTTCAACCGGTGACAAAGTCCGACTTATGGTGACGAGCGCAAGCCAATACACCCCTTTTGGCCGCATACCTAGCCAACGTAATTTTACTGTCGCGGGGCTTTTTAACACCGGGTCCGATGTTGATGCACAGTTGATGGTCACGCATTTGTCGGATGCCGCTAGGTTACTACGATATTCACCCGACACGATTTCAGGATGGCGTCTCTTTTTTGATGACCCGTTCGTTGTGGCCGATTTATCCAAACAAGCGCTTCCTCAAAACTGGCATTGGAGCGACTGGCGTGAGCAACGAGGAGAATTGTTTCAAGCGGTTCAAATGGAAAAGAACATGATGGGATTAATGCTAGGGCTGATTGTCGGTGTGGCGGCGTTCAATATCATTTCAGCCCTTATTATGGTGGTGATGGAAAAGCAATCGGAAGTGGCCATCTTAAAAACACAGGGCATGAGCGATCACCAAGTCCTCGCTATATTTATGGTTCAAGGTGCGAGCAGCGGAGTCATTGGGGCGCTGGCTGGTGGGGCGTTAGGCGTGCTGCTTGCGGTTAACCTTAATACGATTCTTGAAACGATGGGCGTTGCGCTATTTTCTGTGGGAGGGCAGCTGCCCATATTGATCAACCCATCGCAAATATTCATCGTTGTTGTCTTAGCCGTTGTGCTGAGTTTATTAGCCACCTTGTTTCCTTCGTACCGCGCATCATCCGTCAAACCCGCCGAGGCTTTAAGATATGAGTAATCTTCTACAATGTCATAATGTATGTAAAACCTACCATGACGGCTCTTTGGATACGCAGGTTCTCAAAGGCGTCAGTTTTGATCTAAAAAAAGGCGAGTTAGTCTCCATCATTGGAACATCAGGATCGGGAAAGAGCACTCTATTGCACATCCTTGGCGCGTTGGATGATTGCACTGAAGGAAACGTGACGTTCCTCGAGCATAATTTGGCTGCACTGAGCTCCAATAAACAGGCAAAGATTCGCAATCGCCATCTTGGGTTTGTTTACCAGTTCCACCATCTTCTTGCGGATTTTTCTGCTTTAGAAAACGTCGCGATGCCTTTACTTATCGGCGGAATGAAGCGTAGTGAAGCGAATGCAGCAGCAAAGGCATTACTTGATAAAGTTGGGTTAACACATCGCATTGGGCATCGTCCATCAGAGCTGTCCGGTGGAGAACGTCAACGAGTCGCGATCGCGCGTGCGTTAGTGAATAAACCGGACCTTGTTTTGGCTGATGAGCCCACAGGGAACCTAGATCATGCGACTGCATTGTCGATTTATGATCTGATGCGCCAGCTGAATCAAGAATCGGGGACCGCCTTTTTGGTCGTGACACATGACAGTGAACTGGCGGCGAAGATGGACAGGCAGCTTAAAATGCAAGATGGGTTGTTGGTGCAAGACGGGTCTTTCATTGATGACGAGGCCGAGTAATGTTTTCTTCACTTTCGCTGTTTATTGGTGGCCGATTTAGTCGCGCGAAGCAACGTAATAAAATGGTGTCGTTCATTTCTCTGTCATCAACGATTGGCATTGCTGTCGGTGTCGCAGTGATTATTATCGGCCTGTCAGCGATGAACGGGTTTGAACGAGAGCTTCGAGATAGAGTGCTGTCGGTTGTTTCTCATGGCGAGTTTGAAGGGGTACAAAAGCCCATTCAGGACTGGCCAAAAATGGTGGAACAAGCTAAAGAGAATAACAATGTCTTGGCTGCTGCCCCTTTTATTAAATTGACGGCACTGGCTGAAAAAGGATCGCAGTTAAAAGCGGTGGAAGTACGAGGTATTAAGCCTACATTAGAAGCTGAAGTGTCAAGTCTAATGGAATTTGTTGACGCGAAAGTGTGGGAAACCTTCCATCCAGGGGGGGGGCAGATCATTCTAGGTCAAGGCGTCGCTCAAGCGATTGGCGTTGAGGTTGGTGACTCATTGACTCTAATGCTACCTGTCATTAATGGGACCACAAAGGTACAAGCGCCACAGCGCGTTAGGGTTAAGGTAGCGGGTCTCTTGACACTTAATGGACAAATAGACCATAACCTGGCGATTATCCCGCTTGAAGATGCCCAGCAATACGCGCAACTTGGTGATAAAGTCACTGGCGTATCGATTAAGGTCGACGATGTCCTCAACGCGACTTTCATTGTTCGTAGTGTAGGAAACCAGTTAGAAGAGTATGTGTATCTTCGCAGTTGGCAGCAAAAGTTTGGATTCTTATATCGCGATATTCAACTGGTTAGAACCATCATGTATCTCGTGATGGTACTCGTTATTGGCGTAGCAAGTTTTAATATTGTGTCGACACTCATGATGGCGGTAAAAGATCGAGCAGGTGAAATAGCGATTCTACGCACCATGGGTGCAACTGATGGCCTAATTAAGCGAATATTTGTTTGGCAAGGCGTTTTTTCAGGAGTGCTTGGCAGTGTTACAGGTAGTGTTATTGGGGTCTTTATTGCGTTTAATCTGACGTCAATAATTGGCGCATTAGAGACGTTGTTAGATCATCAGTTTTTGTCTGGTGATATCTATTTTGTCGACTTTTTGCCTTCGCAAGTTATGTTGAATGACGTGGTGTTGGTATCCATGACTGCCATTATGCTAAGTTTGTTAGCAACGTGGTATCCCGCCTCGCGTGCGAGTAAGCTGAATCCAGCGAGTGTGCTGAGTGCGAAATAGCTCTCCTTTTGGCCTTGTCGACTCGTTTTATCAGCTTGAGTTAACGGGTTGAAAATAAGTCAAACAGCCGAAAACAGGTTGTGCTTAGCAATACGAAAAAAGGACCCATGTGGTCCTTTTTCATTGTTTGTCTACTTCGTCATACACTGATGGCTAAACATGAATGCCAGTTTACGGAATACGATTGTACCTTTGTGTTTGAAATCGCTAGCGTAATCTACGTTGTCGCCAACTTCTTACTACTGAATAACGCCATAAGCCTCGAATACCAAAGTAACCAATCATAGCTGCAATGACACCGCAGATGAGGCACCCAAGAAGAAAAGGAGGTCCCATGGTGTTCATTTGGTGCATTAAAAATTCCCAGCTAAGTTCGAAATGAAAAGCTTCAGGTGGGACGTTCATGACCAGCGCACCGACTTTGTAAGCGCAATAAAACAATACGGGCATGGTGATGGGATTGCTTATCCAGACTAAGGCAACAGAGAGAGGAAGGTTCACACCACAAGATATTGCGAGGCCAGCGGCCAAAAGCATTTGGCTAGGTAAAGGAACAAACGCCATGAATAAGCCAACGGCAAAGGCTCCCGCAGCTGAACGGCGGTTTAAACACCAGAGGTTAGGGTTATACAGAACATTGCCAAAAATTTTTAGTGCCTTCTGACGCTTAATCACGCTGTGGTCAGGCATAAAACGTTTGATGAATTTTCTTGGCATAGGAAAATATGACTCTCTTAATAAATTACTGGACGTTATCTTCGTTCTCTATAACGGTTTTAAGTTCTCCGTTTTGGCCATCTTTGCCTGACTGGAAATGGTCTATTGTCTCCATTATGTGTGTAATCGCCTCTATTAAGCATAGAAGGTTACGGCCATTCTTTGGTATTTCCCTTGCAGTATTCACTGTGTTAATAGAAGGACATCAACTACAACAACATCAGAATATCATTTTCAAACACGGTGTGGATATTACCATAAATGCTCGAATTGACAGCTTTTTTAAGCAAATACGTCACGGTTATGAGGGGACGGTTTTAGTTAGTACAATCAATGGTCAAAGATTGTCATTTTTTGAGCAGCCTGCAATACGCCTTGTCAGCCCAGCGCCTTTAAAATTGGGCGACACTCTTCAGGCTCATGTTGTCGTGAAGCCCATTTATGGACGAAAAAACGAGCACGGTTTTGATATGGAATCCCACTATTTGGTCAAGGGGTGGGTCGCTAGGGGAACCATCAAATCTGATCGTTCTTATGTCGTGACCAGCCAACAATCCTACCGCCAAACTCTTTACCAACGAACACTCGATTATGTCGACCAAAGTGCGGTTAAAGGTCCAATCATGGCCTTGGTCTTTGGTGAGAGGTTGTTTCTCACCAAAACTCAGTGGAAAAATTATCGAGACAGTGGCCTGAGCCACCTTATCGCCATATCAGGTTTACATATCGGAGTGATGTTTGTTGTCGGTTTTTATATTGGAAAGGTGTTAAGCCGAATTTCCCCCACACTTCTTTGGCTCCCTTGGCTGGTCGGTAGCATACTGGCGATTGGGTATGCATGGCTTGCCGGCTTTAGTATTCCAACCCAACGGGCATTAGCCATGTGCCTGACAGGAGCATTGCTGCTTGTGTCGACCAATAAACAGCCGTTACTCAAAAAGCTGCTGCTTACCATGTCTGCCGTCTTGATTTTTTCTCCCTTTTCAGTGTTATCGAGCAGTTTCTGGTTATCGTTTTATGCGGTTGCGATGGTCATCTATGCCTTGAGTAAACCTAAAGTGAATAGAAGTCAGTTTTTATCAGCATTGAAAGTTCAGATTTTGATCGTGATCTGGATGGTGCCAATGACTGCCGTGCTATTTAGTGGGTTTAGTGCCAGTAGCGTGCTTTATAACATCCTATTTATTCCTTGGTTTAGTGTTGTCGTGATTCCGTTTACTTTTCTTGCCCTGTTTTTCACCATGATGGATATTGGCTTAGCGGCGTGGAGTTGGCAGGTCGTGGAATTTGTATTGATGCCTGTGCATTGGAGTTCTGGTTATGCGTCATTCAGTTGGTTGTCGCTCTCGCGCTTTCAAGTGGGTATGTTTGTGGGAGTGTTTACCTTCGCGTTTATTGGCACCTATTTGAACCAACAGGCACGAGTGCTGGTGGGCGGTATTTTGATTTGTGCTGTATTTTATGAATGGGACCAACCGAATCATTCCAATCAATGGCGTGTCGATGTGTTGGATGTTGGACACGGGCTTGCGGTATTGATTGAAAAAGAGGGCCGGGCGGTGGTGTATGACACAGGTAACCGATGGGAGGATGGCTCTATTGCTGAATCCTTGATCATTCCGACTCTAAAAAGACGAGGAATAAACCAACTAGACGGATTGATACTCAGCCATCTTGATGCCGATCACGCTGGTGGACGAGGAGAGCTGGAGAGACACATGTTGCCTTTGTTCAAATGGTCGCCTCAGACTTTAGGCGGTTATCAACCGTGCGTGAAGGGTATGGACTGGTTTTGGCAAGGTCTGAAGTTTGAGGTTTTATGGCCTATTTCTCAAGTAAAGAGAGCGTACAATCCTCACTCTTGTGTGATTCGTGTAACCGATGAGAATGCCGCTTTTAGTCTGTTGCTGACGGGAGATATTGACGCAATGGTTGAGTGGTTGCTTATCCGAGAGCCTAAAACATTACCCAGCGATGTGCTCATTGTTCCTCATCATGGTAGCCGTACTTCATCAACCTCCAAGTTTATAGAGAATGTGCAAGCAAAAGTGGCGATTGCATCTCTGGCAAAAGGTGGTCGCTGGAATCTGCCGAATGAGTCGGTTGTCAATCGTTATCAAGAACATAACAGTGACTGGTTAGATACTGGTCAGCATGGGCAAATAACGGTCAAGGTGATTGACAATATGTGGCAAGTTTCGACGATTCGTGAAAGAGAAGGCACACGCTGGTATAGGCAGATGCTGCGTAACGGAGTAGAATAGAAGCAATATTGCATTCAAAATTAAGCACTTTTATGTCGACAACTACAGATGAAACCACGCTGCAAACCTTTAAGCGATTATGGACTTATATTCGACTCTACAAAGCAGGTCTCGCTGTTGCCGTTGTCGCTCTAATTATTAATGCTGTCGCAGACACGTACATGCTTTCTTTGCTAAAACCCTTATTGGATGAAGGTTTTGGCAGTACAGAATCAGACTTTTTACGCATTTTACCCATCATCATTTTTGGCATGATGGTGATTCGAGGTTTAAGCGGTTTTATTTCTACTTATTGTTTGAGTTGGGTATCTGGCAACGTCGTTATGCTAATGCGCCGTAAGATATTCCATCAGTTTATGCACATGCCCGTTTCATTTTTCGATAAAGAGTCGACAGGGGCTTTGTTGTCTCGAATTACCTACGATTCTGAACAAGTGGCGGGTGCGACAAGCCGTGCACTGGTGAGCATTGTACGAGAAGGGGCAAGCATTATCGGCCTGCTGACTTTGATGTTTTGGAACAGTTGGAAGCTTTCATTAGTGCTGTTTATTGTTGCTCCTTTCGTGGCTTGGGGCATCAGTATTATTTCTAAACGCTTTAGAAAAATATCGAAGAATATGCAAACCAGCATGGGAAGTGTGAGTTCCTCTGCGGAACAAATGCTTAAAGGGCACAAGGTTGTTCTGAGCTATGGTGGACAAGAAGTGGAGCGCGAACGCTTTGATAGTGTCAGTAATCAAATGCGTCAGCAGACCATGAAGCTCGTGGCTGCTCAAGCCGTCGCCAACCCAGTAATACAACTTATCGCCTCGGTTGCTTTAGTGGCCGTTTTATTTCTGGCCAGCGTTGATTCAATTCGCGCGGAGCTGACACCGGGAACCTTTACCGTTATTTTCTCCGCTATGTTCGGATTAATGCGTCCGCTAAAATCTCTAACCAATGTCACTTCTGAATTCCAAAGAGGTATGGCGGCTTGCCAAACGTTGTTCTCGTTAATGGATTTAGAAACTGAACGTGACAAGGGGCAGTTAGACGTTAAGAAAGTGAAGGGTTTAGTCGAGGTCGATGACGTGACCTTCACCTATCAAGGCAAAGAAAAACCCGCGTTAACCAACGTCAGTTTTACGATTCCACCCGGAAAAACGGTCGCCTTAGTTGGGCGTTCGGGGTCAGGTAAAAGTACCATCGCGAATCTGTTTACTCGATTCTATGATGTGGATTCCGGCTCGATAAAACTGGATGGGCATGACGTTCGCGATTACAAGCTGACCAACCTAAGGACGCATTTTGCATTGGTGTCCCAGAATGTGCATTTGTTTAACGACACGATTGCCAACAACATCTCATATGCTGCTGAAGAAAAGTACACTCGAGCTCAGATAGAACAGGCCGCGACACTGGCTCATGCCACGGAGTTCATCAATAATTTAGATGATGGTTTAGACACGATCATTGGTGAAAATGGCACGAGTCTTTCTGGTGGTCAGCGCCAACGCATCGCCATAGCGCGTGCATTGCTTAGAGATGCTCCAGTGCTCATATTGGATGAAGCCACATCAGCGCTTGATACAGAATCAGAGCGGGCTATTCAAGCGGCTCTAGAGGAGTTGCAAAAAAACAAAACTGTGCTCGTCATTGCCCACCGTTTATCGACGATTGAAGAAGCGGATGAGATTTTGGTTGTGGATGAGGGAGAAATTATTGAGCGTGGCCCTCATAAAGAGTTATTGGCTCAAGATGGTGCTTATGCACAGCTGCATCGAATTCAGTTTGGTGAGTAACCTGTGATTGAAAAGATCTGGTTCCATAATCATCCGTTAAAATATTTGCTTTGGCCATTATTATGGCCGTTAAGTCAGTTATTTCTATACATAAGCACTAAGCGTCGATGTGCGTTTGACGATGGTCGTAAAGAACGCTATCGCGCGCCAGTTCCTGTGGTGGTGGTAGGGAATATTACCGCGGGTGGGAATGGGAAAACTCCCGTGGTCATTTGGCTGGTTGAAAAGCTAAAACAGCAAGGATTTAAACCGGGTGTGGTGTCCAGAGGGTACGGAGCGAAAGCCCCCAACTATCCGTTGATCGTTGAAAGCTCAACGCCGACCGCGCATTGTGGTGATGAGCCCAAGTTAATCAAACAAAGAACCCAAGCGCCTGTTGCTGTGTCGCCAGTACGTGCGGAAGCAGTAAAAGCTTTGCTTCCCGAAGGGGTAGATATCATCATTACAGACGATGGACTTCAACACTACGCGCTTGAGCGAGATATTGAGTTTGTCATTGTTGATGGTATTAGGCGTTTTGGCAATGAACAGTTGATCCCATTAGGGCCATTAAGGGAAAAACCCTCTCGCCTTGAGGAAGTCGACTTTGTTATTACTAATGGTGGTCAACCTCAAAAGAGTGAAATTGGCATGACGTTGATGCCATCAGAGGCCATTAACTTGGTCACCGGAGAGCGTGCCTGTGTGAGTACATTAGAAAAGCTCGTAGCATTTGCTGGGATAGGCCATCCACCTAGGTTTTTTAGTACATTAAAACAACTTGATGCGAAGCTAATAAAAACCCAAGGGTTTGCTGATCATCAAGCGTATCAACAACAAGAGTTAAATACGCTAAGTCAATATGGCTCAAACCTGATCATGACAGAGAAAGATGCCGTCAAGTGTCGAGATTTTGCTACTGAAACATGGTGGTATTTACCTGTTTCTGCTGAGTTTGAAATGGGTAACGAACAGCGTATTATGGAAAAAATAAAAGAGGTAATGGAACAATATGGATCATCGTCTATTTGAGATTGTCGCTTGCCCTGTGTGTAAGGGAAAGCTCACGTTTGATAAAGAAAACCAAGAACTTATTTGTAAGCTAGACCGATTAGCTTACCCAGTTAAAGAAGGTATTCCTGTTTTAATCGAACCTGAAGCTCGTACTATTTCAGCAGAAGAGGGACGTTAATGTCATTTACGGTTGTCATTCCAGCACGATTTCAGTCTAGCCGTCTTCCTGGTAAACCTTTGGCCGATATTGCTGGGAAGCCTATGATTCAATGGGTCTATGAGCAAGCCATTCAAGCTGGTGCTGAGCAGGTTATCATAGCGACGGATGACAGTCGTGTAGAGGCGGCGGTGTTATCTTTTGGTGGGCAGGTCTGCATGACATCGCCTGATCATGAGTCTGGCACCGAACGTCTAGCTGAAGTCGTTAAGGTCATGAACATCCCTGATGACCATATTGTGGTGAATGTTCAAGGTGACGAGCCTTTGATCCCTCCTTCAATTATTAAGCAGGTAGCCAATAACCTCGCGAACAGTGTTGCTCCGATGGCGACGTTGGCGGTGGAAATTTCAGATGAAAGTGAAGTCTTTAATCCGAATGCGGTCAAAGTTGTTACGGACAAAGAGGGTTATGCACTCTACTTTAGCCGTGCATCGATTCCGTGGGACCGAGATGCTTTCTCTAAGGCTAACCCAGCCATTGTTCAACCCTTACTGCGCCATATTGGCATTTATGCTTATCGTGCTGGATTTATTAACACGTATATTCATTGGCAGCCTACGGCTTTAGAAAGAATCGAATGTTTAGAGCAGTTACGAGTGTTGTGGCATGGCGAAAAGATTCATGTCGACATCGCAAAAGAGGCGCCAGCTGCGGGGGTTGATACGCCAGAAGATCTTGAGATAGTCCGCGGGATTTTAGGTTAGAATCGAACAGACGCTTCTAAGAGCGCAGTTAAAAAGGAGCAAAGATTGCTCCTTTTTGTTTTTTATCGCTTTGTTCTACCGCTTTACGCTCCATGACTCATTCTATTGATGAGTTGTGTTTGGTATTACTGTGATTCTATTCCATTCTCATTGTGTTGAACGTGAGTATTCTTGGGTGATACGAGACAGCTATATCTTAACGTTGTAGCCATATCTTAACGTTGTAGCCATATCTTAGCGTCATAGTCATATCTTAGCGTCATAGTCATGACGCTGTGGACACGCCGCCAAAATCTCTCTTCGACCGGTTTCTTTTACTTCCTCTAAAATAACGTCAAACCCCCATATTCGATAAAGATGTTTCAGCACCTCTTCATAGTTGTCAGCAAGTGGCACTCTATCTTGTGGCACGTATTGGAGAGTCAGAGATCGGTCACCACGCACATCGACATTAAATACTTGGATATTTGGTTCTAGGTTACTCAAATTATATTGCGCGGCGAGTTTTTCTCTAATTTGACGATAACCAGAATCGTCGTGAATCGCGCTGATTTCGATGTAATTCTTTCGGTCGTCATCATTAATTGCAAACAGTTTAAAATCGCGCATTAACTTAGGTGATAAATACTGGCTAATAAAGCTCTCGTCTTTAAAGTTATGCATTGCAAAATGAACAGCGTCTAACCAATCACTTCCTGCTAGGTCAGGGAACCATTCTACATCTTCATCAGTGGGGTCTTCGCAGATACGTTTGATGTCTTGAAACATAGCAAAACCAAGCGCGTATGGGTTAATGCCACTAAAATGAGGGCTATTGTATGCTGGTTGTGCTACGACACTGGTATGGCTGTGCAGAAATTCAAGGATAAACTTATCCGAGACTAATCCCTCGTCGTATAGGTGGTTCAATATCGTGTAGTGCCAAAAAGTGGCCCATCCTTCATTCATTACCTGTGTCTGTTTTTGAGGATAAAAATACTGACTGATTTTACGGACGATACGAACGACTTCTCGTTGCCAGGGTTCCAGGAGTGGAGCGTGTTTCTCAATAAAGTAGAGGATATTTTCTTGAGGTTCGCTGGGAAACCTTACTTTCATATCTTCATCTTTTATGGCTGTTTTTGGTACTGTTCGCCACAATTCGTTAACTTGAGATTGTAGATAGGCTTCCCTTTCTTGCTGCCGTGCCGTCTCTTCTGCAATTGAGATCTTCTCAGGTCTTTTATATCGATCCACACCATAGTTCATAAGCGCATGGCAAGAGTCGAGGAGCTCTTCAACCTGAGGAACCCCATATTTTTCTTCACACTCTGCTAGGTAGTTTTTTGCAAACAATAGATAATCAATGATGGAGCTGGCGTCTGTCCAGGTTTGAAAGAGGTAATTGCCCTTAAAAAATGAGTTGTGACCATAACACGCATGAGCCATGACGAGCGCTTGCATAGTAACAGTATTCTCTTCCATCAAATAAGCGATACAAGGGTTTGAATTAATCACAATCTCATAAGCAAGGCCCATTTGGCCATGTTTATAGCCTTGTTCGGTCTGGATAAACTTCTTACCAAAAGACCAGTGATTATAGTTAATGGGCATACCGATACTTGAGTAGGCGTCCATCATTTGCTCGGAGGTAATCACTTCGATTTGATTTGGGTATGTGTCGAGTCGATAATGCTGTGCGACGCGTTTTATCTCAACGTGGTATTGCTCTAATAAGTTGAACGTCCAGTCGGGGCCGTCAGGGAGCATCTTATCTTTTGACTTACTTTTTTTTGATGTTTCTGTTTTTGCTTGAGTCGCCATGGGCACGTTCCCCTAAGTTGATTCTTTTTGAAAGAGTTCCCGAAATATGGGGAAGATGTCATCAACGGTTTTAATATTTTTCATCGCAAAATTGTCAAATTGCTGTGCAAGCTTTTCGTATTCATGCCAAAGAGTTTGATGAGAACGCCTCGTGATCTCGATGTAGGAGTAGTACTGACAAGTCGGTAAGAGTTGATTAACCAGTAGCTCTTTACAGCGAGGAGAATCATCGGCCCAGTTGTCGCCGTCTGACGCTTGCGCCGCATAGATGTTCCATTCGGATGCTGGGTATCGCTCAGCAACGATGTCATTCATGAGTTTCAACGCACTAGAAACAATGGTTCCTCCCGTTTCCTGAGAG